>NZ_JAKZFS010000006.1 GCF_022808915.1 Fundidesulfovibrio terrae
GAATTTCCTGGTGGCCTTTGAGGAGGGGGTACACCCGATCCCATTCCGAACTCGGAAGTTAAGCCCTCCATCGCCGATGATACTGCTAGGACCGCTAGTGGGAAAGTAGGTCGCCGCCAGGTTCCTTTAAGAAAGGCCCGCACCAAAATGCGGGCCTTTCGCTTTTCGGGCGTACAGTGACCGCACCTCACCCAAAGCTCCGCTTTACGCGTTCAATCCACCATCGACCTCGATGGTGGCTCCGGTCACGAAGGACGCTTCCGGGCTAGCCAGGAAGGCCACCACGGCCGCCACCTCTTCGGGCTTGCCATAGCGGCCCAGCGCCGTGGCTTGTTTCAGGCTTTCGGCGAACTCGCCCTCGTCGGGATTCATGTCCGTGGCGATGGGGCCGGGTTGCACCACGTTGACGGTAATCCCTTTGGGACCGAAGTCCCTGGCCCAGCCACGGGTGTAGGCGGTGACGGCTCCCTTGGTCGCGGCGTAGTCAGCCAGTCCAGGGCCTGGGACATGGTCGGCCACGCAGGAGCCGATGGTGACAATCCGGCCGCCTTTGCCCATGAAAGCGGCGGCCGCGCGGACGGCGGCCGCCACACCGCCGACGTTGACGGCGAATTGGCGCTCCAGTCCGGCGAGGTCGCTGGTGGGGGCTCCGGTTATGCCGTAGACCGCGATGCCCGCGTTGTTGACCAGGATGTCCAGACGGCCGAAGCGTTCGATAACCGCCTCGACCAACGCCCGGACCTGGGCCGGATCGGCCTGGTCGGCCTTGATTGCGGCCGCTCGCACGCCCTTGGTTTCAAGGCCGCGCGCCACGGCCTCCGCCTTGTCGGCAGAGGCCGCGTAGCTTACGGCCACGTCCGCGCCGTCGTCCGCAAGGGCACGAGCGATGGCCGCTCCCATGCCTCGCGATCCTCCGGTGATCAGGGCCACCTTGCCCGCAAGTATTTTGCTCATGGCTCGCTCCTCGTTTTCGTCTGGACGTGTCGGCCGCCCCTCGGCGCTCATGGCATAGTGCCCATTCTCCACCGTATGATTGGGGCGGGATTTTCCGTCAACATGTTTATGGTCCAGGGCTCCGGCAATTGAACATCGCGTTGGAAGGGTGTATCCGCGCACATCGCCGTTGTTTCGGCGAGACGAGCAAAGACTTTTTTGAAGGTATACAGAGCATGCACCTTTCCCCCTCTTCCCCTATAGGCATCTTCGACTCGGGCGTGGGCGGCCTCACCGTGGCCCGCGCGGTCATGGAGCGCCTGCCCCGCGAGAACATCGTCTACTTCGGCGACACGGCCCGCGTGCCTTACGGCGTGAAATCCCGCGAGACAGTGGCCCGCTTCGCCGAGCAGATCGCCCGATTCCTTTTGGCCAAGCAGGTGAAGATGCTCATCATCGCCTGCAACACCATGGCCGCCGTGGCGTATGACACCGTGCGCGCCCTGTCGCCCGTGCCCGTGCTGGAGGTGATCGACGCGGGCGCGCGCACCGCCGTGGCCCGCACCCGCAACCGGCGCATCGGCATCATCGGCACGCCCTCCACCATCGGCTCCGGGGCGTATGTCACCGCCATACAGCGCTACGACCAAAGCGGAATGTTCCTGGCCACGGAGGCATGCCCGCTCTTCGTCCCCCTGGTGGAGGAGGGCTGGCTGGATCACCCCGTGACTCGGCTCACGGCCTTCGAATACCTCACGCCGCTTTTGGCCCAGAACATCGACACCCTTGTGCTCGGCTGCACGCATTATCCGCTGCTCAAGCCCATGCTGGGCTCGGTCATGGGGCAGGGCGTGCGTCTGGTGGATTCGGCCGAGGCCGTGTCCGAGCGCGCCGAGGATCTTCTGCGCGAGATGAAGCTTGAGAATCCGGGCCAGGGCGAACCCGAACATGTTTTCCACGTCACGGACGTGCCGCAACGCTTTCGGGAAGTGGGCGAACGTTTTCTCGGGCGCAGCCTGGGAACGGTGCGCGTTGAGAGCCTGTGCTGAACATCAACCACAGAGAAGGAACCATCCATGCCAAGCGACACCATCGTCATCAAGCAGGAGGACATCCCGGTCCGCAAGAAACAGCCCCCGCCGGGCAAGGCCATCCGGGACCCCAAGGCGTACCGCCGCCATCCCAAACACAGAAACCGCGACGACGGCGCCATGCGCCACGAAAAAGCGCCCGACGGGGACAACCCGCCGGGCGCTTCGTTTATTCCGGGGCCTTGGGTGCGTCAGGCAGTCTCGCTCAGTTTCTGCTCGATGAGGTTCTTGGCGCGAAGGGCCAGCTGGCTGACCTCGGGCTTGGATATCTGGTCGTCAGCGCCCACGGCCGTTCCCTTGTGGCGCAGCTTGTCGGTGATGAGCGAGGAGAACAACAGCACCGGGAGCTTGCCCAGGGCCGGGTCTTCCTTGATGCGCTTGGTCAGGTTGTGGCCGTCCATGGTAGGCATTTCGATGTCCGAGACCACCACCTGCACGTAATCCGAGACGGCCTTGCCTTCCTTTTCAGCCGTGGCCTTGATTCCCACGAGGCGCTCCCAGGCCTGCAGGCCCGTGGTGACCACCTCCACGTCGAAGTTGGCCTTTTCCATGAGGTCGCGCAGCATCTCACGCACCAGGGCGGAGTCGTCGGCGATGAGCGCCCGGTAGCGCTTGCTGGCCTTCCAGTCGATGCTGGTGTCCAGGCGCAGGCCCAGTTCGGGATTCAGGTCGGCTACGATCTTTTCCAGGTCCAAAAGGAAGACGATGCGGTCCTCCAGTTTGACCACGCCAGTGATGGAGTCGCCGCTCAAGGAGGAGACATAGGTGTTGGGCGGCTCCACGGCCTCCCAGCTCAGACGGTGGATGCGCGTGACGCCGGACACCAGGAAGGCGGAGGTCACCTTGTTGAACTCGGTGACGATGACCTTGGGGGATTCGTGCTCCGCGCGCTGCTTGCCGAGCCACACGGAGAGGTCCACCAGGGGGATGATGTGGTTTCGCAGGTTGAACGCGCCCTGCACCGACGGGTGTGAGACCTCGGGCAGCGCGGTGACGCGGGGCAGGCGGATGATCTCCAGCACCTTGGCCACGTTGACCCCGTAATAGCCCTTGTAGGACGTGAGGCCCGACGGGTCGCCTTCGGGCACGGCCTCGTCGAGGAAGAATTCGACTATTTCGAGCTCGTTGGTCCCGGCTTCGAGAAGAATATTGGTCTGGGCCATCGAGAGGGTCCTCCGCGGCTAGAGCGTGCGCAAAATCGCTTCCACCGAATCGATTATGTTTTTGGGCGTTGAAGCTCCGGCTGTCAAGCCGATACGGGTTTTGCCCCGCATATTTTCAAGCGGGAGTTCCGCTTCGGTCTCCACATGAGCGCAGGGCACTCCCTGGGCCTCGGCCACCTTGGCCAGGCGACGCGTGTTGCCGCTGTCGCGCCCGCCAACCACCACCATGAAGTCCACCTGCTTGGCGATGGCGATGGCCTCTTCCTGACGCTTCTGGGTGGCGTCGCAGATGGTGTGGAGTACGGGAATCTCGCGGCCGAGCAAGGCGAAAAGATAATCCCGGATGCGTTCGAACTCGGCCTCGTCCTGGGTGGTCTGGGCGGCCAGGAAATAGGCGTCGGCCGGGTCCGGGGCATAGGCCTGGATCTCCTCCAGGCTGTCGAACACGATGGCCCCGTGGGAGGCGTGGCTGAGCAGGCCGCGCACCTCGGGATGGGCCTCCTCGCCGTAGAGGAGCAGGATCTTCCCCTGGTCGGCCTCCCTGGCGATGAGCTTCTGGGCCTTCTTGACCTTGGGGCAGGTGGCGTCGGCCACGGTGAGGCCCCGGGCGGCCAGGCGTTCGTCCATCTGGCGGGGAATTCCGTGGGCCCGGATAAGCACCGTGGCCCCGGGGGCGATGGCCTCGGGCTCCTCGGAGCGGCGTACGCCCTTGGAGGCGTACTCCTCAAGCACCTGCGGATTGTGGATCAGGGGCCCGAACGTGTATAGGGGCGCGCCCGAAGCGTTCTCGGCAAGCAGCTGGTCGAGCTTGCGCAGGGCCAAGTCCACGCCCATGCAGAATCCCGCGGTTTTGGCTCTCAGGACGTCCATTCCGGTTCTCCCAGGTTGTCAGGATGGTGTTGCGGGCCGGTTGCCTGCCCGGCCACCGGTCCGGACTCGGCGATGCGCGCTGTGATTTCGCGCAAATGTTCCCACGAGGCGCAGGAGGCCACCTCCAGGCGCAGCGTGCGCGCCCCGGCCAGGTTGCGCACGTAGCGGGGCACGATGGAGCGCATGCGCAGGAGCGCCCGCTCCGGACGTCCGTGCTCGCGGATGAGGTCTGCGTGGCGTTCGATCATACGCGCGACCTCGGAGCCGGAGGGGCCGGAATGCGCGCTGTCCGGGCAGAGCAGGAATTTGCGGAACACGGCCGGGTCGTACATGGCTCCGCGCGCGAACATGACCCCGTCCACGCCGGTCTCGTCAATGCAGCGTTTGGCGTCCTCGGCCGTGAACAAATCGCCGCTGGCCATGACGGGAAGATTCGAGCGGCGCTTGAGCTCCCCGATATGCTCCCAGCGGGCCGTGCCCGAATAGCCTTGCCGGGCGTGGCGCGGGTGCAGGGTGAGCCAGGCAGCGCCTTCGTCCTCGAGGGATTTGGCGATGTCGAAAACGCTTAAGTCCTGGGCGTCCCAGCCGGTGCGCAGCTTGACCCCAACGCTGTCGGGACCGGCCTTGGCCACCATGGCCGCCACCACCTTGCGCAGCACGTCCGGGGTGCGCAGGAGCGCCGCCCCGGAGCCGGTCTTGACCACCTTGGCCACGGAGCAGCCGCAGTTCAGGTCGAACCAGCGAAAACCCGCCTCAAGGAGCATGTCCATGGCCCGGGAGAACATTTCCGGCTCGTTGCCGAAGAGCTGCACCACCAGGGGAGCGTCACCGGGGCAGGTGGCCAGGAGGTCCTTGGTCCCGGGGCTGTAATAGACCATGCCCTTGGCGCTGACCATTTCGGTGACGGCGCAGGCGGCACCCATCTCACGGCAGAGCATGCGGAAGGGCAGGTCGGAGTATCCGGCCAGGGGGGCCAGCCAGGGGCGGTCCGGGCCGATGGGGGGAAGATTCATGCGCGGGGGAACCTCGAGCCTTGGGGAATCGCGTGGCTTCCGGGAAGGACCCGGCGGCCAGTCGCGCCCGGTGAATCCTCTAACCATTCGTCTGGGTATTGGCAATGCCTGGATGAGCAACCATGCGGTTTCCCGGGGCATCCTTGACCTGGTTTTTGCTTTTGCCTATCCTCCAAGGTTCAAGCCCGTCCGCCCTGGCTTTCGGGTAATACCACCAAAGAGGAATCTATGTCGCCCAAATCCGAGCTTATCTGGTTCGATGGCGCCCTGGTGCCCTGGGATAAGGCCCAGGTGCATGTGATGACCCACACCCTGCATTACGGCGTGGGCGTCTTCGAGGGCATCCGCGCCTACAAGAGCGCCGGCGGCGGCTCCGCGGTCTTTCGTCTCAAGGAGCACGTCCACAGGCTCTTCGACTCCGCCAAGATCGTGGAAATCAAGATTCCCCACACCGAAGAGCAGATCGCCCAGGCCATCCTGGACACCCTCAAGGCCAACAAGATGGAGGAGGGCTACATCCGGCCCATCAGCTTCATCGGCACGGGCATGTCCCTAGGCGTTTTCCCGGGCAAGAACCCCATCCACACCGCCATCTGCGTGTGGCCCTGGGGCGCGTACCTGGGCGAGGAAGCCCTGCAGAAGGGCATCCGCATCAGGACCTCCTCCTTCACCCGGCACCACGTCAACGTGATGATGACCAAGGCCAAGGTCTGCGGCAACTACGTCAACTCGGTGCTGGCCAAGAACGAGGCCCTGGCCGACGGCTACGACGAGGGCCTGCTGCTGGACACCGAAGGGTACGTGTCCGAGGGCTCGGGCGAGAACGTCTTCATGGTGGTGAACGGCGTCATCAAGACTCCGCCGCTGACCTCCATCCTGTCGGGCATCACCCGCGAGGCGGTCATCACCCTGGCCAAGGACCTGGGCTACGAGGTGCGCGAGACCCGCTTCACCCGCGATGAGCTCTACACTGCGGACGAGGCGTTCTTCACCGGCACCGCCGCCGAGATCACCCCCATCCGGGAGCTCGACCGCCGCACCATCGGCGAGGGCAAGGCCGGTCCCGTGGCCATGGCGCTGCAGCGCGAGTTCTTCAAGGTGGTCAAGGGCGAGAATCCCAAGTACGCCTCCTGGCTGCACGGCTACACCATCTAATGCACCCACGCCGGGGGGCCCTGCGGCTCCCCGGCTAAAATACATGTCAGCCCAAAGCCTCACAGCGAAATACCGGCCGCAGCGCTTCAGCGACGTGGCCGGGCAGGAAGCCATCAAGCGGATCTTGTCCAAGGCGTCGGCCGAGGACAAGATCGCTCCCGCATATCTTTTTTCCGGCACGCGCGGGGTGGGCAAGACCACCCTGGCCCGCGTGCTGGCCAAGGCCCTGAACTGCGTCACCGCGCCCACGGGCGAGCCGTGCAACGAATGCTCCCAGTGCCGGCAGATCACGGCCGGGGTCTCCCCCGACGTCATCGAGATCGACGCCGCCACCCACGGCACCGTGGACGAGGCGCGCCGCCTCAAGGAAGACATCGGATACGCCCCCTTGCAGAGCCGCTACAAGGTCTTCATCATCGACGAAGCGCACATGCTCTCCAAGGCGGCCTTCAACGCGCTCCTGAAGACCCTGGAGGAGCCGCCCGGGCGTGTCACCTTCATCCTGGCCACCACCGAGCCCCACAAGATCCTGCCGACCATCATCAGCCGCTGCCAGCACTACGTGTTCAAGCGGCTCATGCAGCCCGAGCTGGAGGCCCACCTCACCAGCCTGCTGGACCGCGAGGGCATGGGCTTCGAGCCCTCGGCCGTGAGCCTGATCGCCAGGCGCGGGGCGGGCAGCGTGCGCGACTCCATGTCGCTTCTGGCCCAGGTGCTGGCCATGGGCGGACCGACGCTTCTCGAGCAGGACGTGCGCGACGTGCTGGGCCTGGCCGGACAGGACGTGTTCTTCTCGTTCATGCGCTCCTTCAAGGAGCAGGACTGCCTGGGAGTGAGCGGGCTTCTGCGCCAGGTGCTGGACCGGGGCCTGGACATCGGCTTCTTCCTGCGCGAGCTGGCCTCGTGCTGGCGCAACATGTTTCTCTTGAACCAGTCCGGCGAGAAGGCCCTGCCTGCGCTGGAGCTCACCGAGGAGGAAGGGGGGCAGTGGCTCTCCTGGGCCCGGGAGTTCGAGGCCCGGCACATCCACGCCTGCTGGCAGATGACCCTGGAGGGGCAGCGCCGGGTGATGACCAGCCTGGAGCCCGCCCTGGCCCTGGAACTCCTGCTTCTCAATCTGGCCTACATCCCCAAGCTTCTGTCCCTGGAGGCCATGAACGCGGGGTCGGCCCCGCGCCCCGGTCTTGCGGGATCGGGGGGCACGGGCGGCGCGCCCAGGCCCGCACCTCTGCAACCGGGACAAACCGGGCAGCCGGGCCAGGGCTACGCCCCTGCGCAACGGCCCGCTCCCTACGGAGCTCCGGCCCAGGCACAGCACCAGCCCGGACCGGGGCCTGCCGGCGCCCCGTATGGGGCTCCGCCCCAAGCTCCGCGATACGCGCCGCCGCAGGGGGCCGCGCCCGGGGGGGCTCCGTATGGAGCGCAGCCCCAGACCTCCCCACGGTACGCCCCGCCGCAAGGGGCGGGGCAGCCTGCATCGCGCGCCCCTCAGCCCGCTCCGTATGGGGCTCCGGCGGGCGAGAACGCCTCGCCGGGCGCTTCCAGGCCGGCGCCTTACGCAGCTCCAGCTTCCGCTCCCGGCGGACCCAGGCCGCATCCGGCTTCGGGACAGGATGGGCAGGGATCGCCCAAGGAGGGGCCGCAAAGCGACGAACCTCCGCCCTGGCGGGAGGACGACGTGCCCGCGCCCGCCGCGCCATCCGTCGCGCCGCCCTCGGCCGGGACTTCCGATAGCTCGGGGACGGCCCCGCACGAGGCTTCCGGTCGCTCCGGGAATGCCGCGCCGGGGCTTGCCTCTTCATCAGCAGGGCAGGCGCACGAAGAGGCCGGCACGTCCAGCGGCCCGGGTATGAACGGCTCTTTTGGCGGACCTGGAGAACCGGGCGCGCCCGGCATGGAAAGCTCCAGCGCCGGCAGCCCCCCTTGGGAGCAGGACGAGGACGCCTCCCCGCCGGAGGATCAGGAGTACGCCGCGCCGCCGCTAGAGGCCGCGCGTCCGCTGGGTCCGCCCACATGGAAGGGGTTCGTGAACTACGCCATGCACGAGGTGAGGAGCAATCCGCTGCTCAAGGTGGCCTTTCCGCAGATGACCGGGGCCTACGACGCCATGAACAGGGGCGGCACATTCCGGATCACCTGCAAGAACGAGTTCCAGGCGAACCAGATCAAGGGAAAGCCCGAGAACCTGGCGCTACTCCAGCGGCTGGCCAATGCCTACTTCGGGACGGCGGTGACGCTGGAACTGGCCGCCGAGCAGGGGCAGAAGCTTCTGAGCCAGAAGGAGCTGCGGGCCAAGGCCGAGCAGTCCGACCTGTTCAAGGAAGCCCGCGAAAGCATGGGCGCGTACATCATCGATGTGCGCGCCAAGAACTGACCGATATATCTACCGGAGGACGCCATGAAAGGTATGGGAGATATGCTGCGCCAGGCGCAGATGATGCAGAAGAAGATGCAGCAGATCCAGGAGGACCTGGGCAAGCGCACCGTGGAAGCCACCGCCGGGGGCGGCATGGTGACGGTGACGGCCACCGGTTCCCAGGACGTCGTGTCCATCGTGATCGACAAGGCGGTAGTGGACCCCAATGATGTGGACATGCTCCAGGACCTCGTGCTCGCGGCCGTCAACGACGCCCTGAAGAAGGCCCGGGAGATGCAGCAGTCCGAAATGGGGGCGCTCACCGGCGGCCTCAAGATTCCTGGACTTTTCTAACGAATGAAAGCCCTTCCCAAGCCGCTCGCCGACCTGGTGAGCGAACTGTCCTCGCTGCCGGGGCTCGGCCCCAAGTCGGCCCTGCGCGCGGCCCTGACGCTGCTCAAGTGGCCCAAGGAGCGCACGCAGCTCCTTGGGCGCGCCGTGCACGACCTGCGGGAGAACCTCTTCCTGTGCTCCAGCTGCGCGGGGTTGGCCGAGTCCGACCCGTGCCCCATCTGCTCGGACCCGGCCCGCAACGCCGAATCGCTGTGCCTGGTGAGCGAGTGGGACTCCATGCTGGCCCTGGAGGAGACCGGCCTGTACAAGGGCCGCTACCTGATCCTTGGCGGTCTCATTTCGCCGCTGGACGGCGTCGACCCATCGAGTCTTGAGATCGACCGCTTCCGGCGCAGGCTCTCCGAGGGCGCGGTGCGCGAGGTCATCCTGGCGCTGGGCACCACCCTGGAGGCCGAGGCCACGGCCAGCTACTTAAAAAACATGGTGGAGCGCGCCCATCCCGGCGTGCGCCTGACCCGCCTGGCCCAAGGCATCCCGCTGGGGGCCGAGGTCAAGTACGTGGACAAGGAAACCCTCAAGCAGTCCATGGTCCACAGGCAGGACCTCTGATCCCCCCATGCCCGCCGAACTGACCTGCGAGGTCCACACCGTCACCTTCTATTCCGAGGCCACCAGCTATCTGGTGGCCAAGGTGGCGGCCAAGGGCGAACCCGGCATCGTGACCATCGTGGGCACCATGGGCCA
Organism: Fundidesulfovibrio terrae; assembly: GCF_022808915.1. NCBI lineage: Bacteria > Pseudomonadati > Thermodesulfobacteriota > Desulfovibrionia > Desulfovibrionales > Desulfovibrionaceae > Fundidesulfovibrio > Fundidesulfovibrio terrae. The sequence continues at coordinate 9,680 of NZ_JAKZFS010000006.1, forward strand.
GGTGACGCCCGGGGAAACGCTTTTCCTGCGCGGCGAGTGGACCACACACGCGCAGTATGGCCGCCAGTTCAACGTGGAGTACTTCGAGCAGCGCATGCCCGCTTCGCTGACCGGCATCAAGCGCTACCTGGAGTCCAAGCAGATCAAGGGAGTGGGGCCGGTACTGGCGGCCAAGCTCCTGGGCGAGTTCGGCGACAAGGTGCTGGAGGTGATGGACGAGGACCCGGAGCGCCTGCTCAAGGTCAAGGGCATCACCCCCAAGGTGCTGGAGAAGATCACCGCCAGCTGGAACGAGCAGCGCGAGGTGCGCGGGCTCATGCTCTTCTTGCAGACCCACGACGTGCCCACCACCTTCGCCCAGCGCATCTTCAAGCACTACGGCGGGGGCGCGGTTCAGAAGCTCAAGGAGAACCCCTACGGACTGGCCTACGACATCCAGGGAATAGGCTTCAAGACCGCCGACGCCATGGCCCTGAAGCTCGGCTTCGCCCACGACTGCCCGCAGCGCCTGGAGGCTGCCGTGGTCTACGGGCTCTTCACCCAGAGCGACTCCGGGCACCTGTTCTACCCGAGGGACGAACTGCTGGAGAAGGTGGACGCCATGCTCGGCGGAGTGGGGCTGCACCTGCTGCTGGAGGCCCTGGAGAGCCTCATGCAGCAGAAGCGGGTGCGCGTGGAGTCCCTGCCCCAGCAGGACGTCTCCCACGCCGTGTACCTGACGCATTTCTACAACTGGGAGCGCGAGATCGCCGAGCGGCTTTTCGCCATCGCCTCGCACCCGGCCGCGTCCCCGGCCGAGAAGGTGGCCAAGCTCCTGCCCGCCGTTGAGGCCGAATGCGGCATCAAGCTCTCCAGCGAGCAGCACCTGGCCGTGTACCAAGCCTGCTCCAGCAAGTCCTTCATCATCACCGGCGGCCCCGGCACGGGCAAGACCACCATCACCAAGGCCGTGGTGAAGGTCCTGGATAAGCTCAATTACAAAGTGAAGCTGTGCGCTCCGACAGGGCGCGCGGCCAAGCGCATGAGCGAGGCCACGGGCTATCCTGCGTCCACGCTGCACAGGCTTCTGGGCTCGCAGCCCGGGGGCGGCTTCGCCCACAACGAGGAGCACAAGCTCAAGGCCGACGTGGTGCTGGTGGACGAGGCCAGCATGCTGGACGTGCAGCTTCTCTTGAGCCTCCTGCGCGCCCTGCCGCTCACCTGCCGGCTGATCCTGGTGGGGGACGTGAACCAGCTGCCGTCGGTGGGACCGGGCAACGTCCTGGGCGACCTGCTGGATTCCGGGGCGGTGGACCAGGCCCGTCTGACCCACATCTACCGCCAGGCCCTGGAATCCATGATCGTGGTCAACGCCCACCGCATCAACGAGGGCCAGTTCCCCCAGCAGTCCTTCAAGAAGCCTCCCGAGGCGGACTTCTTCTGGGTGGAGTGCGACGACCCGGCCCTGGTGCAGGAAAAGATCATCGACCTGGTGGCCACGCGCATCCCGCGCACCTACGGATACGATCCCCTGCGTGACATCCAGGTGCTTTCGCCCATGCACAAGGGCGAGGTGGGCACTCAGGCCCTGAACGAGCTGTTGCAGGACAGGCTCAATCCCTCGGGGCGGGAATTGGTCAGGGGAAAAAACCGCTTCCGCGTGGGCGATAGAGTCTTGCAGACGCGCAATAACTATGAAAAGGACGTCTTCAACGGCGACCTGGGTTGGATCGTCGAGGCCGACCCCCACGCGAGCGAGCTCACGGTGGATTTCGACGGCCGCCTCGTACCCTATGAGGCATCCGACCTGGACGAGCTGGCGCTGGCCTACGCCGTGAGCGTGCACAAATCGCAGGGAAGCGAATATCCCGTCGTCATCGTGCCCGTCGTCACGCAGCACTTCGTCATGCTCAAGCGCAACCTCATCTACACCGCCCTGACCCGGGCCAGGAAACTGGCCGTCATCATCGGCGGGAAAAAGGCCCTGGGCATCGGCCTTCATTCGGCCGGGACTTCAAAGAGATTCACGCACCTGCGCTACCGCCTGCAGGAATGCTTCAATCGTTAGCAGGATAAAACAAGCAGCAATGATCTTGAAAAAAACCGTCAGCCTGGTCTTGCGTACCGCCCTGGTCGGGGCGTGCCTGGTCTACGCCTTCTGGGGAGTGGACTTCGCGGAACTGGGAAAGGCCTTCGCCCGCTTCGACGCCACGGCCATCGCGATCACCACAGTGGTCTCCATACTCGGGTACGGGGCCATGGCGTTGCGCATGAATTTCCTCTCAGGATACACCTGCGGCAACGCGGTCGGGCTCAAGGCGTTTTTGTTGTCCATGGCCGTGAACAACGTCGTTCCGGCAAAGCTGGGCGAGCTGGCCAAGGCCTTCTACCTGCGCAAGGAGTGCGGCTATTCCCTGAGCCAGAGCATCAGCATGGTTTTCTGGGAACGCTTTTTCGACCTGAACGCCATCCTGGCCATGGGGTTGGTCGTGGCCTTCCACTTCAAGCTCAAGATGGCCTTTTTCCCGCTGGCGATCGGTGTGGGCAGCATCTGGGCCTGCCTGTTCTTCGTGCGCAAATGGCCCGAGAAGGCCGAGCGCATCATCGCCATCATACCCTTCGAGCGCTTGCGCGAATTCATCGTGGAAGTGAAACTCCAGCTGGTGCACGGGGTGACGCTGCGCTACCTGATCCTGCTCGGGGTCTACACGGCCCTGGTTTGGGCCCTGTACGCCGTGCCTACGTTCATGGTCATCTTCTGGGTGGCCGGGCTCAAGCTGACCATGGGCCAGACCCTGGCCGTTTTCATCATTTCCTCGCTGGGCATGGCCATGCCCTCCTCACCGGGAGCGGTGGGCGTGTTCGAAGCCGCGGTTATTTTCGGCCTGGGGCTCTTCAAGGTGGACAAGGAGCTGGCCCTGGCCATCGGCCTGCTCATCCACATGATGCAGTACATCCCCACCACGGTGACGGGGCTTCTGGTGCTGGCTAGAAGCGGGCTGTCGCTCAAGTCCATCCGGCACAGCGAAGAGGCCATGGAGGACGCATGAGCGTCGTCCCGTGCGTCCTGACCATCGCCGGGTCCGACTCCGGCGGCGGGGCAGGAATCCAGGCGGACCTCAAGACATTCATGGCTCACCGTTGCTACGGTTTGAGCGTCGTCACCGCCCTGACCGCCCAGAACACCATGGGTGTCGCGGGCATCCACGCCCCTGAGCCGGAGTTCGTGGCCCTGCAGCTGCGCACTGTCCTCGAGGACATCCCCGTGCGCGCGGCCAAAACCGGCATGCTCTTTTCCGCGCCCATCGCGAAAGCCGTGGCTGGGGTGCTTGCCGAAAGAAAGGATTTTCCCCTGGTGGTCGATCCGGTGTGCGTCTCCCAGAGCGGGCACGCCCTGCTCCAGGAGGACGCCGTGCGGGCCATCGTGGAGTCGGTGTTCCCCCTGGCGGACCTGGCCACTCCCAACCGCCCCGAGGCGGAACTGCTCACGGGCTTGGCCATCACGGACAGGCAAAGCCTCTTCGCCGCCCTCGAGCGGCTTCTTTCCTTCGGCCCCAAGGCTGTGCTGGTGAAAGGCGGGCACATGGAAGCGCAGGGCGGCATGCTGACGGACTGGCTGGCCGTTGCGGGCGAGGAGCCCTTGGCCCTGCCCGTTCCGCGCGTGGACACCCCCCACACCCATGGCACCGGATGCACGCTGTCGGCGGCGATCACCGCGCGCCTGGCCTTGGGCGATCCCCTGGCCCAGGCGGTGAAAAACGCCCAGGCATACCTCAACAAGGCCCTGGCATCCGGGTTCGCGGTGGGGCGCGGGGCTTCGCCTCCCGACCACCTGATCGGATTGCGCTGACCAGGCGCGCCAGGGTTTGGAGCGACCCGGCAGACGTTCCGGTCTTCGATTCGGGCGGCGGCGCGCGGCGCGCCCACCCCGGTTTGCGCTTAAGGCCGCGAGGTTCGGCGCTCAAGCCCCGCGCGCGGCCCGTCGAATCATGAGGCTGGCGAACTTCCGCGAGTCATGATAGGCGCGTGTCGCCTTATGCGAGAGTGGCGGAATTGGTAGACGCACCAGATTTAGGATCTGGCGGGCAACCATGGGGGTTCGAGTCCCCCCTCTCGCACCAAATCACGGTTCAGGGTGGTCCGATACGGTCCATAAGTCCTGAAAATAACTAAGAAGCCGGGCTAGAGATAGTCCGGCTTCGTCTTTTGTGGTCCATTGACATCCGCTGTTTTTGGGGGCACTTCTGGGGGCATCGTCAACGTGTCGGAACTTTTGGGGGCACTTTGACCGAAAATCCCCGGTATCACTGGATGCAGTATGCCGAGGTCCCGGAGGACCCGAACCGCCATGGCAAAGAAAGTCCTGCCTCTCACAGATGCGGCCATACGTAACGCCAAGCCTCAGGCCAAAGCTTACAAGCTGTCGGATGGTCTTGGCCTCTACGTGGAAATCCTTCCAACTGGGGGGAAGTCCTGGCGGTTCAAGTATCGTTTCGAAGGGCAGGAAAAGCGCCTAGTGTTCGGATTATGGCCGGATGTGAGCTTGAAGCAGGCCCGGCAGCGCCGTGATGATGCCCGCGCCATGGTGGCGGATGGCGTTGACCCTGGAGAGAAGAGGAAACAGGACACCGCCGCCCAAGCCGAGGCGCAAGCCGTTCAGGCCGCGACCTTCGAGCTTGTGGCTCGCGAATGGCACGCCGCTCAGGTGCGGACCTGGAGCGAAGGCCACGCCGTCAAGGTTCTCTCCACCATGGAACAACACCTGTTCCCGGTCTTCGGGGCTGAACCTATTTCCCTGCTACGCGCCCCGGCCATCCTCCCCGTCCTGCGGGCAGTGGAAGCCAAGGGCATCAACTACACGGCCAAGCGCTTACGCCAGTATTGCGAAGCCGTATTCTCCTACGCCATTGCCACGGGCAGGGCCGAACGCAACGTAGGCGCGGACCTGCGGGGCGCGTTGGCCCCCTGCAAGGTGACGAACCGTCCGGCCATCGTTGAACCCAAGGCCGTGGGCAAGCTCCTACGAGCCATGGAAGGCTATGAGGGGAGTCCTGTCACCCTGGCGGCGCTCAAACTGGCCCCGCTCCTGTTCGTGCGTCCTGGCGAGCTTCGGCATGCAGAGTGGGGGGAAATCGACCTGGACGCGGAACACGGGCCGCAATGGCTCATTCCTGCCGAGAAAATGAAGATGCGGACGGCGCATATCGTGCCTCTGTCCCGCCAAGCCGTGGAGATCATCACGGACCTTCACCCCCTGACCGGGGCAGGGCGCTATCTGTTTCCCTGCAACCGGGCCAAAGGGCGCTGCATGTCAAACATGACCATCAATGCCGCCCTGCGGCGTCTGGGCTATGACCAAGGGGAGCATTGCGCACACGGCTTCCGGGCCATGGCTTCCACGCTCCTGAACGAACAGGGCTGGCCTTCCGACGTGATCGAGCGCCAGCTTGCTCACGCCCCAAGAAATAAGGTCCGGGCTACTTACAACCGGGCGGAGCATCTGCCGGAACGGCGGCGGATGATGCAGAAGTGGGCGGACTACCTGCACACCTTGAAGGCAGGCGGCAAGGTGGTCCCTATTCACAGAGAGAATGTAGGCTGACCCCGACAGTTATGGGCGGATCGGCATAATGGTCCGCCCAAGGTGGTGTCACCCTCCTGGCACAGGCCGACCCCTACTAGCCTGGAGGAAAGGCCGGGACTGCGCCCTCCCGTCAGGAACCTCCGCTGGGCGAGTTTGACGAAACCAGCCAGGGCTGTGAGCAAAATAACAGCAAGTCCGAGTCCATGGTCCTGGAGTTGGAGGCGATCCGCGTGAGGGCAACCCTTTGGGAGCACTCGTGTCCAAGGACATGACGGTCCCGCCCTCTGTCAATCACCATCCCCAACTTCGACAACTGCCGTCATCCGGGCATTCACTTCTCTCTTCTCTACATAGAGGCCTGCGGCCTTGCCGCGAGCGATTTCGGCCGTGATGGCCGCACCCATCTGCCCGGCCTGCGCAGCCTTGTCTCTCAAGACCGCCAGCGTTGACAGGTGCTGGTCGAGCGTGAGCATAGCCTTTTCAGCTGCAACAGCCCGTAGCGCGGCAATCCTTGAGGAAATTTTAGGGTGGTCGAGGAGCTGTTTCGCACTCTGCCCAATAGAAGTTTCCTTCGTATTCACACGTATTTCGTACGATTCGCGATAAGCTGCGGACGCATTTCCATTCAAGACGAAATGTTGGGCAAACGCTTCTTGCTTCGGGGTCAGAACAGATTGTGTGATCATGCAGCCTCCTCCGGTCTTGATGACTCACAGATAACACCAGGCAAATCGAAATACACTGGACTACCTGTATATGCTCCTCGACGATGGGCTCCATGTCGGTCCGATAGCACTGCCTTAAATTTTCACAGAACTGGCCCTGGCGCGCGTCGCGGACGGGCGCACAGGGATTGGCTGGTTCGGGGAACTTGGAGGGCCTGGAGGGGTCTTTATGTAGGCCTGGCAGGAGGATGTGTCTGGGGGGCGGCAGCGCCAAAGCGAAGCGATTCTCTGTTTGGCTCTGTCAGTGCGTGAATGTAACGGGCGGCCCCGTCGCGGGCATGCCTTTCTCGATCCATGCCCGCATCAACCCAGGGATGCCCAGGAGGTCGCCAACGTCCTTGCCCACCGGTACCGGCCAGGGCACGGAGGTACGGAATTCCTCTTTCCACCACGGCCACGCCGCCTTTCCGGCCTCATCGAAGTCCAGTGCAACCAGGATCACCGGAGCAGCATTCAAAATCGCCGTGGCGGCATCATCGGGCTTCCCCCTGGCGGTTCCGAGTGCGACGGCGGTCGCGATATCCCCGGCCTCCTGGGAGATCAGGGCGGCGTCCAGCTCCGACTCGACCGACGACCACCGGATTTCCGGGTTCGGAATCGAGGACATAGAGGGACTGGCTACCGCCCCGAACGGCCCAGTACTTTGGAAAAGGGTCATCCGGGTGCCAATCCGTTCGCCGAATTTTGAGGGCCGTCACCACATCGCCGGTGGTCGTCGGGATCACCAACTCCGCCGAGAGCCAGACCCGCCTGGGCTTCCCTGACTCCGGATTCATCTCCTCGGGCAGGCCCCAAACGGTCCTAGGCTGGTAGCAGTCGGTGAGGTTCCAGCCGATGCCCACCCGTCGACAGGTCTCCGGGGGCAAACCTTGGCTGGAGACGGAGTCCTGACCATCCAAGTTCCAGGCCAGCGTTCGGTCAACCTCCTCCTGGGTCATGGACTCAGTGGCGCGAGTGGCGCGAGTGGCGCATTGTTCCAGATCATAATATATGTACCGTGTTATTTTCTCTTGATTCAAAGTGAATATAACAAATTTCTTCTCGGTAATCCCGAAACACGCGCCACTCACGCCACTCACGCCACTCATTGGGGCCTCCCCTTGGCGAACTTGAGCGCTATCCCGGCCAACATCCTGACCCCACCCGTGCTTTTGTGCAGTTGGACGCCCAGACGTTGCAGGCGTGAGGTAAACTTCTTCCGGCCCAACAGTGGCCCACCCCCCGCTTCCTCAGCCCAAGATTTATAGTCTGTATAGATGTAACCGCTCGGCGTATGCAGTCCCGGCTCCAGCACACACTGATCCTCGACGAAGGCAGCGACCTGGTCACTGTCGAGCCTCCATTCCTTCTTGGCTGCTTCGCAGGACTCGGTGCGGGTGAATTCACCGCGCTGGATGACCTCGGCCAGGGCCTCCAGCGCCATGGCCATGATTCCCGGCAACTCGCTCTTCAGCTTCTCCACCAGCTGCCGGTCCTGCTCCTCTTCCTGGAAAGTCCGGTTGAAGGTCAGGATGTTGGCCCGCCGGAAGAGGGCGTCCGAGAAGTCCCGAGTATTCGGCATGTGGTTGGTGCCGAACCAGCACGTGCAGAAGGGGTTGAAGTCGAAGGGAGGGCGCATCTTGTGCTCCGCCGTGGTGAGCTCGCCGGACACGATGGCCTTGAGCTGAGCATCGGCCATTTCATGGCCTTCTGCGATCTCGGTTACGATGTTCACCAGCCTCCCATGCAGGTGCGCCCGCTGGAAGCGATTGTCGAACTGCGAGGGCTGGACTGCGGCCACCTGTTTAGGCCCGACCAGGGCCGCCAGCACGGCCAACAGGACACTTTTGCCGTTTGCTCCCGGCCCGATGAGCAACATGAACTTCTCGAAGCGGCAGGTGGCCATGAGGCTGTACCCCATGCATTCCAACACGAGGCGCTTTTTATCCTTTTTGTCCGGGTCGTCGCGGAAGATTTCGTCCAGGAACTGCAAGAAGCGCGGGGCTGCGGCCTGCGGGTCGTACGCGACCGGTATCTGAGTGGTCCTGTAGCTCTCGCGGCAATGAGGTCGAAGTTCCCACCGATTGCCTTCCCAATACAATTCCCCGTTGCGCACGTTGACGGCGTCCTGGATGGCATCGAATGCGTGCCCAGGTCGGAAAGTTTCGTTCACGGCCAGCTTGAAAACCGAATCAACTATCGAGGCCGTCAAATCGTCGACTTCCGCGACCCGATGAACTTTCTTCTTGATCTCCAGGTCATCCATTTTGCGCCAGACACCAGCCAGATCCCACTTCCAGAAGAAATCCTGCGCATGCAGGAGGTTACCTTCCCCGTACGACTCAATGACGCGCAGGGCCGTCTCCATGTGGTTGAACTTGTCCCCGTCGCTATCGCCCCCGGAGGCGCGCGCCAGCCTGACGGCTGCCCGCAGATCATGGAGGGAGGTACCGGTCCTCTTCTTGATGAGCTTCAGCAGATATTCGACGTCGGGGACCGGTAGGCCGCTCTTGGCGATGGCCTCGGCGACCGGCCCCAGGAGTTCGTCGAAGTCCTCGGTGTCCTTGATACGCGCTTCCAACTCCTGGCGGATGCCGGACGCCTCCTCGCGATTCATGGGCGACTTTTTAGCCTGTTTGTCCGTGCCCAGCGTGTACTTCTTCTTCCCGTGCGCGTGGGAGAAGATAACAGGGGGCTTGCCGTCCTTCGCGCATATCCACCCAATGTCAGGGTCGTTGTTATAGCCCGGCTCCATCGGATCGGCGCAGCGCTTGTCGTGGAATTTGGCGGGCTCGGCCAGAATGTCACGGACGGTTACGGTAGGGCCGTTGTGGAGATGGATTTCCTGATCCTCGCAGAGTTTACCATTTTCCAGAGACCTGCGGAACAGTTCTTCGATGATGGCGAACTCGGGCTCGCTTTTGGCCGGGTTTTTGACCCTAACCTCTTTCATCCGCGTGGCGGTCCAGGCTTCCTTTTTCGCGTCCATTTTATCACGCACGACCTCCTTGGCGTGCTGTTTGAGCAGGGCGAGCTTCTTCTTCTCCTCTGGCGTCAAGTCGTGGAAGGCTGCCCGCGTATCGAGGAATTCGGCGTCCGAGTCGATGATTATGGGCTCCGGCTTCTTCTGGACCAAGCCCGGCCCGAGGACGGCCGCTCCGGCGAAATCGAGCCGTTCCGGCGACCAGACCGCCGTATCGGTGCAAGAGCGTTCGAGGAGAGCTCCAGATTCGCTCACGTCGTACCGCCCATACCCCGCAAGCCAGAGCCGGTCGTGAAGGACCTGCCCGGCCCTAGGTATGTCTGTCGCATCCCGGACGAAGAGATAAGCGCGGAGCCCGCCCGGCCCTTTCAGGCATTCACCGGTTTGGGTGTAGATATGAGACGACACGCTGGCGGTGACCACCAGCGGCGCTTTTACCAAGCCCGGAGCAACGCTCGTGAAAGCTTCAAGCAGCCGCTCGGCTGACCAAGGTGTAGAGCCGTCTTTAGGCGGATCGTAATCCGTCATCATTACGCCAGGCCCATCCGGCCACTTGAAGTTTTCCTTTTGGCGCGTGACCTGCCCAGGCTGGAGATACCCTTGCGTTCCGATGAAGCAGAACTGCTCGGGTCCCAGGCCAAAGCCCAGGGCCTGGCTCGGTTTCAAGTTTTTGAGAAGCTCGGTGAACTCCAGCGGCGTGACGGCGACGGTTTTGGAATCGCCTTCTGCCATACGACCACCGTTGGACTTCACCAGATTGCCATCTTCGCCGAGTTTAAATCCTTTGGACAGCTGTGCGGGCCGGGTGGACGTGAACACGGTCAGTTGTGCCTGGGGGCCGATCATTGATGGCCCTCCTGCCCGGCCGCCGGGACCGCGAAGATGTTCCCCATAAAATTTTGGGTAATCAAGCTGAACGAGAAACCCAGCGACACGCAGGGCCAAGACCATCTGAATACCGCGAAGGCACGTTGTAAGCGCCTCCAAAGGGGGCACTTATCCACTTCGTAGAATACGGCCAGCACCTTTCCCTTGCCGCCGGGGACCAAATGGTCCCCGAACCAGTCCAAGCAATTGGCGATCAAGGCGGCCAGGTAGATCAAGAAGGTGGGCTTACCCACCTCAGGGGCCCCAGATACGAAACCGAGCTTTCCGGTCAAGAAAGAGTCGAGAAACACCCAGACCAGCGAGAGCAGATCGAGGTTGATGATGATCCCCGACTTGTGTGCAATGATGTCAAACCCGGTATAGAAACCGGGCTTGGTCGAGTCTTCCTTCTCACCGATCGAGCCCACCCCCGCCGTGAATTTTTCCTGCCGGGCGGGCATATGGGCCAGGGCCGCCTCGATGGCAGCCGAATCGTCACCCACGGACTGCTGGCTCGCGACGGAGCCAAAGTAATAGAGAGCACCCATCACGCGCCTTCCTTGGCCCAAATGTGAGCCCCGGCCCTGAGCGCAGCCATGCAGAGGATATCGTTGGCCACGTTCAGGATAAGTTCCTCGGGAATATCATCCCGGTCCACCGTGCTGCCGTGAATCCGCCACCAACGCCCATCAGGGTAGTCGATCAGGACAGGAAGGACCGGGGCAAAATTCGGGTAAAACGCGAAGTAGCAGTTGGCTTTTTGGGATTTGTTGGGATTATTCATCGCAACCTCCCCCTCCAAAGAAGCAAGGCAACTTTCCCCACCTCTGATACTTGACAAGGTCCGCCCCTTCGTCTGAAGCCAAAATTCGGACGCTAGATACCAATCCAAATTCAGCCATATCCCACAGCACGCGAGGGGATTCGGCCGTGGTGTAAACCCTCCAAGCCCAGCCATCGAGATTAAGTCCACGGACTTCATAGAGGCTGTTGTTGCTTAACGTTGCCTTACCCATGAATAGAGGTGGTAAACCATTATTCTGGCGCCAGAGCACGTCAGATCCAGATCTCGTCCCAATGAGTCGAGAACTGAAAATGCCGTCGGCTTCAAAAGTTTCCCAAAGACCCTGAACCGAGTCAGCCGTGGTGAATATCTTCCAAGACAAATTATTGGGGTATTTTCCCCGGACTTCATACAGATTCCCGCCACCCAAAACCGCCTTGCCCTGGAGAACTGCTTGTATCCCGCTGTCCATCTGGTTGCTTCCAGGACAACCCGGCTTTGCGCCTTTGATCCGCAGCCTTCTGAACCCATTCTTCTCGAACACTACCAAAAGGCTGCGAGAAAAATCTGCGGGAAGCGAAAACTTCAAAACTTCGTCAGTAGGGCGGTGTTCTTGGGCTTCCAAACAAATCAAATGATCGTTTTCAATGCCGAAGGTGTTCCTTTTCATGACCTACCTCCCCATCTCGGCGGACGCCAAGCGGTCAACAAGAGCGGTAATGTCGGACGCCTTCCAAGCCGTGCAGCGGCCGATCCGAACGGGTTTCGGGAACTCCCCAGACGCAACCTTGGCCCACCACGTGGACTTGCTCACGGGGATGATGGCCGGGATGCCCTTGCTGGGGTTGCCGATGATGGAGGAAAGCCGGAAAAGGGTTTCCGGGATATGCGGGTATACATTCATGGAGTGATCTCCTTTGGCTTGAGGCGGCCCGGCATGGACCGCCTCGGAGATCAGCTATTTAAAGATATTGAAAACGGCGGGGCCGTATGCGGGAAAGAAAAAACCGTATACGGTTTTAATGAGGTTTTATATCAATAATTTCGAAGGCTTCTTTGAGGGCGGTACGCGCGGCATCTTCTGAGACTCGTACGCCCAACCGCTCTGTCTGACGCTCTATCTTTCCTGGGAGCGCCGATCCTTTGAGGGGTTTCGGCACTCCGTTAAGGCACAGTAAAGCCGCGATGACCCTCACGTACGTGTTCTCCTTGCGGCGGTCTAAAGGTTTGTCAGTGGGGTCGTGTATGTGCTCGTTGTTCCGAGCATTAAGCCTGTCGACGTATTTCTTTGATTCGATGTCGCCATACGCAGCTTTGCAATGCTGTATGACGTCGCGAACAGGCAGCTTAACCATGCTTAATCTATATAATAATTTTTCACTTTCGTAACTTTCGTGAGGGGCCCCCCATTGCCTTCTCTTGGGTTCATTGAAGAAGAAAGTTTCCGAAATTGAAGGCACGGGCGTCGAATTTTCAATATTATAACAAGGGCATCCACGCCTCAGAATATCTTCAATCATGACGACGGGCATCCCGACTTTTTCATGCAAATCAAGTCCCGAAATGAAAATATCGTCAACCATCACAAGCCCCCTCGGCTTTCCCCTGAATGAATTCCCCGCCCAGGCCGCCAGGGTCGCGACTTTTCAGATGGCCTATCCTAGGGGGGGAACTGAGCTGGCCATCTACATGGTTGACGCCCCCGAAGGCAAATTTGCACAAAACTACTTTTTTCAACCTATGAAACCTCGCCATGGCACTGGCCTTGAGCACCTACGCTTCGACGACTCCGTCCTTGCCCCCCGCGAAAGAAGGCTCGAGTGGTGGCGTTGCCTACGACGAGATGACTCGCCTCCAACTTGAAGACGACGGGCCAACGTGCAGAAACTCATGGCATGGGGATAGAATCACCTAGATGAGGTTTGGTACGCGGCCGGGTTGTAGGGGACAAAGGGGGGGTGTTCATGTCGGCAAGCAGCTCGAATGCCCGGCGCTACCGCGCTTGAGGGAGAACTCTTCGCGCATGGCCTGCTCGATTCGGGGGTGATCCGCTCGGCTGCGCGGATCGCGGGGGCGGCCTCGTCCATGAGCTGTTGGTGAGCGTCGGACAGGAGCTTGGCGAACTACTCCCGGGTGCTCTTCTTGTTGGGCTCCCAGGCGATGGTGTCCGAATCGTGGGGGGCGGCGGGGGTATGGCCGCTTACCCGTTTGCTTTCCAGACCGCTTGCTGCACTTCCCTTTCGGGATGGACAGGCCTTACAGGGCCTGAATCGTATCTCTCCGCACCCCGGGCGCAGAGAGAGGTGCATCGCTGAGGGTCGCGAGGGGAAAAATCCGAACCATCGGCTTAGGAGCGCAAAGCTTCGGGAATATGGCAAGGGGAAGGGGATCCATCCGGGCTCACAGACCCCAAGCTGGGCCAGGATCTCTCCTAGCGATGAAGACGGCCCCCAGGGGGGGCGTCGGGCATTTGATGTCTCGTTTTACGATAGGTTTGGACGCGGAGGTCGGCTTCCGCACTTTGCCCGGTGACGTTCAGCAGGGGCCTGACGTGGTCTGCGGGGTGGTTTGGCTTTTGCCTCTGGATATAATTTTCGGTTGTCACGAGGAATCGAGCGACTAAGTTCGGCGAGGGGGACTTCCACGATATCTCCGCGCTCAATAGTTCGACCTAGGCCCCATGACAATGCGAGCCTGAGATGCCGTATGTGGTCGGGCTCTTGGTAGCCTCCAGTATTCTCTTCGGGCTGCGGAGGTTCCATTTCTCCCGGCCAGTCCTTCACTAGATAGGTCCCGCAACGCATTGGACCGCGTTTTGGCAAGGGCTCTTGCTCCTTTCTGAATTTTTCGACTGATGATCGCTTCCATGGGCTTGGGAAGTTGTAACGCTTTAGTTGCAACAGATTTAAGACCGGAATCCTGCGTCTTTTCATTATGTTTGCTCCTATCAGCCTTTGCTGCCTGACCAGGAAAGTAGGGGGGCACATTTCATCCCCGGCGTAGCCCATGTCCATACATGTGATCCCACTTCCAGGCACTTTCATACACCCTCTCGCCGTGGTCCATGGCGGCCTTTGCCAGAACAGCCCACTTGCGGGAGGTTGGGTGGGCCTATGATAAGCTGTTCAGCGGCTCAATCAGCCCTGCATCCTCATTCTTGGGTGAATTCACCCTGGTGCTCACTCGGTACGCCCACATGTCCGACCAGGGGCGGCTGGCCAGGATGTCCGCCACCTGGGCGGGATCGCCCTTTTGGGGGTCCAGCCAGCGGGCATCGTCCTGCGGAGCGACGATCACGGGCATGCGGTCGTGCAGCGGCGAGACCAGTTCGTTGGCCTGGCAGGTGATGATGGCCACGCTCTCGATGATCTCTCCCTCCGGGCTCTCGTAGTGCTCCCAGATCCCGGCCAGGGCCAGGACGTCCTCCGGGGTGCGTGACGTGATGAACCAGGGTTGGCGGTGGCCGTTCTCCTCGTGCCATTCGTAGAATCCCTGGGCCGGGATCAGGCAGCGCCTGCGCCGCATGGCGGCCTTGAAGGACGGCTTCTCCGCCACGGTCTCCGCGCGGGCGTTGATCATCTTGTAGCCGATGGACGTATCCTTGGCCCAGGAGGGAATCAGCCCCCACTTCAGCAGACGCATCTCCCTGCGCTCGGGAGTCTGGACAACCGACTCCACCAGCTGGCCGGGCGCGATGTTGTAGCGGGCCGGGGCCTGCGGCACCTCTGCCAGTTCGAAGCGCTCCAGCAGGCGCTTACGCGGTATGCCCAGGGCAAATCGTCCGCACATGCGTCACCTCCTGTCGGAATAGCCCCCCCTAGCATGTTGCTGTGAGAAAATCACTCGAGAAGACATAGTTATTGCAGGACAATTTGTCATGTCAAAAGATACATCGTAAGTTATAGCTTGCCAAGATCAAGGACAGCTTGCTAGACCGCAGGCCATGGACGCACAGCTTCATACCAAGGGCATTGAGATGCTGGGCTTCGATCCTGGCGAGCCACTGGAACTGCCCTTGCTACTTTCCACGGTCCCGGCCGGGTTTCCTTCTCCATCCGAGGACTACATCGACCAGCACTTGGATCTGAACGAGCATGTGGTTCGCCATCCGGCGGCCACCTTCTTCGTGCGCGCGTCCGGCGAGTCCATGGCTGGGGCTAACATCCAGCCCGGGGACATCCTGGTGGTGGACCGGGCACTGGAACCGGCCAGCGGGCGAATCGTCATCGCCGCCTTGGAAGGCGAGCTCACGGTCAAGCGCCTGCGCATCAAAAGCGGACGTGTCTCCCTCGAACCGGCAAACCCCTCGTTCAAGCCCGTCGAGATCCTGCCGGACTCCGACTTCGAGATCTGGGGCGTGGTGACATTCATCATCCACAAGGCCTAGCGCCATGCCCGTGTACGCCCTGGTGGACTGCAACAACTTCTATTGCTCTTGCGAGCGCGTGTTCGCCCCGCACCTTGCAGGGCGCCCGGTGGTGGTGCTGACCAACAACGACGGCTGCATCATCGCCAGGTCCCCCGAGGCCAAGGCCCTGGGCTTCAAGATGGCCGAGCCGGAGTTCCAGGCTCGGGCCAGGCTCAAGCGCCACAACGTGGCCGTGTTCTCTTCCAACTACGCCCTCTACGGCGACCTGTCCGCGCGTGTCATGTCGACACTGTCCGAGTTCACGCCCCGGATGGAGGTCTATTCCATCGACGAGGCCTTCCTGGACATCGCCGGGATGCCGGAAGAAGCGGGGCGCTACGCCGCGCGCATCCGGGAAACCGTGCGCAAGCGCACGGGCATCCCGGTCTCCATCGGCATAGGCCCCACCAAGACCCTGGCCAAGGCCGCCAACAAGCTGGCCAAGAAGCGCCCCGAGCTTGGTGGTGTGCTGGACATGTCCTCCCTTGAGGGCCGGGAAAAACTCCTGTCAGGGCTGGATGTGGAGGACGTCTGGGGCATCGGCCACCGCCACTCCAAGCGGCTCAAGGCCATGGGAGTCATGACCGCCCAGGATTTCACGCGTCTATCGCGGGAGTGGGTGCTCAAGAAGATGACCGTGGTGGGCCTGCATACCTGGCTGGAGCTACGCGGCATACCATGCATCTCCATGGAGATGGCTCCCAAGCCCAAGCAGACCATCGTGTCCTCGCGTTCTTTTGGAAAGCCCGTGACCACCTTGGAGGAGATGGGCGAGGCCATGACGCGCCACGCCAGCCGGGCCGCCGAGAAGTTGCGTGGCGAGAAGGGGCTGGCAGGCGCGGTGCTGGTGTTCATCCAGACCAACAACTTCATCGAAGGCGAGCCCCAGTATTGGGCCAGCCAAAGCCGCGGCCTGAACCCGCCCACGTCGCACACGCCGGAGATTGTTTGTCGCGGCCGCGAGATCCTGGAGCGCATCTTCCGGATGGGTTTCCGCTACAAGAAGGTGGGGGTAATGCTCTCGGGCATCGAATCGGAGGCCTCGGCCCAGTTCTCCCTACTGCCGAGCCCAGGAGAGCGGGGCAAGCAGCTCATGGACGCGCTGGACAGGGTGAACGCCAAATGGGGCCGGGAGACTCTGTTCGTGGCGGCCACCGGGACCAAACGGGTCTGGAGCATGCGACAGAATTTCCGGTCGCCGAGGTATACGACGGTGTGGGGGGATCTGCCGTACGTAACGATTTGAAGCAAGCATCTATTGCCACCCCTGCGCGAGCTAGACGACAAGGGGCTGCGCGAGGTTCCCAGCCACAGGCTGAAGGTGATTGATTTCGGCGTGGTAGCCCTCACCGGACAGTAAAACCCGTGAAGGCCAATGCCTTGCTTGGGCGGAGCCCTCGCCCAGGAAGAAGAACCCCTCCAGGCTTGGCCGGAAGGGGTTCTTCGCGTTTGCGGGGGGCGGGAGGTCCCCGCTCCTTAGCAGGGCCACCTCAGAGCGGCTCGAAGCTCTGGGAGACGTCCCCTGATAGGGCAGTTATGCGCGGATTGAGCTTGTGGATCGGTCTGCCTTCGGTAAAATCGAGCCGCGAAAGGTCAACCCAAATCACATTTGGGTTCTCAACCCATGAGAAATACTGGTAAGACTCGGGGCTGTAGGAGGTCCGGTTCAGGATTCTATCGAGGAACTGGCGGACGTAGGGGGAAATCTTCTTGAAGGATTCCGGGGCCAGATCGTGGAGGGCCTGCCACAAGGATTGAACGGAAGGTATAATTGGACAAGATGCTGCTGAATTTCGATTAGATACCTACATCGATTCAATCAGGCGAAATCCTGGGACTTACTGGTGAACCGCCGTATGGAACAGGCTTGCCCCGCTCGGCATGCTTGGCCCGCTCGCGCGGGGTTGTGTCGGCATCGATGGCAATTTGATTCACCCACCGGTCGAAATGGTGCATGGCCTGTTGGATTTTTCCACTCATTAACCTTCATGCCAAAGTTAGCGAGCATTGCTACACTGTGGCCTTAGCAGATCATACCTTGGAAGAAGCGTTCAAAAACATACTATGACAAACAAGGCGAAGATACCATATAGCGAGCTGATGGCGGCCAGCAGTCTTCCATCTACAGTGCCGCGACGGAAAAGCAACCAGAGAAAAGTGATCGCAAATGCAGTAATGATACCAGATGCCAGCAGTGGACCGTCAAAGTGCCATGGTGTGAAAAATATGCCTAGTGCGCTCGGGACGGTGGCTTGAATCATCATCGCACCTGATATGTTTGCCAATGCTAAACGCTCTTTACCTTGGCGTACCCAAATCACGGCATTCATTGTTTCCGGAAGCTCGGTTGCTACAGGGCTAAGAAACAACGCAACAAGATGCGGCGACCAATGAAAAATTGTTCCAATGGTTTCAAGCTGATTGACGAATATATGCGAAGCTACACTGATGGCAGCTAATGCCAACACGGCTTGAAGCACGGCCCACCCTAAATGAGGTTCTTCCGCCGAGGGAAGAATTTTCAAAGGCTCAAGCGTCTCCTCCTCGGGAGCCGTGTCGCCAGCTTTGATTTCATTCCAAACATAAACCGCATAGGCTGCCAGAAAAAGGAAGCCAAGCCAGGGTTTAATTGCAAAGACAACTAGGCCAAGCGCAACTTTTACAGCAAATACAACAAGAAATGCCGCTTGGTCATGACTCAACCGCACATGATCCACTTGTACGTGACATGTTTTGCGGGCTAGGCAATTTTTATTGAGGAATAAGAAAAAGCCAACAACAGCATATGCTAGTGTTGCTAAGACGAGTGGGCCTCCCATTGCAGCACCCACACCAAGATCTTTTTGGGCAGGCGTGTTCCCAAAGGCTACGGCCATAAACGTTACGGCGCTTTCAGGAAGTGCAGTGCCGAAGGCGGCGAGGACCGAGCCAACAGCCGTTGCGCCCAGATTGAGACGACGGCCACACCATTCAATCCCGTTAACGAAGTATTCGCAGGCCCAATAGATAGCGCCTGCGGATAGCAAAAACAGAGCAAATGTTTGGAGCATGAGAACAGCCTAGCCGGGCAAGCGAAGAACCAATGGACCTACAACACGGCTCGCCCGGCTGGGTGCGCGTTGAGGCCAGTGGTCTCGCCAGGCTATCTCTGCAAGGGTGCAGAGGCTGTCCACGCCATGAAGGATCAAGTTCCCTCAAGTTTGTTGACGTGGACCCCTTAACTATCTGTTAAGGTTGGCTACTCCCCAATGACGGGTGCGATTGCTATCAATTTTTGCCGTGAACGTCTACCTGTGGTCTCAGCTGTCCTGTATTCGTTGTCGATCTGTTATAATCATAATTTCCATCCGTTGAAATGAAGATATGCTGGAAAGTCATTCAAATCTGAGGAGTTTCGATTCCATGGCTTCAGGCTGGTATAAAATTTGTTGCAACGAAACTGGGCGTCGTC
Source organism: Fundidesulfovibrio terrae (assembly GCF_022808915.1). NCBI lineage: Bacteria > Pseudomonadati > Thermodesulfobacteriota > Desulfovibrionia > Desulfovibrionales > Desulfovibrionaceae > Fundidesulfovibrio > Fundidesulfovibrio terrae. The sequence continues at coordinate 28,440 of NZ_JAKZFS010000006.1, forward strand.
GTAGGCTTTGTCCATGCCAATAAACAGATCCATGCTGGGGAGGCTGAGAAAAAGCGTTTCCCACGGTTTCATCGCTCCCTTTACATAACCGGTCAGGGGCCAGTGTTCATAATAGAAGCTTGTAAAGGTTCCTTCGCCGGACGGCAGAGTTTTCAGGGAATCGAGTTCGAGCAACTCCGCTTTTTGCGCAGCCTCCAGGATACGCGTGTGCTTGGTCGCCACGCGGACATCCATCACACGGTGGACATCCGCTCTGAGGGCCACCTGGATGTTATCGTCCCTTCCCACCGACGGGAGCCTACTGGGCAGATGCTCCCCAAAGAACGAAACTCGCTCTGCGGGCCACTCATCTGGATAGGAACTAGGTGGAAGAAACTCAGTGGGGATGCTGATCGCATAACAGCCGCAGGTGTTGGCGGTGGTTACCAGAATGGGGCGGTTCCAGGCATCGAGGGTCAGGATTACCAGCACTCCGACATTGTCCCCCGCACCCAAGTAAAAGGGAACCAAGCTGAAGGGGACCTTTGGGAAATGTATCCGGTACACGAGGTTGGTGTATGTGCCTTTGTCGGTGATGAACGGGCGGACGCCCGCGTAGATGGCCGGTAGTTCAGTGTTTATGGACACATGCTCCCGGCTCTTATCCTTCTTGGCTTCCACTCTCCCGATCCTGTTGTGCTGGGACTGCGCCCCCTGGAGGACGAAAGAAGGTGCCATCATTGCCAAGTCAGGTGTTTCGGAAGAGGCGTCGGCAGTCACCACTAGCTCTTCTTGCACGACGGATATGGAACGACCGGCGCATCCCGAAAATAGCATGACCAGCAGGAGCAACAGGAGAACAAGCCCTGCAATCGCACTTCTGCCAGACTCCCCTCCGGCCCCGAACGGTTTTGTCGGAGAAAGTAGCGGTCCCGTTGAGTAAGGCCGTCTTGGGAAGCAAGGTGGGCTCCACCGATCGAAGCTGTAGCGTCCTCCCTGGTACGCGGCTCGCCTCTTTTCGCCCATCCGTCCCTCCAAGTCGTCGTCGGAAAATGGCTCTGACTCCACCGATCAAAAGACCTGTGGAATTTGACCATATTCTAGCACCTAGGAAGCGTCAAAAGTCAACTCCGGACTCCACACGCAATCCGCAATTCGCGATATGAACCAACCTGTCGCCCCTTTGTGTAGGGCCAGTTGTTGCCGACCCTGGCTTGCCCGGACCTCGTCCGTACGGTAACAAAGGCAGATGGGGCACTCCTACGCGCGCTTGCATGGAACTCGGGAAGAAGCGGAAGTTGCTACGAACCGGTGCCGTCCGGCCTTGGGACGGTTTCGGTTCTCCCTGTGCTTGTGCCTGGCCCTCCTTCCCTGGGCATCACGGTTCTGGGCCGCCGAACCGCAAAACCCGTCTCCCGAGGCCCTGTTGGCATCCGCCCAGGAAAGATTTTCGAAGTTGACTTCCTATCGGGTGACGATGCGAACCGCATATGGAGATAATGTCGATACGATCCGCTATTTCTACAAGAAGCCCGGAAAGATCAGAATGGAATTCATGGAGCCCCATGCTGGGACCGTACTTGTCTACGACCCGGCCAAGAAAGCGGTCACCCTGCGCCCCTTCGCATCTGAGAGGGAGCTCAACTTGACCTTGGGGCCGGGAGCCAGCCTGGTGAAAGGCCCATTGGGACATCGGGTGGATGAATCAGACATCGGGGTTATGATCACGCGGGCACGACTCCTCATGGAGCATGGCCAAGCCCGGGTCCTGGGCGAGGAAAACATAGGAGGGAGGCGGACCACGATCCTCGAGGTTGAGTCTGGTCAGGGTTTTTCCCTGGCGGGGACAACCCGCTGGCTCATCAGCCTGGACGAGAAGAACTGGCTTCCTCTTCGGATCATGGCCTACGGCGAGTCCGGAAATTTGATCGAAGACCTCCGCATGGACGACCTGGAGCTGGATGTCCAGATGGACGACAGTCTGTTTCGGCCCTAGTGGGCCTCGTGAAAAGGGGGGGGCTGTGCCTCAACCACGCGTCCCCAAAGCTTGCTTGGCAAGGCTTAGCTACAGGGCAAACGGGTTGGAGCCAGAGTCCGGGCAGTGAGGATTTGCGCCAAGGAGATACGGTATGCGGACACTGAGCGTCGTGTTTTTCATGATCCTGATCCAAAGCATGGTGTTGTGCTTGTGTTGGGCTGGCCCCGTGGATAACCAAGGATATGCTGCATTGCTCAGGTCGTATGTAAAAGATGGCGTAGTCGATTATGCTGGCCTCAAAAGGAAGGAATCTGATTTGGACGCATATCTGGTTACTTTGGAACAAATATCTCCGGGCACCATGTCCAGGAATGACCAATTAGCATTTTACATTAACGCGTACAACGCTTGGACCCTTAAGCTCGTCCTGATGAACTATCCGGTCAAGTCCATCCGGGACATTGGCGGGATATTCTCAGACCCTTGGAAAATCCAATTTGTAAAAATCGATGGAAAAACAACCACATTAAACTATATTGAGCACAATGTCCTGCGTCCTCGTTTCAAAGACCCAAGGGTGCATATGGCGATCAACTGTGCTTCCAAGAGCTGCCCGCCCTTAATGTCCATACCTTTCGAGGGTGACAAGCTAGAAAGTCAACTTGATCAAGTTACTGGGGCCTTTGTCAATGATATGAAGTCGAATCGAATTGAAGGAAGAACGCTGTATGTCAGTTCAATATTTGATTGGTTTGGTGAAGACTTCGGAGGTAAGTCAGGTGTGATATCTTTCTTCATTCGTTATTTAAAGCCAGAGTATAAGGCACGCCTCGAAGCAGGACGCGGTGATGTCCAGCTGGGTTACCTGAAATACGATTGGTCTCTTAACGGAAATTAGTATATGCAACAACGTTGATACAATATATGATGTTGTGTGGTCCTTAAGGCGAGCGCTTCTCAATCTGTCGAATCACGTGCTCATCACGTGACGGTATCGTTAAGCTAAGCTGTGCCAGCCTCTCGCATATGAAAGCCTGATGGCGTGGTCGCCACAGCGGAGTTCTTCAAAACCTAATGCGCCTAATGGGCGCTTTTCAGATAGGCGATGACATCAGCGCGGTCCAGGGGGCTGTCCATCTGGATGTTCATTTTCTGTCCCGGAACCAGCTTTTCCGGACCAGCAAGCCACTTGTTCAGAGTGGCCGTGTTCCAGGTGAGGCCCGAATGCTTCAGAGCGGGTGAATAATCGTAACCGGCGACGCTTCCGGCCTTGCGACCGTAGACGCCCCGGTGCATCGGGCCCACGCGATTGGCATCGAGGGAGTGGCACCCGGTGCAGATGCTGTCGTACAGTTCCTTGCCATGCTTAGGGTCGCCCGATGACTGCTTGGCCTGGACCGAGAAAGCCGCCAGGCACGTCAGGATCACAAAGCAAGCCAGAAGCATTTTTGCAGGGGTCATGGATCGTCTCCGAGGTGGCAGTGGGCGCCCGGAGGCGCCCACTGTGTGTTTGTTACCATGAAGCGGGTCAGGCGCCGAATTGCATGGCCTTTGGCAAGGGCAGGCCGAGTACCGATTCCAGCGTGGTCCAGTGCACGGTTTCGTCGGCGGAAAGCCTCCCAGAAACTTTTGCAAGTCCACGGTCGGCAAAACTGGGGATGACTCCCAAATAGGCGTTGATAGCGCCGAGTTCAAGGCGCAGGGCCAGCTTCAGCACGTCCTCCTGGCTTTTGAGGGAGGCAGCATTGAGTGCCTTGGCATACTCAGGCATGCTCTTGGCCTCCACTGGTTTTCCCCCCAACTTCTTGATGGCATCGATCAACAGGTCCCGGTGTACCTTGTGGTCATCCTGAAACTTGACGGCTGTCTTCAACACCTCAGGCGTGAGCAGCTTGCTTTCCGCGCCGAGCTGGTAGGCAGCGATGCCCTCGTGCTCGAGTCCCAGGGCGACATTGAGGATGCCCACGTCTCCGGAGGGACCGGCGGCCTGGGCAGTCCCGGCAAGTAAAACAGGTGGGGCTAAGGCTCCGGCAGCGATGCCCGCACAGGAAAGAACGGTACCACTTAACATCTGGCGACGAGTTAGGGAATTGGTGTCGGTTGCCATTGCGAGTCCTCCTGATGAATGTTTGATCCGCAACAATGGGCTAGATACCCAAGATGGCCCTCGGCTTCTCGAGATTTACTCCTGTTGCAACAACCATGTCTGCATCGCATTGTAATTTCTCTACAGTTGGAAGATTCAAACTAGCTACCTTTACCCTGATTCATCCAGGCGGCATGGCCGCCTTCCAGGTAGGGTACGTCGTGCCCCTGGTCGGCAAGCGCTTCCTGCGTGGATTTGCTTATGGAGCCTCCCCTGGCGCAGTAGATCACGGCCCGCCCATCTTCGGGCAGGCCTCCCGCCCACTCTCCGGCCTTGGCCGGGTCCATCCGGACCGCGCCAGGCAGGAGTTCGGGGTCGGCCTCGAAATCAGCCTGCCTGCGTAGGTCGTATATCATAAGCGTCTCGCCGGACTCGATCCTGCACTTGAGTTCTTTGGCTGTGATCGTATTGGCCATGGGGAGGCTCCTCGCGTTACTACTTCTTGAACATCATCTGCACGGTCTGGAAGATAGTCTGGTCGCCGGTGAAGGTGATGTCGTTGTAGCGGTTCAAATCATACACCAGCTTGGCCTTCACTGTGAACTCGCTCCCCTTGACCCCAGGCTCCCAGGTAAGCACCCGGTCTTCACCGGCTTTTACCGGGGCTTCGTGCGGACCCTGGGCGTCGGCCTGGGAGGCGGAAATGGCGTCTGGGAGGCTCTTGTCCGCTTCCAGGAAAGACTTGTCGTCGGGCCGTTCCGCATACCAGGGGGCGAACATCCACTGCTTCTCGGCCAGGACCTTGCCCGCCTTGTCCACGGCCTGGGCCTGGAGGTAGATGCCACGCCTATTGGACCCGGAGGGGGCGGAATGGCCGGTGCCGATGTTGATGATGTGGAATTCGAAAGCGGTCTTGCCCGCCGAGGGCTGGACGATGGTCACATTAAGAGCGCCCGCCACCCGCTTCTCGGAGTGGCCCCCGGTCCATAAGTGCCTGGACACGGGCCGCGCGGGCACGTCGTAGTCCTCGGCCACTTTCCGCGTCGTCCTGGGCATGTGGCAGTCCTGACATTGTTGGCTTCCAAGCTGGGCCTTGTGGAAGTCCTCACGCCATTCATAGAAGGTGTTCGTCTGCATGCCAGGCACGCGCTTTCCTTTGGCATGGCAGTAGGCGCACATGACTGCGGTGTGGATGCGTGGCTCGACCACCGTGGCATGGGGAGCGGTCGCGCTGACATCATGAGGAGCTCTGATCTTGCCTTCCGGGGTCAGGTGGCAACTGGCGCAGGTCACACCCCCGGCCTCCTCGCCCACGGGTCTCGGCTCGGGCTTCCCGATCTCCAGAGTTTCCATGTCCGGCAGGTTGAAGGCCTTTGGGAAATGGCAGACGTTGCAGGACTTGCCGCCTGCCTCAACGTCCCGGGCGTGGACAGGGAAGGGGTCGGTTCTGGCCCCTGCATGCGCGGTCGGAGTGGCCGAGGTGGCGGCGGGCATGGTGAGGATCTTGTCGCCCTTGGTCTTGTAGACCATTTCCTTGTAGTTGATGTCGCCGCCAAAACCGGTCGCATATTCGCGGTAGATAGCCTGGTGGCAGGCCCCACACTCCTCGGAGGAGGTGGCCGTGCCTTGGAGGAAACTTTTGCTGGCCTCTTTGGCGGCCTGTTTCGGAGGTTCGTTTTGGGCCAGGAGGCTCCCCCCTGCTGCGAGCAAGGTCAAGCATCCGGTAAGAATGAAAAGTTTGAGAGTCCTCCTCATGTTCCGCCTCCTGGAGGTTTAAGTTCGCACTATCTTCTGCCTTACGATCAACACCGCCTGGAAAACCCTTCGGGCCGATTGATTAGCACGACCCATTAAGATTTTCCATGTCTTAATTGAAAAGTATCAGACACCTCGATGGAGCAGCACGCCCGCCACAGCCGCCACGGCTATGAGCAGAGGCTCGGGTACTTTGAAGCGCCACAGAACAAGCGCGCTCACTAAGCCGATGATCGCAGTAGGTACGTCAACGATGGAGCCTTGGGCCAATATGACCGTGGCCCCGGCTATGGCCCCAGATGCGGCTGCCGTGGCCCCCTTCACGAACCCCTTCAGCATAGGGTGCTCCCGGTAGCGGACGATGTATCGGCTCATGAACAGGACGAAGACGTACACAGGGAGGAAAACACCGCCAGCGGCGATGGCGGAACCCCAGAATCCTGCAACGAGATAGCCCACGAATGCGGCGGTGATGACCACCGGACCAGGGGTGATTATGCCCACGGCCACCGCGTCCAGGAACTGGCGCTCGTCGAGCCAGTGATGATCCAGAACTACCCCCTGGTGGAGGAAAGGTACGATGGCCAGTCCGCTGCCGAAGGTGAAAGCACCGGCCACCACGAAGAATCCTCCTAGGCTCAGGAGTAGGGGCATGGCCACTGCTGGAGCAGGCGCACCTCCCAAGGAAAACAAGAAAGTTCTCATCCCCTGGTGGTCCTGTTTTTTCCAGGGAGGCGAGTACAGGATGACTCCGATGATGCCCGCCACGATAAAAAGCACCGCGATCTCGGCGCGGGCGAATACCGTAATCCCGGCCATCACGGCGAACACCACCCACATGGCCTTTGCCTTCCCCACGGTGGTTTTGGCCAACCGGATTGCGGACAAGAGCACGATGGCGATGACCACGGGGCCGATTCCGTAAAAGAGAGCCTGCACCAGCGGCAGTCCCTGGTAGGCCACGTAGAAAACGGAAATGACCAGGACGATGAGATAGGTCGGGAGGATGAAGACCAGACCGATGAGCGAGGCCCCAATCGTCCCGTGCCTGATGTAGCCGATCCACATGGCCAGCTGGGCTGCCAGGGGGCCGGGCATCATTTGGGAGAAGGCCAAGCCTTGAAGGTATTCCTCGTGGGTTATCCACCCCCGGGGTTCCAAGTCTCTTTGCATGTACCCGGCCAAGGCGATGGGGCCGCCGAAACCCAGTGCGCCCAGTCGCAGGAAGTAGGCCACCAACGCCCACAACCCGACATGCTGCGGTGGATGGGTGTCTGCCATGCGCTTTGGCCTCTTACTTGGAGTTCATCGCGTCCAGGGCGGCTTTCAAGCCCTGGGCCAATTTCTCAGGCTCGTCGACTCCCCAGAAGTGCATGAAGAAAAGTCGAGGCGTCTCCCGAAGCATATGACTGTGAACAGCCGTGACCTCGATCCCGTTTTTCACCAAGGCCTTGGCCACAGGGTTCACTTCTTCGGCCACCAGCACAAAGTCGCCGGATGCTTCAGCCTTGCCGTTGACCACCCCCATGTTGATGGCGGTAGCCATGCCCATGGCGGGAGGGATCACCATTCCGCCCTCCTGGATGGGTTCCTTGCGGGGGAAACTGAACTGGGCCAAGTTGCCCCTCTTCTGACCCGTTGTCCCCAGGGTTTTCTCAACAGCGCTCCAATCCGGTGCCGCGCTGGCCGGAACGAACATGGCTTCGCCCGATGGGGTGCCCGTCGCGGCTAGGGCAGAGCGTAGTCCTTGGGCTAGCTTCGCAGGATCTCCCATGCCGCTGAAATGCAGGTAGAGGACGTTGGGGCTGGTCCCCAGAAGGTGGTTGTGCAGGGCGGTGAGATCGATGCCAGAGGAGAAGAGGGCGGCCATGGCCGGTTGGACTTCCGTTTCCAGGAGCACCAGATCGCCCATCACCATGGCTTTGCCCTTGCTCCCGACAAAACCCATCCAGGAGGTGAGGGCCACCCCGGGGGCCACGGGAATGCCCGCCTTGGTGACCTTGAGGTCGGTTCTGGGGAAGGCGACCTTGTATACTCCCCCCGCCTCCGCGCCCTTTTTCCCCAGCGCCGATTCCACGCCGTCCCAGGGGCCTGATTGCCCGAAGGCAGCCAGGGCGCTGGCCAAAAGCATCATGATAGAAATACAGAGCGTTTTCATGGTGTTGCCTCCAATACGGAATCGTCGGCCTAAGCTCCAGGACAAAAGGAGAGGCCCAGCATAGCCCACCGTATGCACCCTGGCCCCTAGGAAGAGAAGGAAAAAGTGGGAGTGATGGCGATCAAATCACGAGGCGTGGTTGACCAGGGTCTGAACAATTCCCTATCTACCAGCATGGAAAAATGCCGGTATGGAGGGCGAGCCATGCTCCAGCCAATTTCGACAAGGTTTCGGAACGCGGCATTGATCGTTCCCGCGTTCGTATTCTGTCTGGCCTTGGCCGATCAGGCCTATGCCCAAGAGGTGTTTCGGCTTGAGCACACGATTCCCCTGCCGGGCGTGACCGGGCGCATCGACCACATGGCCCTCGACGGCCAAGGAAAGCTCCTCTTCGTGGCCGCCCTGGGCAACAACACGGTTGAGGTCGTCGACCTCACCTTGGACTCGCGCATCCATAGCATCAAGGAGTTGAATGATCCGCAAGGCGTCATCTTCGTGGATGAATTCAATAAGCTATTTGTCGCCAATGGCGGAAACGGTGTGTGCAAGGTCTTTGAGGGGGGCTCCTGGAATCTTGCGAACACCATCTCGTTCCCCAGCGACGCGGACAATATCCGTTATGGCCCCGATGAGCGGAAAGTCTACGCCGGGCATGGGGACGGTGCCTTGGGAATAATCGATCCGAACACCCCTCGCTGGGTAGGGGATATTCAACTCTCGGGACATCCGGAATCATTTCAATTGGAGCGAAACGGCCCGAGAATTTTCGTCAATGTGCCCACCGCCCGCCAGGTGGAGGTGGTGGACCGGATTCAGCGCAAAGTAATCGCCAAATGGGGGTTGGGGGATGTGAAAGACAATTTCACCATGGCGCTTGACGAAGCTGGCCACCGCCTTTTTGTCGGATGTCGCAACCCCGCCAAGGTATTGATCTATGATACGGTGTCCGGAAAAGTCGTCGGGGATATAGGGATTGCTGGAGACGTGGACGATCTTTTCTTCGATGCCGAGACGATGGGTCTTTATACCTCCTGCGGCGAAGGCTTTCTTCAAGCCTTTGCGCAAAAGGACAGCGACCATTTTTTTCTCGTTAGGAATCTGGCAACGGCCAAAGGGGCGCGCACCTCATTTTTCGACTCGAAGCGGAAGCGCCTTTTCCTGGCGGTGCCAAGCCACGGAAGCCAGCAGGCGGAGATACGCGTGTACGCGGTGCGGCCGTGGTTTCAGAAGGAGTAGCTTAGTTTTTGGAGGGCGGGCAAAGGATCAGAACAGGTTCTCAGAGATGCCAAAGAGCACGTGTAAATCGTGTGTAAAACACGTGTCCCTTCATGGGATTTCATGGCCCAATGTGTTTACATAATTTACTGATATTGCTCATGAATCAAGTACGAATTGGGCGGGGCCACAGTTCTGTCACGCCAGTCACGCCGGTAAGCCCAAAGGAGCCCCTTTTACGACAGCTGTTACGATACGGGTGCCGGGAAACGTCGTAAAATCGACGCAAATTGTCGTAAATTATTCCATTTTATTCCATAATTACAGCGCATAGCCTTACACCCGCCTACCTTGGGCGCAGGGGGCCTAACTGGGGCAGGGTACACCGGCAGCGTTTGATTTTAGGGGCATTGAAGAAAATAAAATTTATTTAATTCAACTAACACAGGTGTTTATTTGCCAAATACCGAGCCATCTGCATCCGGGTGGTCCAAAGAAGTCCACAATCCCTGATGAATACGGAGAAGCTGGGCTCGAGAGAGTCCGGCTTCGTCTTTTTTGATCCATGGAATCCCGACCATCCCCCAAAAGCAAGCCCGCGAGGTAGGCCAAAAAACAGACTACGGCATCCCGGCGCTGAAAGCGACTTGCACTGAAACTCGAGAATCGCCCCGAAAACGCCCTCCACTCCCCTCTCTCACGCTTCATTCCCGTCAATTTTGCATTGACCCTCTATCTCCGCTTGTCTAGATACTGAAATATGGTTCCTTGTTTTCCTGGACTGATTTCCCTCTCCCCCGACCTGTTTTTAGGGGGATGTCCACACTTCGAAAGGGGAGCGTATGAACGAAGAAAAATATCTTTCGTTGCGCTATCTCAGGCGGCGCGCCGATGAAGTTCGCGACATATGGCAGGGGGTGACCCTCAGCGAGACCAAACAAGGGCGGCGCTGCTGGGAAGACTACTACCGGCGGCGCTGGCAGCACGACAAAACGGTGCGTTCCACCCACGGAGTGAACTGCACCGGCTCCTGCTCCTTCGACGTGTTCGTCAAGGACGGGTTGATCGTCTGGGAGGCGCAACGAACCGATTACCCCACCCCCCACCCGGATTTCCCCGATTACGAACCCCGAGGCTGCCCGCGCGGGACCTCCGCCTCCTGGTATGTGTACAGCCCCTCCAGGGTGAAGTACCCATACGTCCGCTCGGCGCTTCTCACGGCCTGGCGCGAGGCCAAGGCCAATCATTCCGACCCTGTGGAGGCCTGGGCCAGCATCGCCGACAACCCCGACAGGTCGAGGCCCTACAAGAAGGCCCGGGGAAAGGGAGGACTGGTGCGCTTCTCCTGGGAGGAAGCCGCCGAACTGGTGGCCGCCTCCCTGGTGCACACCATCAAGACCCGTGGTCCAGACCGCATCTTCGGCTTCACCCCAATACCGGCCATGTCCATGGTGAGCTACGCTTCAGGATCTCGCTTTCTGTCACTCATCGGGGCCAGCATGCTGAGCTTCTACGATTGGTATTGCGACCTACCCCCGGCCTCGCCCCAGATTTGGGGCGACCAGACCGACGTGCCCGAGAGCGCGGACTGGTACAACGCCGGGTACATCCTCGTCTGGGGCTCCAACCTGCCTCAGACCCGCACCCCGGACGTACATTTCTTCACGGAGTCCCGCTACAGGGGGGCCCGCGTGGCGGCGGTGTCCCCGGACTACTCCGAATACGCCAAGTTCGCCGACCACTGGTTGGCGGCTCGGGCCGGGACCGACGGCGCCCTGGCCATGGCCATGGTCCACGTAGTGCTCAAGGAATTCTACCTGGATCGCCAGGTCCCCTACTTTCAGAACTATGCTCGACGCTTCACGGACCTGCCCTTCCTGGTCCTGTTGGAAAAGGAGAGTGAAAACCTCAGCGCAAGGCGGTTTCTGCGAGCCTCGGACATCGGGCGCTCTGGCAACAATCCGGAGTGGAAAACCGTGGTCTTCGACAGTAGCCGCAAGGGACCCGCGGTGCCCCGGGGGAGCATCGGCTGTCGCTGGGGCGAGGAAGGGGCCTGGAACCTCGAGATGCGTGACTGCCAGGACGGACAGGAGATCGATCCATGCCTCACCCTGGCCGGAAATCCACAAGCACACTGGGTTGAGGCTTCCTTCCCGATTTTCGGGATCGAGGGCCCGGCGATGCGCCCGGGTCTGGTCCCAGCCCTCGGGCTTCGTTTTGAAGGCAAGGAACTCCTGGTGGCCACTGTCTTCGATCTTTTCGCGGCCAGCCTCGGCCTGGATCGGGGCAAAAGCGGTCGGGCCGCCAAGGATTACGACGATCCCGAAGCCTGTACCCCGGCCTGGCAGGAAGGCATAACCGGAGTGCCCAGGCAGGACGTCATCCGGGTGGCCCGGGACTTCGCCCGCAACGCGGAGGCAACGGGCGGAAAATCCCTGATCTGCATGGGGTCCGGGATCAACCACTGGTTCAACAACGACGCCACCTATCGGACCATCATCAGTTTGGCCATGCTCTGCGGTTGCGAGGGGGTCAACGGTGGCGGTTGGGCCCACTACGTGGGGCAGGAGAAGGTCCGTCCCCTGGCCGGTTGGGCCACACTGGCCTTCGGCCTGGACTGGAGCACCCCCCCCAGGCACCAGAACGGCACCTCCTTCTTCTATTTCGCCACGGACGCCTGGCGCTACGACCCAATGAACACACAGTCGATGTGCCCGCCGGACGGCAAGGGGGTGATCCCCCTTCATCCAGCCGACTGCAACGCTGTGGCAGCCCGGCTCGGATGGTTGCCGTCCTACCCGCAATTCGGCGAGAATCCGCTGGAGGTCTGCCGAGAGGCCGAAGCGAATGGGGCGGCAACGGACCAAGCCATCGTCGACCGCGTTGCCGAGCGATTGCGCTCGGGCGACCTGACCATGGCCGCTGAAAATCCTGGCAATCCGGACAACCATCCGCGCGTGCTTTTCTTCTGGCGGGGCAACGTGCTCGGTTCGAGCGGCAAGGGGCACGAATACTTCCTGAAACACCTCCTGGGCGCGGACAACGCCGTGCTCCAGGACGAGTCCGAGGTCCGGCCGTGCGAATTCCCTTGTTACCCCGCGGATCCCGACGGGAAGCTCGACCTGCTGGTCACCTCGGAAATCCGCATGAACACCAGCACGCTGTATTCGGACGTGATCCTGCCTGCCTCCCACTGGTATGAGATGCACGATCTGTCCTCCACGGACATGCACCCCTTCGTGCACCCCTTCACTCCGGCGATGGACCCCCCCTGGGAGGCCCGGACCAACTGGGACCAGTTCAAGGCCATAGCCGAGGCCTTCACCCCCATGGCCGAGAAGCATCTGGGTGTCCGCAAGGACCTGGTGGCCTCACCGCTAGTCCACGACACCCCGGACGAACTCGCCCAGCCTATGGGTCAGGTGCGCGACTGGCGCAAGGGGGAAACCGAGGCCATCCCGGGCAAGACCATGCCCAAGTTCAAGGTGGTCGAGCGGGACTACGGGGCGATTCTCAAGAAGTATGGCTCGCTCGGCCCTGAGATCAGGGGCGAGGCCGGTATAAGGATCAAGGGCCTCGCCTGGAGCGCGGCCAAGGAGCACGACCAGCTCAAGGAGCGTCTGGGCACGGTGGCCGAGGCGGGCGTGAGCCACGGCCTGCCCCGGATCGACACCGGTCGTGACGCCTGCGAGGTCATCCTGACCCTCTCCCCGGAAACCAACGGCGCGGTGGGGGTGCGTTCCTGGAAATCCTTGGAGAAAAAGACCGGGCTTTCGCTCTCAGACCTCTCCGAGGAGAAGCAGGGGCATTTCATCACCTTCGAGGCCATCACTGCGAGGCCCGGCAAGGTCATGACCAGCCCCGTCTGGAGCGGCATCGAGACCGGGGGGCGCACCTACTCGCCCTTCGTCCAGAGCATCGAACGGCTCATCCCCTTCCGAACCCTTTCCGGACGCCAGCACTTCTTTGTGGACCACGCCTGGATGCTTGCCCTTGGGGAGGGCCTGCCCGTGTACAAGCCTCCCCTGGACATGGAAAACCTAGGCACCTTGACCGGCAAGCGCATCCCACGCACCGGGCGGGAGCTCGTGCTCAATTATCTCACGCCCCACAGCAAGTGGTCCATACACTCCATCTATTCCGACACGATGCATATGACCACCATGTCGCGCGGCGGCAAGGCTGTCTGGCTCAACAACGAGGATGCGGCACAGGCGAGCATAGCCGACAACGACTGGGTGGAGTGCTACAACGCGAGCGGGGTCTTCATGGGGCGGGCTGCGGTCAGCCACCGCATCCCACGGGGCAAGGCGATCGTGTACCATGCCAAGGAGCGTTTCCTGCAGACTCCCTTTTCCAACGTGTCAGGCAAACGCGGCGGCACGCACAACAGCGTGACTCGCATTCATATGAAGCCCACCCAGATGATCGGCGGGTACGCACAGCTGAGTTACGGATTCAACTACTACGGACCAACCGGTGCCCAACGCGACGAAATGGTGTTGGTGAGAAAGGCGGGGGAGGTGCATTTCGATGAAGATTAAAGCCCAGATAGGTATGGTCCTCAATCTTGACAAATGCCTAGGCTGCCACACATGTAGCCTTCCCTGCAAGAACGTTTGGACCACAGCGCCAGGCACCGAATACATGTGGTACAACAACGTTGAGACCAAGCCGGGCATTGGCTACCCCAAGGAATGGGAGAATCAGGAGCGCTGGAAGGGCGGCTGGAAACTCAGGCGCGGTCATCTCTCCCTGGCTGCCGGAAACCGGGCTTTCAAGTTGGCCGCCATATTCGCCAACCCCGATCTGCCGCTCCTCGACGACTATTACGAGCCCTGGACCTACGATTACCAGAACCTGGCCGCGAGCCCACCCACCCGACACCAGCCCATCGCCAGAGCGCTTTCCGTGGTGACCGGCAAGCCCATCGACCCAGGGTGGGGGCCGACCTGGGAGGACGACTTGGCCGGTGTCCCCGTAACCGGGCTCAAGGACGTCAACTTTCGATCCATGGAGGCCAAGGCCTTCCTGGATTTCCAGAACGTGTTCATGCTCCATGTCCCCAGGTTGTGCGAACACTGCATGAACCCCGCCTGCCTGGCCTCCTGCCCGTCCGGGGCCATCTACAAGCGCGACGAGGACGGAATCGTGCTCATCAACCAGGAGAAGTGCCGAGGCTGGCGCTACTGCGTGTCCGGCTGCCCCTACAAGAAGAGCTACTTCAACTGGAAGACCTCCCGCTCCGAAAAGTGCATCTTCTGCTATCCCCGCATCGAGGCCGGGCTGCCTACCCTGTGCGCACATTCTTGCGTGGGGCGCATCCGCTACATCGGGGTAGTGCTCTACGACGCGGACAAGGTGCGCGAGGCAGCCGAGACACCGCGCGAGACGGACATCTACGAGGCCCAGCTTTCCCTGTTCCTGGACGCGAACGACCCGGCAGTGGCAAGGCAGGCACGACTCGACGGCATCCCCGACGCGGTGGTCGAGGCCGCCAGCCGCTCGCCGGTCCACTCCCTGGCCGTGAAGTGGCGTTTGGCTCTGCCTCTTCACCCGGAGTTCCGCACTCTGCCCATGGTTTGGTACGTCCCGCCGCTGTCCCCCCTGACCGGCGGCGACCTGGAGGACGGCATGGTGCTGGACTCCATGCGCATCCCTGTGCGCTACCTGGCCAACATGCTGACCGCCGGGAATGAAGGGCCGGTGCGCCAGGCCCTGTGCCGTCTGCTTGCACTGCGCCGCTTCATGCGCGCCAAGCGGGTTGAGAATAAACAGGCCCATGAGCCACTGGAGGAAGCAGGGCTTGCGCCGGAAACGGCCGAGGCCATGTACAGACTGCTGGCTGTTGCCCGGCTTAAGGATCGGTTTGTGATCCCCACTACCCGGCGAGAATTCGCTGAGGACGTCCAGGCACTCAAAGCCTCGGCGGGCTTTCCTGGAGGCCGGACATGAACCCGGAGCTTGCCCAAAGAGCGGCCATGGGGGGGCAGAACACAGTCTTGCCGATGCTCGACAGCCAAACGCGGCTGCTGGTTCGCTGCGCCTCGGCGCTCCTGCGCTACCCGGACGACGACTTGCGAGGCGCTGTCCGCAATATCCGGGCGCTGCTCAGCGAGATGGCCTCCGGAATGGTTCCGGTTCTGGAACGCATCCTGGACCACATGGAGGAGACCCCGATGCACCGCCTCCAGCAGGACTACGCCCGCACCTTCGACTTGGACACACAGGCAAGCCTGCACCTATCCTGGCACCGTTACGGGGACGACCCGAAACGGGGCCGGGCCCTGGCCGGTCTCATGGAACTCTACCGGGATGCGGGGTACGAGGTTCTGCCGGGTGAATTGCCCGACTTCCTTCCCTTGGTCCTGGAGTTCCTTTCGGAGTGTCCGGACTGGGCCGCCCATTGCCTCATGGATGGTTTCGGATGCCAGATGCGCAACGTGGCCGCGCATTTGGAGAAGACGCAAAGCCCCTATGCCCCCGTGCTCGGGGCCGCTCTCGACGCCTTGAGGGTGAAGGAGGAAACATGAGCTTCCTGAGCCAGTTATTTTTCGTTCTGTTTCCGTACATCTGTCTGGCCGTAATGATCGCGGGACATTTCTACCGCTACTTCTTCAACCCGGGCGGCTGGAACGCCCGGTCCAGCGAGATATTCGAAAACAGGAGACTGAAAATCGGTTCGCTCCTGTTCCACTATGGCATCATATTGGCTTTCTTCGGCCACTTCTTCGGCCTGCTCACGCCGGATGCACTCGTCTCGGGCCTGGGAATCCCTGACGAGGTGCACATGGCCTTCGCCAAGCACACGGGCAGGGCGTTCCTGATCCTGGTCCTGGCCGGACTGCCCATCCTCATCCACAGAAGGCTCAAGGACCCCCGGGTGGCCGCCACCTCCCGGCCCGCAGACATACTGGTCCTGTTGCTCATCCTGGCTTCCGCGTTGCTGGCAGCCATCCAGCTTTTCATCCTTCAGCACAACGTGCTCGAAACCGTCGCTCCCTGGATACGCAGCATCGTGATCTTCAATCCGCAGCCCGAACTCATGGACAAGGCTCCCTTCATTCTCAAGCTCCATGTGGTCATCGGCTTCATCATCTTCGCGCTGTACCCGTTTACGAGGTTGGTGCACATCGCCAGTGTCCCCGTGGTCTACCTGACGCGTCCATTCATCATTTTCAGGAGACGTGATGATTGCAGCTCCTGAAGGGTTTCGGCAAAGGGGCATGGCGATGCTGGCAGGGATGTCCCCGGCCAATTTCGCCATGGTCATGTCCACGGGGATCGTGTCCGTGGCTCTGGAACTGCTCGGACACCAGACCCCGGCCCGGTTTCTCTTCCGGCTGAACATCCTCCTGTACGTCCTGCTGTGGATGCTCTATCTGCTGCGCCCGGTCTTTTCTCCGGGCACCTTCCGAGCCGACCTTTCCGACCATGCTCGGGGGCCCGGATATCTAACCGCCATCGCAGCCACCTGCATCCTGGGAACCCAGTTCGTCCTGTTCGATCAGGCTTTTGCCATCGCGCTCGGGCTTCTGGGCCTGGGGTTGCTCTTGTGGATGGTGATTCTGCCGGGACTTTTCGTGGCCCTGGCCGTCAGGTCCGAGAAACCCAAGCTGGCCCAAGGCATCAACGGAACGTGGCTGGTGGCGGTGGTGGGCACCCAGGCCGTGGCCACCCTGACCTGCACGCTTTCCGGCCAGGCGCCATCCCCCGACGTCTTGAGTCAAGAGGTGGCCTTCCTGTTCTCGCTGTGCCTGTTTTGCGTCGGGGGGATGCTCTACATGCTGCTCATGCCCCTGATCGTTTGCCGGCTGCTCTTCTCGCCGGTTGCACCGGCCGACCTGCAGCCGTCCTACTGGATCAACGCCGGAGCGGCGGCCATCAGCACCCTGGCCGGAGCTTTGCTGGCGACCAGGGCAGGGGAATCACACTTGCTGTCCTCGGTCCTCCCCTTCGTAAAGGGGGCAACCGTGTTCTTTTGGGCCACGGCCTCCAGTTGGCTCCCCCTGCTCTTCATCCTGGGGTTCTGGCGACACTTCATTCGCCGCCACCCGTTCGAGTACTCGCCACACTATTGGGGACTGGTGTTCCCAATGGGAATGTACACGGCCTGCACCGTAAGGCTGTCACAAACGCTGGGCCTGGATTTCCTCATGGCCGTACCCCGCGGTTTCCTCTTCGCCGCCATCACGGCATGGCTTCTGACGTTTGTCGGGATGATCCGACGCACCGGTTCTTTGTTGATGCGCGCCCAGAGGAAAAAGTGATACAATTGGGGTGATGCTCTCAGGCGTCGAGTCTGAGGCTTTGGCCCAGCCCCCCCTGCTTCCCGAGTTGGGCGAGCGGGCAACCCGTTCATTGACGTGCAGGACAAGGTGAATGCCAAGTGGGGGAAAGGTCACTCGGAGGGCACCCACAGGGGCGGGAAAGTCGTCAAGTCACAGCCGAGCGTTGCGGATTCAAGCTGGGGATCGGAGTGTAGCCGAGGCAGAAAGGGGAGTAATCTGCTCCAGTAAAAAAGAGGCAGCCTCGCATTTTAGGGGCATTTTTAGGGGCATTGAAGAAAATAGGATTTATTTAATTCAACTAATACACATATTTATTTGCTTAATAATAGGCCCCCCTCTGCACCAAATCACGATCCAGGGTGGTCCAAGGAAGTCCACAAGCCCTGATAAATACTGGGAAGCCGGGCTCGAGAGAGTCCGGCTTCGTCTATTTTGATCCATTGACATCCAGCATTTCGGGGGAGCAGGGAATATGGGGGCGGAGCTCTTGGGAGCCTTGAAGTCCGGCGCGAAGACCATCCCGATTCACCGGGAGGGGCGCGGAGTGGCAAAAGCGAAGGGTAACTTCGCCGTGAGGCGCGCCGTCCTGTTTAACGAGGTAAAGAAGTCAAAGGCCACTCGAAGCAATTCAATATGAATACCTACCCAGGAGATAATCCATGTCCATGAGTCTTACCATGCGGAAGCTTGTTCTGGCCCTGGTCATTCTGACCCTGAGCGGCACGCTGCTCTATGCTCAGACTGCGCCGCCCCCTCCCAATTCGGGAGGCTCCCAGCCCGCTGGCGCAGACGTCAGTGCGCCAGATCCCGACAAAAAGCTCGTGCAGGATCGGTGGGGAGCGTCAACGGGTGCCACTTCAAAAAAACTCACGAAAAAGGACAAGTCCCCAAAAACTGAACCCGCAAGCTCTTCGGGGAGTCCTCAATAGGCGCGTGAACCCGTCCTGCTGACGGCGTGTCCACAACTCGGCCCGGCTGGGGCGGGAGCAGCACCCCGGCCAGGGCCTCCGCAACCGCTTGGAGAGCACGTATCCGACAGGCCATGCCGTATTCTCGGCGGTTCGACGGCTGAGCCTGCAGACACCGGTTCCCTTTCAAACCGAACCGTGGTGGCGTTATTTCTAGACACGATCCGCATGTTGGGTGAAATAACCTGCAGGATCATAGAGCGAACTGCCCAGGCGGAGTGGTTAGTCAGCGCTCAACCTTTGAGGAAATGGCCTGGGCTAAGCCCGTCCCTTGGGTCTCACCAGGGGCGCAAACTCAACACAGGAGTCGTCATGGCTGACTATAAATGTGGGGAGTGCAAGTATTGGCTGCTGATCGAGGGCAATGACAACCTTGGGTACTGCCGGTTCAATCCGCCCTGTATTCTTGACGAATCCTCTGGCCGTGCGCTTCCTGATGGCAGTGGAAGAATCGTCAAGCGTTGCAACTGGCCTGTGACAAAGCAGACTCAATATTGCGCGCAGTTCAAACAGGCCAAAGGACCTTCTACCAATGTCGGCTCAGAGCTCTGGGATTAGAGTGCAAGGCCGTCCCTGCGCTGGATTATAATGCGTATCGGCCCCAAGAAGTCCACAAACCCTGATAAATACTCTGAAACCGGGCTCGAGAGAGTCCGGCTTCGTTTTTATTATCCGTGGACACCCAGTATGGAGTACCTTTTGGGGGGAAGGTCAAGTGAGGGAAATCAGGCGAGCACCGAACTAGTCAGTTGCTCCACCTTGATGCCCAACGCCGTCGCGACCTTGGCCAGGGTAGCCCGGCGGGGTCTGGCTGATTTTGCCTCAATCTGCTCCAGTGCCGCAGGCGATATGCCCATCCGTGTGGCCACCTGCTCCTTGGTTAAACCCAGGTGTTCGCGCCAAGCGCGAGCGAGGCTTTTCCGCCCCTTGTTGGCGATCGCTGAAACTTCCAGGGGGATGGTCACTTCTTCGTTGCTCATGCGCGAATATAGAATGAAAGGTGAGCAGATGACAACCCAACCCGAGCTTGTCGAATTTGCCTCAAATCAAGGAGGCTTGACCAACGTTCCCCCGGCCCGGGGGCGGCCTGCTTCCCCGTCTCCAGGCTCCGATCTGTCTTCAGCAGGGGCTGGCGGTTATCGTTTCAGTACAGCAACAGACGTTAATGGCAATGATGGATGACGGGGAAGCGGTTGCAGCGTTCACCCGTGGACATCCTGCTTGTTTGGGGCGCTTGTTGGGGAATCTGGTGTCGCGAAATATTGTTATGAATTCTGACGTGAATTATTCTTTCATATCAGTCTATAGCAATGTTTTGTGCCAGGTATCTGATGACATCGGACACGCTGCGAAATAAGAATTCATGTTTAAAAAGTTTGACGGAGTTTATTTCTTGGCGTTCATGTTCAAGCCGGATCTGACTTCGAGTGAACAAGATGAATATTAGATCAGTAAGAGAACTTGATTTAACCTTGATCATGATTCCGTCATCGTCACGATCGAGCGTGAAGTTACACCCCGAGACAGTCAATAATTCCTTCACTTCCGAGGTGATTTCTTTCTCGGCCTCGATGCATCCAGGGGCGCATGATTCGTCGCAGAATCCTCTCTGAATCCGTTTGAGCATGGATATTACCAGGGAAATACGGGGGGAATTTTCTACGCCCACAATGAATTTTCAATACTACCCAGGTAGGAATAGTTCAACTGCGGGTTGCACGAAAAGATATCGAACATAAGGATTTACCCTCAGGCCTTTGTGATTCCGTGGGTAATGCGGCCCGGATGGGGGGCTACCTCCCAGGCCCGGGCCTGTACACGACCCTGCAGGAGAGGGGAGTCATGGCCGGCGATTGGGCGAACACCTTGACAGGGCAAGCAATTCCGGCCTTAAGGACAATATGAACTCAGGGTGATCGTGTATGAGAGACGGGGTGTTGTTCTCGGCAAGAGCAGCTGGATTCGTTGACCGTTCAATTTTGATGAGCAGTTGCACTGGGATGGGGTGTTGATGATGCATCGACCATGTTGAGCCATGCCCAAATCTGGAATATGAGTTGAGACAGCATTGGTATGAACTGAATATACATCATATAAGATTTCTTGAATTTAGGCGTTGCCTCATCCGCAATGGACGCTTATAAGGCAGAGTGAACGTCACATTTTTCCGGAAAAAGGGACGTGTCCTACGTACATGAGAAATCGCTGGTATAAGATGTAGGCGGATGGAGGCATAAATGAAAGAATTCTTCCGACCCTGGAAGAGGGTGAACGATCAGGAAAATTGGAACAAGGACTGTCTGGCTTTTGATGCCGCGGTGGCCGACAAGGAGCTTTCACGAAAACAACGTCTCCGGGCTGAGCGGCTCGGAAGGATGATATTCCTGCGCTGGGCTGCAGAACAATCTTCGTGCCCGGAAGATATGAGCGAGGAGCACTGGGGCGACATCAAATTGTTGATGGCCCAGTTTGGATAAATTGCGGCTTCGCCCGGGAGCGGCTGTCAGGGGGGCTGTCCGCATGCCCCCCCGCTGATCAGACGTCGCCTACCTCCAGAAACACCAGCGTCTGGTTGAGAAGCTGGTAGGCGATCTCACCGAATGTGATGGGGCCGACGAACGGCTCGGTCCTTTTCCCTTCCAGCCCGGAATACAGATAGTTCAGGATGCAGTTGCAGGAGAACGCCACGCGGTCCTCCGCCACTTGCCCCTCCGCTTCCAGGCGGTTCTTGAAGGCAGTCTCGTAATCCTCCACTGGCTTGGCGTGCTTGTATTGCAGGCCCTTGAACACCGGGGCGTAGAACGTCACTTCGCCCTCGGCGTCGTCGATCCCCTGAAAGCTGGTGTTGACCATGACCCCGTAATAGTTGGCCACCAGGGGGAGCCTGGTGTCGAGTTCGTTTCTTCTGATGTAGGAAGCGAAATCCTCCTTTACGCCGTTGACCAGCACTTCCCTGGCGGAGAAGCCGTCGACAGGGAAGGTGAGGACGTCCCCGTCGCCCTGCTCGAAGAGGTTGACGATGCCCACGTTGGCCACCTTGCCGGGAGCCAGGTCGGCGTGGAGCACGAGCCCTCCCTCGCTGAACATCGCCCCTGTCTGGCCGTTGAACACCTTGGGCGTGACCTCGCCCAGGTCGTCCAGATGGACACCGGAAATCCAGCCCACCAGGGGGCGCACGCCGAAATCGTTGTAGCCGGGGGCGTTCAGGGCGAAGGCCAGGTGGGCGATGCTCCGGGCCGGCAGGACGATGAAGCTGAAGCCGTGCTCCGCGCCGTCCGTGAACACCCGCGAGAGGCTCCCATGGTCGTAGCGGATGATCTCGAAAGCTGCCACCGCGTCCGTGACGTCCGTGACGTGGACCATGGACCTGGAGGCCAGCCCTCCCAGGGGGCGGGTGATGAAATACGGGATGGTGCCGCCTATCCAGTTGCCCTTGGGCAGTTTTCGCAGGGCGTTTTCGTCGCCGGCGAGGAGCAGTGTCCGGCCCTCGAGAATCTTGGCCTTGGTTTCCGCGATGCCCAGGATACTCTGTTCCATGGCCCCCCCTATCCGGAAATGGTCTTCAGGTCTTCCTGCGCGGCCGGGTTGCCGGTGTTCTTCGCGTAGAGCCCGTGCAGTTTTTCCGTGCACGATTTCAACATTTCGGGCGAAGAATCCTCTTCGATAAGGCGGCTGCATCTGCCGATGAAGATTTTCGCGGCCATGAATTTCAGATCGTAGTGCGCCTTGCCGGTCACGATGTCCGCCCAGACCGGGTGGGACTTGGCTGGAAGCTCCATGTCCTGTTCCTCCTGCGGAAAGTTGCGATGCCGAGCGCCGCCGGGAATCATTCCGAACGCAACGGCACGAGTACGTTGATCTCGTCGGGCAGCCTGAAGCTTTCGCGCAGCTTGGAAAGCCTCAGGCGGGCGATCTCGGTTATTTCTTGTCCCTTGGCCATGATCAGGGTGTTGCCCTCGTCGAAGATGTCCTGGCGCAGGATCATCCCCGGGAGGATGTCCTTGAAGGACAGGAACCTCGGCACGTAGCCGTCGTCGCTGAAAACCGTCTCCTCGAACGCCTTGAACAGTTCGGGAGCCAGGGCCGCCCATTGCGGGCGCAGGTTGTCGATCGCTGCCTCCTTGTCGACCCCGAGCTGGTCCAGGTCGTCGTATTGCAGGCAGATGTTGAGCAGGCGGGCCGATTCTGGCAGCGGGGATTCGTTGCTGGCGTTCATGCAGTCGATCTGGTGCCCCACGATCTCCACCACGTCGGTCATGCGCGGAATCTGGGACAGCAGCGTGGAGGCCACGGTGGCGTGCATGCGGTATATCTGGGCTTCCTCGGGGCTCAGCTCCATGCCCCGGAAGCGCTTGAAGATGATCTCCTGGGGCACCGCCACCATGCCGATCTGGGAGAGCATCCCGGCCAGCTCGTACTTCAGGGGGTTGGCCATGCCGATCCGCTTGAGGACGTGCATCATGAGCCGCTTGATGCGCTCCCCCCGGCTGAACGCCTCCGGGCTGACCAGGTTCAGGATGTCGATGAGGACCTTGATGCAGCCGCGCAACGTCCCCCGGAGGAGCTCCTTCTCGGCCATGACCAGGCGGTATTGTTCTATCCCGGCGTCGATGGCCCGGATGATCGCATCCACCGGGCAAGGCTTGGTGAGGAAACGGAAGATGTTGCCTTCGTTGACGGCAGCCACGGAGGATTCGAAATCGCCATGCCCTGTGAGCATCATCCGCACGCTCAGCGGACTGATATCCTTCACCTTGGCCAGGAACTTCACTCCGTCCATGCCCGGCATGGCCAAGTCGGAGATGACCACGGCGAAGGGGCCCAGGGAATGCAGCGCGGCGAGCCCTTCCTCCGGTCCCTCGGCGGTGGTCAGGTCGTAGCGGCGCATCAGTCCACGGCGCAGGCTGTCGAGGATATGCCTCTCGTCGTCGACGACCAGTATCTTCATGTTCACACGGGCACACCTCCGGCTTGACTCCGCGGGCCTGGACCTGTCCTTGCGGGCGCTGGCCCGCTCGGGGAGAAGGTGTATTCCCGCAAGGGCCTTCGCCTTCGCGGAGCACGCTGAGTTTCATGCGCAATACCAGAAAACTTCGGTAAGGGAACGCGGAAGTTCGAAAAACTTTTTACCGGAGCGTTGCAGTATGCTTTGTGTCCTCGTCCGGCCGTGGAGGGCGCACGGCGTGCGATGGTGTCAAAACAGTGGACAGACGCAGCGCGGGGAGCTTAATAATCCGGGGCAGGGAAGGGAGAATGCCGTCCGCTTGGGGTGGTTCGCCCGCCAGGAGGAGCCTTTCCCGCAGGGCCTGCGGTCCGCCGGTCCCCCGGAGGCCGGCGACGCCTCCCGGGCGGGCGCCGGGTGCACTACCAAACAGGAAGGCTTGCCTGGTTTATGGATCTCATCGCGTCTCTTCAGGAAACCCTCCGCGTATTCCAAAGTGTCGACGTTCTGCAGTTTCTTCAGCATGTGATCGGAGAGTACGGCTATTGGGCGCTGCTTATCGGCACCTTCCTCGAGGGCGAGACCATTCTCCTCGTGGCCGGATTCCTCGCCCATGGCGGCACGCTGGACCTCTCCTTTTGCATCCTGGCGGCCTTTGTCGGCTCCCTGTCGGGCGACCAGGCCGCGTTCTACGTGGGCAGGTGGAAGGGCAAGCAGTTCGTCGACAAGCGCCCCGCCTGGAAATGCCGGGTCGACCGGGTCCACCAGATGCTGGAGCGCTTCCACGAAGCCCTTATTCTGAGCTTCCGGTTCTTTTACGGACTGCGCAACCTGACTCCTTTCATCCTGGGCACTACGGACATCTCCGGGATTAAGTTCTTCCTGCTCAACGCCGTCGGGGCCGCCATATGGGCGGTTTCCTTCGGTTGCGCCGGCTATTTCTTCGGCACCCTGGTGGCGAGCGTGCTCAAGGACGTCCACCACATCGAGATGATCCTCCTCATCGTGGTGGTCCTCGCGCTCTTGCTGGCCTGGTTCTTTCGCCGCCGCAAACGCAGGAAGGTCGACCAGGCATGCCTGGCCAACCTGGCGCAAACCGATCAGGAAACGCCTCCGGAGGGCGGATCCCGGCCTGGCGGATCCGGAGAAAACTGATGTTTTTCGCCTCGACCGGCAACTCGTGAGCATCATTCCCTCTTTTATGGTTCCCGAAGAACTCAATTTGACGCTATGGCTTGATTTTCACAGGGTTTTGCTCCAATAAAGAACCATTGTTTCCTCCCGCGCTGCCCGTCGCGCTCCTGAACAGCCCAGCGCGGCGGCAACATCTCACAACGAGAGGTTCCATGTCCGGTCAGTTGCCGGATGAAGACGGCCGCATCCTGGAAGCGGCAAGAATATGCGCCAGAGAGCTCGACGGCTTGTGCCGCGGGTTTCTGGAGTCCTTTCATTCGTGCGAGCGGGATTTCCTCCGCCTCGGCGATGCCCTGCACGGTTTCAACGCCACCGCCTCCGACGTTTCGCGCCGTTGCGCCGAACTGGCCGAGCTGACTTCCGGCGAGGCGGTGTCTTCGGCCACGTCCAAGCTGAGTTCCCATCTGGAGCACATGGTCGCCGCCTGCGCCGGCAGCACCGTGGGGCGAGAGGTAGCCGGACTGGAAACCATCGCCTCGGTTGGCGGCAAACTTTCAGAAAATATGCGTGACTTCACCCGGCTGGTGAAGCACCTCTCCATGCTTGGCATCTCCACGCGCATCGAGAGCGCCCGACTGGGAAGCCAGGGGCTCGGCTTCAGCACTTTGGCCGACGATGTGGAGAAACTGGCGGGCAAGATCGAAAGTTCCTCGGAAAGGATATCGAGCCGGGCCATCGAGTTGACCAAGCAATGCCACGAGGCGTCCAAGAGCATCGTGGAGATGGAGAACACCCGGAAAAACTACTCCCATTCGGCAATGGAACTTCTCGAGGCCGACCTCGACGCCCTGGACAAGCTGCGCGAATCGTCGAACCGGACAGCGGCCGAGATTTCGGACGAGGCCGCCAGCCTGGTGTCCAGCGTGTCCGAGGCGGTGCTCTCCATGCAATTCCATGACATCATCCGCCAGCAGCTCGAACACGTTGCGGAAGCGACCTCCGAAGTTAGGTCCATGGCTGCGGCCGGCCCGCAGACCGCAGCCGGACACGACGCCAGGGACTGGGAGGAGCTGGCCGGCTGGATGCGGAGCGTGCTCACGTTGCAGCACTCGCAGTTGGACAACGCGCACGGACGCTTCTCCCAGGCTATGGAGTCGCTGTGCTCGAGCCTGCGCGACATAGCCGGCCGCGTGGGCAACATGGCCTCCAAGGCGGGCGGGTTGGGCTCCGGTGATGCCGGCCAGCGCGGGATACTCGGCCAGATCGAGCAGGAGATCCGCAGCATCGCCCAGGCGCTCAAGGACTACGCCACGCTGGAGACGCGGATGTCCGCAGTCATGGGCGAGGTGGGAGGCTCCATCCGGGAAATGGCTTCTTCGGTGTCCGAGATCGAGGAGGTCGGCTCGGAGATCGAGCTCATCGCCCTGAACGCCTCCGTGCGGGCCGCGCACACCGGCGAGGAGGGCAAGGCCTTGGGCGTGCTGGCCTCGGCCATCCAGAAGCTCTCCGTGGACGCCAGGAGCCAGACCGACAAGATCGCCGCGCTGCTCGCCTCGGTGGACGCCGGCTCCCTGGACGTGGAAGCCATCGCCGGGGCCTCGGTGGACGCGAAAACTTTCGAATCCTCGATTGCGGAGCTGGACGCCGAGATGGCCAACCTCAAGGCTTTGGACGAGCACGTGGCCCAGGCCGCCCTGTCGGTTCAGAAGGAGGCGTCCCGCCTCTCCTCCGACATCGAGGCCACTGTGTCGTCTCTGGATTTCCAGCAGGGCCTGCTCTCGGCCATGGCGGCGGCGGAAGACAGGCTGAAGGAACTTTCCGGGGAACTGGGCGCCGTTTTGCCCAAGGACCTCGTGGTGACGCATTCCCCCCAGCTGCGTGAGATGCTCGAGCGCTACACCATGGACGCCGAGCGCCTGGTGCACGAGGACGTGCTGGGGATCGCCCCTGGGCAGCAGGCCGTCCTGGACGGCGGGGACTACGGCGACAATGTGGAATTGTTCTGAAACCGGAGCATGGGGTCATGGATAACGATACGCCCCCGGCCGCAACCGGCGGGGAAAATCAGGTGTTGGCCCTTTCCGGTGAATACGGCATCGGCGAAATCTCCTCGCTCAGGCAGGAGTTCTCCGACTCGCTGGAATCGACGGCGCAGGAATTGCGCCTGGACCTGGCCGGAGTGGAGAAGGGCGGCCTCCTCTTCTTCCAGCTGCTTTTCTCCCTGGCCGCGCAGGCGCGGCTGGACGGAAAAAGGATCGCATTGGATTTGCCCCTGCCGGAGCCGTTGCGCCAGGCCGCAGGAGAGCTGGGCTTGACCCAGAGGGATTTCGAACAGGCGTTTTCCTACGAGGTTTCAGGATGAAGACCATCATGACTGTGGATGATTCGGCCAGCATACGCCAGATGGTGGCGTTCACCCTCAAGAACGCCGGGTATGCGGTCATCGAGGCCGTGGATGGGAAGGACGCCTTGAGCAAGCTTCAGGGCAAGGTGGACATGGTCATCACCGACCTCAACATGCCCAACATGGACGGCATCTCCCTCATCAAGGGAGTCCGCGCCCAGGCCGCGTACAAGTTCATACCCATCGTCATGCTGACCACCGAATCCCAGGCCGGGAAGAAACAGGAAGGCAAGGACGCAGGGGCCACAGGGTGGATCGTCAAGCCCTTCAAGCCCGAACAGCTCCTGGCCGTGGTCCAGAAGGTGCTCAGATAGCCTGACTCTTGTAACGCGCCGCAACCGGACCAGGCATGGAAGACATCCACCGCAAAGCATTCCTCGACGAGGCGTTCGACCTGCTCCATGAGCTGGAAGCGGCCCTGCTCGAGCTTGAGGACTCCCCCGAAGACCACGAACTCGTGAACCGGGTCTTCCGGGCCATGCATACCCTCAAGGGCTCCGGGGCCATGTTCGGCTTTGACGACATCGCCCAATTCACCCATGAGGTGGAGACCGTCTTCGACAAGGTCCGGTCGGGCGAGGCCCAGGTCACCAAGCGCCTGCTGGACCTGACCTTCGAGGCCAGGGATCACGTCAAGCTGCTGCTCGATCACGACGGGGAGGACCTGAGCGCTTTCGTCCCCCAGGCCGAAAGGATTCTCGAGGGCTTCAGGTCACTGGGGTCGGGCGCGGGAGCCGCCGCGCCCGAGGCCGCGCCCGCCGTCAGGAATGTCTGCCTGCCCGAGACCCCGGACAGCACGGGATCGGTCTTCAGGGTCCGCCTCAAGCCGACACCCGGCATCTACGCCACGGGCAACAATCCCGAGTTCCTGCTGGAAGACCTCAAGGGTTTGGGACCCTCCATGGTTTTCGCCCACATCGAGGGCATCCCGCCACTGCGCGAGCTCGATCCCCAGAACTGCCACGTCTGGTGGGACGTTCTGTTGACCACGGACGTCTCCGAGAGCTGCATCCGGGATGTGTTCATCTTCGCCGAGGACGAGTGCTCCTACAGCATACAGGGCGTAGAGGGCACGGACGACACCGAACTCAAGAGGCTCGGCGAGATCCTCGTGGACCGCGGCGACATCACCCCCGAGGGCGTGACCAAGGCGCTCAGCAGCCAGAAACGCCTCGGGGCCATCCTGTCCGAGGCGGGCCTTCTCTCCGACAAGAGCGTGGAAACGGCCCTGGCCGAGCAGGGACTGGTCAAGGACCGCCTGGAACAGAAAAAAGGGCCGGACGCCGCTTCCAGCCTTCGGGTGTCCACCACCAAACTCGACCTGCTGCAGGATCTGGTGGGCGAGTTGGTGATCGTGCAGGCCCAGATCCGGCAGCTGGCCCCCTCCCTGGGCAACCCCCTGATGCTTACCCTGGCCGAGCAGCTCGAACGCTTAAGCGACGATATCCGCGATTCCACGCTCGCCATCCGCATGTTGACCATCGGCACCACCTTCAGCACCTACCGGCGCCTGGTGCGCGACCTCTCCACGGAGATGGGCAAGGAGATCGACCTCGTCACCAACGGCGAGGAGACCGAGCTGGACAAGACCGTCCTGGATCATCTGGGGGACGCCTTGATCCACTTGCTGCGAAACAGCATCGACCACGGAGTGGAATCCCCGGCCGAGCGCGAGGCGGCGGGCAAGTCCAGGCGCGGGACCATCCGCCTGAGCGCGGAGCATTCCGGCGGCGACGTGGTCATCCGCGTGGAGGACGACGGCAAGGGCATCGACCCTGACAAAGTGCGCAAGCGGGCCGTGGAAAGAGGCCTCATCAACCCGGCCGACGAATTGGGCCTGAGCGAAACCCTCGAACTCATATTCCTGCCCGGTTTTTCCACGGCCCAGACCGTTTCCAGCGTTTCCGGGCGGGGCGTGGGCATGGACGTGGTCAAGCGCGTGGTGAACACCATGCGCGGGAGCATCGAGGTCGACTCCGATCTCGGCCGGGGCTCCACCATCACCATCCGGCTGCCCCTGACGCTTGCGATCATCGACGGCCTGCAGGTCAAGGTCGGCGGGCAGAGCTTCGTCATGCCGCTGGACGCCGTGGAGGAATGCGTCGAGCTCGACCGCGCCCTCATGGGGGCCGACTCCAAGGGGCGCATCATCAACCTGCGCGGCGATGTGGTCCCCTTCATCTCCATGCGCGAGTGGTTCAGCCTGCCCGGGAAGGGGCCGGAGATCGAACAGGTGGTGGTGCTGCGCATCGAGGGAGCGCGCGTGGGCATGGTCGTGGATCACGTGGTGGGCGAGCACCAGACCGTGATCAAGAGCCTCGGCCCGGCGTTTCGAAAGCTGGAGGGATTTTCCGGGGCAACCATCCAGGGGGATGGGACCATGTCGCTTATCCTGGACGTCAAACGCATCGTCCGGATGGTGCTGGATAAGCACAGATAAACTGTGTTAGCTTGTTCTTCATGGCCATGAACAACGTGTCCTCAAGCCGTGCCCAGTCGCTGCCGGACCGCGACTTCAGGCGCCTGTCCGAGTTCATCTACGCCGAGTGCGGCATCAAGCTTCCCCCAGCCAAGAAGACCATGCTCGAAGCCAGGCTCCACAAGAGGCTGCGCCAGCTGGACATGGACTCGTACTCCACCTACTGCGAATACCTTTTCAGCCCAAGCGGCCTGGAAGCGGAGCTCGTAAGCCTCATAGACACCGTGACCACCAACACCACGGAGTTCTTCCGCGAACCCAAGCACTTCGAAATCCTCACCCAGAAGGTGCTGCCGGATTTCATCGACCGCAAGGGGTTCTCCACGCCCTTGCGCTTGTGGAGCGCCGGCTGCTCCTCGGGCGAGGAGCCCTATACGCTGGCCATGGTGCTCTCCGAGTTCACGCGCGTGAATTCCGGTTTCCGCTTCGGCATCCTGGCCACGGACATATCCACCCAGGTGCTCAAAAGGGCCATGAACGCCACCTATCCCGAGGAAAAGCTCCAGCACGTGTCCATGGACTACAAGAAACGCTACATGCTGAAGGGCAAGAACCGCTGCCAGGGACTGATCCGGTTCAACCAGGAGGTGCGGGGGCGCATAGATTTTCAACGGCTCAACTTCATGGAGGAATTCTCCTTCGACAAACCCAAGCACATCATCTTCTGCCGCAACGTCATCATCTATTTCGACCGCAAGACCCAGGAGAACCTCCTGGGGCGGTTCTGCAACTGCCTGGAGCCGGGCGGGCACCTCTTCATAGGCCATTCCGAGAGCATCACCGGCATGGACCTGCCGCTTGCACCCATTGCTCCCACCGTCTACCGCAGAACCTGAGGAGCGACTTCCGGTGAATAAAGGCAAGATACGAGTCCTGGTGGTCGACGATTCGGCCCTGGTCCGCCAGGCTCTCATCGACGTACTCTCCTCGGATCCGGATATCGAAGTCATGGCCACGGCGTCCGACCCGTACCAGGCCGCCGAACGTATCGCCGACGAAGTCCCCGATGTCATCACCCTGGACATCGAGATGCCCCGCATGGACGGGCTCACCTTCCTCAGGAAGATCATGAGCCAGCATCCCATCCCGGTCATCATTTGCTCGACGCTGACCGAGTCCGGCTCGGAAACGACGCTCAAGGCCCTGGAATACGGCGCCGTCGAGATCATCACCAAACCCAAGATCGGGACCAAGCAGTTCCTGGACGAGTCGCGCATCCGCATCTGCGACGCCGTCAAGGCCGCCGCGCGCGCCAAGCTGCGGGGGGGCCTGCGCCTTCCGGCCATGACGGTGGCGCCCAAGCTCTCGGCGGACGCCGTCCTGCCCGGCCCAACGGGGAAAGCCATGTTCGGCACCACGGAAAAAGTCGTGCTGGTGGGAGCGTCAACCGGTGGAACCGAAGCCCTGCGGGTGTTCCTGGAGGCGCTGCCAAGCGACTGCCCCGGTATCGCCATCGTCCAGCACATGCCCGAGAAGTTCACCGCCGCCTTCGCCAAACGCCTGGACTCCATCTGCCGGGTCACGGTCAAGGAAGCCCAGGACAACGACACCATGCTGCGCGGCCAGGCTCTCATCGCGCCCGGCAACAAGCACATGCTCCTCAAACGCTCGGGGGCGCGTTACTACGTGGAGGTCAAGGACGGGCCCTTGGTCAGGCGGCACCGCCCGAGCGTGGATGTCCTGTTCCGGTCCGGGGCGCGCTACGCCGGCAAGAACGCCGTGGGGGTCATCATGACCGGCATGGGTGACGACGGAGCGGAGGGAATGAAGGAAATGAAGGAGTCCGGGGCCTACACCATCGCCCAGGACGAGGCCAGCTGCGTGGTGTTCGGCATGCCGCAGGAGGCAATCAAGCTGGGCGGCGTGGACAAGGTGATGGACCTGGACGCCATCGCCAGGGAGGTCCTGCGCTTCTGCGCGGGATAACGCCATGCCCAGAGAACTTGAAGCCAAATTCGCGGTGGAGTCACTGTCCGCCGTTCGGACCGCCCTGCAAGGCCAGGGCGCGGTCTTGCGCAAGGAATGCCGGTTCGAACGCAACGCGGTGTTCGACACGCCGGGTCGCGACCTCAAGGCGCGCGGCGACCTCTTGCGCCTGCGCCAGACGGACAAGACCGTGCTCACCTGGAAGCGGCCGTCCGACAAGCCCGTTCCGGCCGGGGTCAAGGCCATGGACGAGGTGGAGACCGTCGTGGGAGATTTCGAGGCCATGCGCGAGGTGCTGCACGGCCTGGGCTACGAGGAGGCCCTCTGGTACGAGAAGTGCCGTGAGCAGTGGGTTCTCGGTCAGGCCCTGGTGTGCCTGGACCTTTTGCCCTTCGGCGAATTCGTGGAGATCGAGGGCGACCCGGCCATGATCGCCAGGGCGGCGGACTGTCTGGGGCTGGATATGGCCAAGGCCTGCGCCCTGACCTACCACGACCTCTTCCGGGCGCACCTGGCGGAGCTGGGGCTGCCGCCCCAGGACAGCTTCATCTTCACGGAGAAGCAGAAGGCGGCGCTTCAGAACGCCTGCCCGATCCCGGACTAGCGCCGCCTACTCATCCCGCTCGGCGCCGCAGGCCTGCCTGAAGGCGCACCACGCGCAGGTCCGCGAGGGCTCCGGCGCGAACGTTTCCGTCTCGAGCATCATCTTCAGGATGAATCCGGCCAGCCGGGGGGTCTTCTCCCCGATGCGCTCCTCGCGCTCGTCCGCATCCGCCTCCGCTCCGAACAGGGGCGACTCCTCGCCGTCCTTGCCCAGGCAGACGAACACCGCGTCCGATGCCTCGCGCCCCTCGCTCTGAGCGAAGGCGTGCAGGTACAGGGGCATCTGGATCGAACCCAGCTTTTCCGACAGGTACGGCAGCATGGAAAGCCCGGCCGCGGTGTCGGATGCGTCCACCACGTCCCAGATGTCGGGATCGTCCCAGAACTTCTTGGCCGGTTTCTTGGGCTGGCCGGTCTTGTAGTCCAGGATGACCAGCTCGCCCCCGCGCTGGTCCAGGCGGTCGATGATGCCCCCCAGGTCGTAGCGTTCGCCGTCCACCGTAAGCTTGGCCCGCAGGCGCTTCTCCAGTTCCAGGGGGGTGCACTGCGGGGTGTTGCGGACCAGTCCCGCCAGGCGGCGCTGGGCGGTGCGCTCGAGCATCCGCCTGGCGTGGGCGGGCATCTGCCTGAAGAACTGGGCCTCGGCGAGCCTGCGCGTGAACATCTGCGTGAGCTTCGCGCCGTCCAGTCCGCCGGCCTCCACGGGCTTGCCCAGAAGCGGCCTGAAGAAGTCCTGCAGCGTCTCGTGGACCAGCTCTCCGAGCGCCGGCGGATCGCCTTCCTCGGCCACCTCCTCCAGCGGCTCGAGAGGAGTGAGGTACTTGTAGAAGAAGGCCAGGGGGCAGCGCAGGAAGCTGTCCAGCAGTGTGGGGGAGACGCCCTTGTAGCGCAGGTGCGTGGCCAGCTTCATGCGGCAGGCGCGGGTGTTCTCGACGGCGGGCGAGGCCGGGTGCACGCCGCGCATGGGCATGGTGATGAGGCGGCGGGGCTCCTCGCCGGGCTTGATGAGCCGCCCCCGGCGCTTCTCCTCCTCCCAGATGAGCTGCTCCACGTAGCGGCTGGGAAGGCTCTTGCCGTCCAGAACCCCGGGCTGGATGCCCGAGGAATAGAGGATGCCCACCTCGCGGGCGCCCTGGATGAGCCGGTAGAACGTGTGGGCGGCGGTGAGGTCGCGCTCGCGCTGGCCGGGCAGGCCCAGGGCTTGGCGCAGAGGGTCGGGCAGGAGCGGATCCGGGCGCGGGGTGCCGGGCAGGGCCTCCTCGGTGGCTCCCAGGATGAACACGCGTTCGAAGGTGAGGAGCCTGGTTTCGAGCATGCCGAGCACCTGGAGGCCGGACAGCGGGTCGGCCTCGAATGGCACTCGCTGGCGTTTCAGCATCTCCCGGGCCATGGAGCGCACGGCCTCGGGGGGGAACTCCTCCTGGCTGACGGCGCTGTCGTAGAGTTCCGGGATCACCTGGTCGATGAGCCCGGAGAGGCAGGCCGCGTCTATGACGAAGCGCTCCCAGCGTCCTCCCGAGTGCTCGGGGTCCAGGAGCAGCTCGGCCAGCCCCATGAGGGCCCTGGCCATGGCCCGGGGCGTGGTGGCGTTCTCGAAGCGGGTGAAGCAGGCGCGCACCACCTTGAGACGCAGTTCCTCGGCCGCCGGGTCGGCCTCGTTGGGCGACCAGGCCGCGGGGTCCACGTACTTCTCGCCCCGGCGGATGGCCGCCTCCCAGTCGTGGAAGAGCGTGCGCAGCGGTGTTTCCTCGCCGATGCGCAGGAGCTTCACCAGCGGATGGCGCAAGAGAGCGATGACCTCGCGCCAGTGGTAACCTCCGGGCATGCGCCCGTCCTGCAGGCGCAGGATGGTGTCGATGAGCTTGAAAAGCGGCGAGCGCCACATGGGAAAGCCCATGGACACGTTGACGTCGCGCCGGGGCAAATGGTGCAGCACGGGCATGAGCATGCTGGTGTCCGGCAGCACCACTGCGTACCCGGCCGTGTCCGCGCTTGCGTCCAGCTCACGGCGCAGGGCCATGAGCTGGGAGTGCAGGTCGAAGCCCTGGTGGAAGGTGATCTTGGCGCGCCGGGGCGGCTCGGGGGCCTGGGCCGCAGTGAACAGGCTGAACTGGTCCGTGCGGGTGCGCCAGGAGGGCAGGGGCGAGCGTTTTTCGTCCGAGGCCAGCTGGGCCTTGGCCTTCCAGCTTTTCAGCCAGCGCAGGTGCTCCTCGCAGGACCAGTGGGGCGTCTCGCCCGGAGTGGCCACGGCCGGGTCGGTGTGCCAGAGGATTTCCACCAGGTTCTTGCGCCACAGGGGCTTGAAAAGCGCCTCCTCGCCGCCTGTGAGGGCGTGGAAGCCGCAGGCAAGCACCTGCCGGTCCCCGAGAAGCTCCACCGCGCGGGCGGCGTCGGCGGCCACCAGGGAACGCGTAAGCCCGGGCGTGCTCGCTCCCGTGGCCAGAAGCTCCTCGCGGTAGGCCTTCTGGATGGCCTTGAGGCTGCCCAGGAGCGCGGCGGCCGTGGGCATGACCATGTCCTGCACGTGGTCCAGGTTGGAGGCGGTGACGTCCTGCTGGAAGAGTTCCTCGAGAAGCGCCGAGAGCTTGAGCCCCCAGGGGAAGAAGTCCTTCACCTCGGCGGGGAAGGGGTTGCCCGGCCCGCGCAGCCCCGCGCCGATGCGTTTCACCACCGCGTGCAGCATCCCCACGCGGTCCAGTTCCGACAGGGGACGCAAGGGCGAATCCGTGAGGCGTCCGGCCAGCTCCGCGAAAAGCTCGTCGATGGAGAGGATGCGCGGCAGGATGCAGGGCTTGGCCAAGCGCTCGTCCGAGGCCAGCTTGTCCAGGAGGTAGCGCCGGGGCCTTCTGTGCGGGAACAGGACGATGAGGCGCTCGAAACGGCCCTGGAAGCGTTCCAGGAGCTGCGTGGCCAGGCCCGTGAGGAAGTCTCGGTCCCAGGGGATGACGGTGATGGGGTTCACAGGGCGGCTCCATAAGAAACTTCGCGTACCGTCTGGAGGTCCACGTAGGCGATGAGGCCGCGCAGGGGCTGTCCGGCCGCCTGGGGCAGCTGGCTGGCCAGGTCCAGGTAGCGGCGCAGCTGGTCGTGGTGGGCCGGGTCCTCGCGGCCCGTCTTGTAGTCCAGCACCAAGGTCTGGGTGGGGGTGAAGGCCAGCAGGTCGGGGCGGTGCACCCGGCCGTCGGCGTCCAGCAGCTCCACCTCGCGGAGTCCCAGGTGCTGGCACTGGGGGAAGAACTCCTGGGCGGCCAGCCATTCCAGGCCAGAGGCAAGTTCCAGGGCCACGGCGTCCGCGTCGGTTCCGCAGCCGGCTGCGCAGGCGGCCATGGCCCGGCGCACCGCGTCCGGGACGGACCCGCCCGGCTCGAGTATCTCCAGGGCCTTGTGCAGCACGATGCCCCGTTTGCGTTCGTTCATGCGCAGGCGCTCAGACGGATCGTTAAGCTCCCGGCGGGCGATCTTGAGCCCAGGCAGCCATTCCAAGGGGGCGCTGGCGCTCAAGGGGGCGGCCTGCTCCGGGGCCTCGGCGCCCTCGGGCCGGGCCGGGGGAGGGGACACCAACTCCGCCTGGCTGGGCGGGCGGCGGCCGAAGGTCGCGCCGGACTCGTCCAGGGTGATGCCCGCGCCCTGGAACATGAGTTCGGCGGCCCGGGCCAGGGGGAAGCGGTTCGCCAGCTTGGAGTGCGCGGGCAAGAAGAGGTGCAGTTCCTCCTCGGGGCGCGTCCAGGCCACATAGAGCAGGTTGACCTGCTCGAAGAAGTCCTTGGCCATCTGCCGGTGGTAGACCTCGCCCAGTTCCTTGCACATGGGCGCGGTGAGGCCCGTGCCGTCCGGCGAGTCCATCCGGGCCAGCCCCGAGGGCCTGCGCGGCGGGAAAAGATGGAAGGGGGCAACGGCCACCGGGAACTCGAGCCCCTTGGCCTTGTGGATGGTGAGCACCCGCACGGCCCTGGAGTCTTCCGGCTGGGGAATCTTTTCCTCCCGGCCCTTGTCGCGCCAGAATTCCAGGAACGACGACAGCGAGCCGAAGCCCTGGGTTTCGGCGTTGTGGATGAGCTCCAGGAAACGGCGCAGGAAAACCTCGTCGTCGGGATACGCCTCGAACACCCGGCAGGAGCCGAAGAGCTCCTGTACCAGGTCGTAAGGTCCGGCTGGTCCGGCTCCCTTGAGGAATGGCTCGATCAGGCGCTGCCACGCGTCGGGAAAGTCCCGCTGAAACTTGCGGTAGAGCGGTCCCTTGGACTGCGCCGCCAGCCAGTCCGACAGGGCCTGCATGGACACGCCCTGGGAGCGGCAGAACAGTTCCCGGCAGGACAGAAAGCCCCACAGGGCCATGTTGTCCGGGGGATAGTCCAGGAAAGCCAGGAACGAGACCGCCCCCCGGACGACCGGATGGTCGGCCAGGCGCAGGCTGTTTTCCGTGACCACGGGGATGTCCAGGTCCACCAGCCATTCGGCGGCCATGGCCGCCTCCCGGTTGGTGCGGGTGAGAACGGCGATCTCGGAAGGGTCGCGGCGCTTGAGCAGGTCCTTCTGGAAGAGTTCGGCCAGGGCGGCGCGGGCGTTGTCGAAGTAGTCAGCCGGGTTGTCCCCGGCGAGGCGGCTTACGCTCACGAAACCGCCGGAGCTTTCGCGTCCGGGGGGAAGTTCCTGGGCCGCCCCGGCAAAGGACCGTCGTAGGTTTTCGCCCAGGGCCTCGCGCACGGCCTCCGGGGCGTCGGGCATGAGGGTTTCCGAGACGAGGCGGCTTGTCCCGGGCGATTCCAGGGTGGAGAAGAAGCGGTTGTTGAAATCCACGATCTCGGGGGCGCTTCGCCAGTTCCGGCTCAAGGTGTCCACCTGGGGATCGGGACAGATGGCGGCAAGCTCCGGTTCGCGGGCCGCGGCCCGGAACAGTTCGGCCTCGCCGCCGCGCCAGCCGTATATGGCCTGCTTCACGTCGCCCACGTAGAAGAGCGAACCCGCCTTGGAGAGGCATTCCTGGGCTAGTTGGGAGAGCACCGCCCACTGGCTCAGGCTGGTGTCCTGGAATTCGTCGATGAGCAGGTGGTTGAGGCGCGAGCCCAGGCGGCAGAACGCCTCGGACACGCCGCCCGTCTCGGCCAGCAGCCGGGCCACATCGCCCGGCAACTGAGAGAGCAGGGCCACGGCCTTGTCCCCGCGGTAGGCATCGAAGGCCTTCATGAGAAGCGACCCGAACTCCAGGAACGGAAGCCAGGAGAGGGCTCGGGCGATGAGCGGCCCGCGCGACCTGGCCCGGGCGTAATCCTCGCGCAGCGCCTGGTAGAGGGCTTCCAGGCCGGGGCTTGAATGGTGGCGGGAATCCTTGGTCAGACATTCGTCGATGCCGGCTTTGCGGGCGTAGACCGACTCCGGGATCGCTTTGAGGCTCAGCGGCTGGCAGAGCGTCTCCAGCAGGGAAGCGAAATTGGCCACCGGACGCGCGCCGCAGGCCGCGACGCCGTCTCGCACGGCCCGGGCCGAGGCCGTCAGGGCGGAGCCAAGCACCTGAGCCTCGGCGTGCAGCGCGGCCTCGTCGCAGGGGGCGGCCGGGCCGCTCTCCAGCAGGTGGGCGAAGACTTCCCTGAGCCGCGATTCCACGCGTACGGCCAGCCAGAACCCGTCGGCCCCATCGATGAGCGTGAGCGCGTCGGTCATGCGGTCAACCAGCGGGGAAAGCCCCTGCTCCTGGCCGGGAACCTCGGCGGTCACGGCGTCGAACAGGGCCTCGAAGACCATGTCTTCGTCCAGGCTGGTCTCGAAATCCGGGGGCAGGCCCAGTTCCAGCGCGAACAGACGGGCCAGCTGGTTGAGCAGGCTGTCGATGGTGCGGATGTTCAGCGTCTGGAAATGCTTGAGCGTGCGCTCCAGCCAGGCCCGGGCGGTGTCGCGGTCGGCGCGGCCGGAGAAGTCCGGGTCGGGCAGGCCCAGGGCCAGGGATTTGAGCGACGTGAGCACGCGCTCCTTCATCTCGGCGGCGGCCTTGTTGGTGAAAGTGATGGCCAGGATGCTCTCCGGGCCGTACCCCTGGCCGGGAACCGGCCCGCAGGCGGGAGCGGGGCTGCCGCTTAGCATGAGCAGATTCAGGAAGCGCCGGGTGAGGCGGTAGGTTTTGCCCGATCCGGCGGAGGCGTGGAGTTGTTCGATCATCGTGGCTTTGTTTGGAAGGATGTGGTAAAGGGGTTGTAAACCCTTCCCGGCGCTTGGGCAATCATCGGCGGGGAGTACGAAATGGTAACTGTTCGTGACATAATTGTAGCATTGGAGGGGGGAAACCCAGATAGAATGAGCACGGCATGGGATTTGCTGATCGAACTCAGAATCGTTCGCAAGGAGGCGGATCATGCACGGCAGGCAGCACGCACAGCCCCAGTCCCTTGCCCGTCCCGAGCTGGCCCGGCGAGTAGCCAAGGGTCTGGGCATCGGGGAAATGTCATTGAACGAGGTGGATTTCGACGATCTTTTTGTCTCCGAGACGGTGGTCAACACCATGCACGAGCTGGCCATGAACATCCTCAAGCAGGCCGCGAGCCCGGAGGAGGAGCCGAAGATCAGCGCCTACTGGGTTGAGGCATCCGGGGAGCTGGTGCTCTGCGCCGATTCCGGCAAGGGGCTGCACCTGGTGCGCGTTCCCGGAGAGCACTGGACCATCAAGCCGCACATCTATCATTAAAGTATCGGTTGAGAAAATTCCGATCGATGTCACGCATGACGACAAAAAGGGGGGGCCCGTGCCCCCCTTTTTCGTTGCGTCGCGGGACCTATTTCTTGGAGCCGCCGAGGATGTTGCCCACCGCGTCCAGGGCGCCCTTGCCCACGCTTCCGGGCACGCTGAGCACCCCCTGGGGCGTCTTCACCACGGTGTCCACCACGCCCTTTGCCACTCCCGTGGCCACGGCCGCCGCGTCAACGGAGACGTTGGGCGAGGCGAGGTTCCCCGTCAGGTGCACCGGGATGGGCGGCAGCTTCACGAAGCTGGCCTGCACCTTGTAATCGAGCGTCTCGGAGGCCAGGTTCACCCAGCCCTGTCCCGTGATCCTGTGCGGAGGAATCACGACCAGCAGGTCGTTGCCGCCAGCGACGCCGTTGGCGATGGAAAAGCTGCCGCTGGCTACCTCGAAGGGCGTGCGGGCCTGCCCCTTGCCCTGGGCCATGAGTTTCTCCGGAGATGAGAACACGTCAGGCGAGAAGTCGAAGCCGAGCAACGCTCCGTTACGCACCGCGAAGGACGCCTTGCCGTTCAACGTGGAGAGCACCTGCTTGACCTCCTGGCCCTTGCCCGTCACCGAGGCGTTCAGGGTGGCCCGCCCGGAAAGCTTGGCCTTGCCCTGCATGTCGGTGAGCAGCGGCTCCACCTGGATGCCGTCGGCGTTGACCGTGGCGGCAAGAGGCGCGCCTGCGCCGCCGCGCAGGTCGGTGCGCAGGGTGGCCTTGAGCGCCCCCTGGTACAGAGCCAGCTGGGCCGGGTTCACGTCCAGGATGTTGTCCTTCACGGCGAGCTTCGCGCTGACGTTCTGCATGTGCAGCTTGGCGGCCTTGAGCTTGCCGATCTCCACCGTTCCGGTCACGTCGGCCGGGATGTCCACTGGCTTTTGCTGCTTGGTGTCCTTGGGCCCGGCGTGGGCCGCCTTGGATTCCCCCTGCGTGGGCGTGTAGCGGTCCGCGTCCAGGGTGTCGGCCTTGAAGGCGAAGTTCACCTTGGGCTTGGGGGCGTTCTCCACGGTGGCCGTGAGGCTCATGGAGGTGTCGTCGAGCTTGAGCACGGAGGTGTGCAGTGCGAAGCGCTCGCCATGGCCTTCGAAGTCGTAGGCCATCTGGAAGCGGGTCAGGGCCGCCGGGTCGGCGGAGGCGGGCAGGGGCTGGCCCAGCTTGGCCATGATCTGGCGGGGATTGCACTGGGCCAGGGACACCTTGCCCTTCACGTCCGGGACGCCGGTGATGTTCGTGGCGTGGACTTCGCTCGTGATGTCCACTCCCAGGGCCTGCACGGAGACGTCCGTGAGGTCGGCCACCCCCGCGCCCATATCCGCGGCGGCCTTGAAACGCGCCTTGGCCGTGCCCGCGTCCTGGATGTTCACACCGAACTTCTCCAGCACCTGTTTGGGGTTGAACTCGTTGGTGGCCATGGCGGCGGTCACCTTGGCCGCCTGGTTCTGGTTGAGGTTCGTGGCGTGGACCTCGCCCGTGAGGCCAAAGCCCATTACGTCCAGAGTGAGCCCGGTCAGGTCGGCCTTGCCCGCGGTTAAGTCGGCGGCGGCGTCAAGGGCCAGGGAGAAACCGGCTCCCGCGTCGGGCAGCACGCCGCCCTTGCCCGTGGCGGAGAGTTTGATCCCTTTGGCCTGGAACGTCTTGGCCGTTCCGTCCACGGTGATGGAACCGGTATACGAGGCCTGGGCGGAATTCACCGGCAGGCCCTTGCCGGCCACGCTGCTGGTTATGCTGGCGTTCTCGAAGGAGAAGCGCAGGGCCTCGGGGATGGCCATGGCCTGGCCCGAGAGCTCCACCCGCCCGGACGCGTCCGGGGAGGCCGCCTGGTAGTTGAAGGCCAGCTTCACCGGAAAGCTCTTGCCCCGGATCACGCTGCCCGTGGACAGGTTCAGATCCGTGACCGCGAAGGTGTTCTTGGTCATTCGGTCGTCGAAACTGAAACGGGAATTGGTGATCTTCACGTCCTGGACCTGGTAGTCGATGGCGTAGCGTTCGTCGGACTGGGTGATGACGACCACCTTCTCGCCTTCGAGCTTAACCTCCTTCACCGGAGGCGTGGGCAGGTTGAGCCGGCCCTTTTCGTCGCGCGTGACCGAGACGTCCAGGGCGTCGAAGGTCATCTCGCCCGCCTCGATCCTGCCGGAGATGAGCGGCATGAGCTTCACCGAAACCTCGGCCCGGCCGAGCTTGAGGAGGCGCGCGCCGCCGGACTCCTTGGGT
Organism: Fundidesulfovibrio terrae; assembly: GCF_022808915.1. Classification (NCBI taxonomy): domain Bacteria; kingdom Pseudomonadati; phylum Thermodesulfobacteriota; class Desulfovibrionia; order Desulfovibrionales; family Desulfovibrionaceae; genus Fundidesulfovibrio; species Fundidesulfovibrio terrae. The sequence continues at coordinate 69,286 of NZ_JAKZFS010000006.1, forward strand.
GCGTTCACCGTCACCTGGTTGAGTTGAACGCCCACGGAGGGGAAGTAGGTCACCTTGATGGGGCCGTCGAAGGAGGTCTCGAGCCCGGTGGTGGCCTTGAGGGTCTTCACGATCTGGCCCTTGAACATGTTGGGGTCCAGGGACAGGCCCAGCGCGAAGAGTCCTGCCATCACCGCGACCAGGCCCCCGGCGATGAAAAGGACTAATTTCAGGGGACGGTTCATGCATTCGCTCCTTGGAATGGTTCAGATTGTCCTATAAACCTCGGGCGTGGTCATGACAAACAAAAAAGCCTTTCCCGTGGGGGACGACAACGCGGGGGCGCGCCTGGACCGGTTCGTGTCAGAGTCCGCCGGGGTGAGCCTGCGCGCGGCCCGGCGGCTGGTCGAGCGCGGGGCCGCCACCGTGGGCGGATCGGCGCGGACGGGCGGATACAAGCTCCGGCCCGGCCAGACCGTCGAAGTGATGGAGGAAGAGTGGAGCGCCCCCGGGGAGATGCCGCGCCTGCTCGCTGCCTGCCGTGACTATGCCGCCTTCTTCAAGCCGCCGGGGCTGCACACCGCCGCGGTCTGCGGCTCCTTCGAGCCGAGCCTGGAGGCCCTTCTGCCGGACATCGCGCCGGATCTGTCCGTCAGGCTGGTCAACCGCCTGGACCGCGACACCTCGGGCATCGTGCTGGGGGCCGTAGGCGACGAGGCGGCCATGCGTTTTCGCGAGATGGAGGACGCAGGGCAGGTGGACAAGCGTTATCTGGCACTGGTCCTGGGCCGGGTCGCGGGAGAGCTGACGCTTTCCTGGGCGCTTGATACCGAGGGCGGATCCACTGTGCGCGTTCCGGGCAATGAAACCCCCGACCGCCTGCGCTGGACCCTGGTCCGGCCCGTGGCGGAACAGGGGGGGCTGACCCTGGTGGAAGCCCGTATATCCAAGGGGGCGCGCCACCAGATACGCGCCCATCTGGCCCACGCCGGGCACCCCATCGCCGGGGACGCGCTCTACGGAGGGCCGCAGGCGGCCTCGCTTCGGCTGCACCACTGGAGGGTCTCGTTGCCGGGCTTTAGCGTCACGGCCCCTCCGGCCTGGGAAGAAGTTCAAGTTTTGGTTGAGAAAATAACGGAGGAAAACACATGCGGATGACCCCGATCCCTGCCGTCCTGGCGGTGCTGGCCCTGTCGCTGGCCCTCGGCGGCTGTTCCATGTTTGGCGGTTCCGGCAAGAAGGAGCCTTCAGGCAAAGAGCTCCAGGTCATGGAGTTCCTGGATGCGGGCAAGCCCAAGGCGGCGCTGGTGGCGGCCGACGAGCTGGTGGCCCAGTCGCCGGACGACTATCAGAGCTATCTCACCCGCAACGCGGTGTACCTGGTGCTGCGCGACTACGCTTCGGCCCGGGCCGACAACGACAAGGCCCTTGAGGTCTATCAGGCGAACCCGTCCCGCTATCCGGAGAAGGAGCGCAACTACCGGCTGGCCAAGGTTTACGAGAGCTTCGCCCTGACCGCGCTCATCGCCTCGCGCCGGGCCTCGGACCAGGCCGAGCGCGAGCGGTTGGAAGGGGACTTCAAGACGTATTCGGACAAGGTCAAGGAGCTCGACGAGGAGACCTGGAAGAACCTGCGCGGCCTCATGGGAGAGCGTGTGGGAGAGTGAGAGGCTTTCCATTTGGCCGGATATGGTCTACATGGTCAAATAATCGGAATCCCACGCACATCGGACGCATACCCGAATGAACGACTCACCCGCCAGCCACCGTCCCTTCGAGACCCTGGGCGACGCGACCAGCGCGGCTTCCGGCCGCTTGGCCCGGCAGGTAGTGCTGCCGTTCGGCAAATCATTCGAGATCAGCGTCAAAAGCCTCAGGGTGCGCTTCTTCCGCTCGCTCATCACCGTCATGAGCCTGGTGCTGGCCGTGGCCTTCCTGGCCTTCACCCTGCTCGGGCACGACGTGGCCATGGGGCTTCTGGCCTCGGGGGATCCGTCGCTGCAGACCGACCTGGTCAAGGCCGGGTTCGACCTGGCTCCAGGGCGCTATCCCGGCAGCTACGAGGTTGCCTCCAGCGCCAAGGACCGCTGGATCGTCATCCTGTCGCTCCTGGTGTGCGCGGTGGGCATCGTCAACGCCCAGCTCATGGCGGTGACTGAACGCTTCCGCGAGATCGGCACCATGAAGTGCCTGGGCGCGCTGGACAGCTTCGTGCTGCGCTTGTTCCTCCTGGAGGCGGGCATGCAGGGGCTGGCCGGGGCCCTGGCCGGGGCGGTGATCGGCGGCCTTGTGGGGCTTCTGGCCGGGGTTCTGCGCTTCGGCCTGCCGGCGCTCTATCATCTGCACCTGGCCGACGCCGCGTCGAGCGTGGGCTGGTCGGTCCTGGTGGGCTTCGTCCTGAGCCTGATCGGGGTATCCTATCCGGCGCTGGTGGCCTCCCGGATGCCTCCGGTGGCGGCCATGCGGGCCGAGGAATGAACCATGGCTGAGAAGCACAGCATAGTCCGCGTATCGGGCGTCACCAAGTCATTCGAGCTTGGCAGGCTCACGGTCCAGGCCCTCAAGGGAGTGGACCTGTCCATCCACTCGGGGGAGTACCTGTCCATCATGGGGCCGTCGGGCTCGGGCAAGTCCACGCTGTTCAACATGATCGGCGGCCTGGACAAGCCCACCACGGGCAAGGTGTTCATCGACGAGGTGGACATCGCCCAGTTGGACGCCTACGAGCTGGCCTGGCTCCGGAACCGCAAGATCGGCTACATTTTCCAGACGTTCAACCTCATCCAGGTGATGACCGCCCTGGAAAACGTCACCCTGCCCATGACCTTCGCGGGCGTGCCCGAGGACGAGGCCGCCGAGCGCGGCCTTGGCCTGCTCGGTCTCGTAGGGCTTCGCGAGCGCCACGCCCACAGGCCCATGGAACTCTCCGGCGGGCAGCAGCAACGCGTGGCCATCGCCCGCTCCCTGGCCAACAATCCGGCCATCGTGCTGGCCGACGAACCCACCGGCAACCTGGACCTGACCACCGGCGAGGAGATCATCACCCTGCTCAAAAGCCTGAGCCGCGACCGGGGCGTGACCATCATCTCGGCCACTCACGATTACAAGATGCTCAACGTCTCCGACCGGGTGGTGTGGATACGCGACGGCCGCATCGACAAGATCGAGGAGCGCGACCAGCTCAAGATCACCCTGGGCGACATCGGGGCCAAGGAATACTGATGTCCTCCGCCCCAGAGCCATGCTGTAATAATTATGGGGGATTCCAAAGGGACCAGTCTCTAAGGCCTGGTGAGGCCTCCCCTGTCCAGGCCCCGTCGCGTGTACCAACTTATTTAAAGCGATACATGAGGAAAATGTTCTCAGGCGGTTCCTCTTTCAGGCAAGCAGCCCGAGCCAGCGCTTGTTTGCGCACCATGACCCCGCGCGCGGGCATCATGCCCGCCGGTTGCGACTCCGGGCCAGGGCGGGCCTGCCCGTGAAGCGCCTGGCCGCCCTGGCGTGGCTCCTGGCCCTTTCGGTGCTGTGCGCGTCTCCGTGCATGGCCAAGAAGGACAAGAACGCCGCGCCCAAGGCTGACCCCGCGCTCGTGGAGGCTTTCGGGCGGGATCCCGTAACCGTCCTGGCTTCCCTGGGCGACCGCTCAACGGGTTCGGAAGGGGCTGCCACGGCAGCCGGCGTCATCCAGGCGTGGTTCGAGAGCCTGGACCTGGGCACGGCGGGCCGCCAGCGGTTCGTGGTCCCAACCAAGCAGTACGGCCGTTGTTCGCTCACCGTGGGCTCCAAGTGCGCGGCCCTGCGCCCGGCCGATCTGAACGTGCTCACCCCTGCCGCCGCCGACGACATCGAAGGCGTGCTCATCGACGCGGGGCCCGGCGAGGTCTCCGACTTCAACGGCAAGGACGTGGCCGGGGCCATCGTGCTCATGGACCTGGATTCCGGCAAGAACTGGATGAACGCGGCCCTCCTGGGCGCGCGCGCCGTGGTCTACGTGGACCGGCGCATCGGCGGCAAGCCGGCCAGCCGCGCCATGTTCCAGGACAAGCAGGAGCTCACCCCGGCCCTGTTCCCCAGGTACTACCTGGACGCCCAGACGGCGGCGCGGGAACTCTCGGGGCTCATTGGCTCCACGGCGCGGCTTTCGGCCGAGGCCGTCTGGAAGCCCAAGCTGGCCGACAACGTTTATCTGTTCGTGGAGGGCTCGGACCCGGCCCTGTCCAAGCAGATCCTCCTGGTGGAAGCCTTCTACGACAGCCAGGCGTACATTCCGGGCCTTTCTCCCGGCGCGGACGAAGCCTCGTCCATGGCGGTGCTGGCTCGGCTTGCGACGAAACTCCAGGCCGAGCGTCCCAAGCGCTCCGTGCTGCTTGCGGCCACTGCCGGGCATGCCCAGTCCCTGGCCGGGTGGCGCGATTTCCTGGCGGCCTTCCGGGCCAAGGGCAAGGAGCTGCGCACCATCCGCAAGGAGTACGCCGACAGGGCCGAGAACGCCTCCGCCGTGCTGGCCGCCCTGGGCAAGCCGGATGCAGCCCTGGACGACCCGCTGCTGGGCCCGGCCCTGGAGACGGCCCTCAAAGATGAAGTGGACTCCGTGACCACCCGGCTCATGCGTCTGCGCCTGGGCGGGGAGGGCAGCCAAGAACAGGAACTGGCCGCGCTCACGGCGCGCCGCGCGGTGCTCCGGGGTTTGAGTTGGCGCGGCAATTTCACAGGTCTTAGCGAGGAAGAGGCGACGCTCATGCGCGGGCTGTTGCCCGGCGTGCGCGAACGCTACGAGGACATGGAAGCCGACGCCAAGCGCCAACTGGCCGCGGTGGAATCCTCCCGCGACCTGCGCCAGCTCGCCGGCGACGCGGACATCGCGGTGGCGGTCTCCCTGCACATCTCCAGCCACGGCGACGGGGTAGGGGCGGTAAGCGACGGATGGCTCTACGCGCTTAAGCCAGAGGTCAACCGGGTGCAGTCCTATTCCGGGCTTTCGGGTTTTCTGACCGACAAGGCCCGCGCCCTGGGCTACCCCAAGGACGACCTGCGCTTCGTCAACGGCCTGCGGACGGACCGCACCCGACCCTGGCGCAGTTATTTCCTGGATAATCCCCAACTGGGCGGCGAGGTGTCGGCGCTGGCCGGCTTTCTGGGCGTCAGCCTGGCCACGGTCAACGACGGGCGCTTCTTGTGGGGCACGCCCAGCGACATCCCCGAGCTGGTGGACCGCGAGAACCTTGCCCGCCAGGGCGAGCTGGCCTGCGGGCTGGTGTCGGCCCTGGCCGGTAGCGGTTTCGAGGCCCCGGACAATCCCCCGCGAAACGGTTTCGCCACGCTGACAGGGCGGGCCAAGTTCATCCGCCAGGGAGAACTCTTCCCGGACAGGGCCGCCTCGGGCACGGTGATGCTCGTCTACCAGGGCGACAGCCGCTACCTGGCCATGGCCGGTTCCGACGGCACGTTCCGGGTGGCCGGACTGGCCGATTCCCGGAACGTGCTGGACAAGGCCATCATCGAGGGCTACCGCTTCGCGCGCAAAAACGGCGAGGCCATCTGGGCCGTGGACAAGAAGCAGACCGGCAAGGATGCCTACCGCGTGCGCCTGCGCCGCCTGGCCTCGGAGACCGACCTGGTCATGTTCTCCTGCCGCCAGAGCACGCTGTTCTCCATGTTCGACCCGCGCACCTTCCGGTATTTCACCAAGGTGGAGCTTCTCGACGGCAGGCGCGAGGCCGAGCCCGCGCGCTACTGGTTCTCCCGGCTGGACACCCTCAACTCCACCATGTTCAGCCTCTTCCTGGAGCCTTCCGCCACCTACAAGCTCATCCTCTCGGACACGGTACTGGCCCGGAAGATGATCCTGTTGGACTCCACCCCCGAGCACCCGGACGGCACCGGCTATTCCGTGGAGAAATGGCCCCTCCTGCCCTGGACCGAATACCACGCGGCCAGCGACATGTGGGACCTGTTGACCCCGAGGGTGAAGAATCTCGAGGACCACGGCATCTACAACGAACGCCTGCGGGAGATGCTTGAGACCGGCAAGGGAATGCTGGCCAAGGCGTCCGAACTCAAGGGAGAAAAACGTTACGACGAGGCCCTGTCCCAGGCGCGGGCCTCCTGGGCCTTCGCCGCGCGGGTCTACAACGACGTGGAGAAGACCCAGAAGGACGTGCTCATGGGCGTGCTCTTCTACATCGCCCTGTTCATCCCCTTCGCCTACTGCCTGGAGCGCCTGGTCTTCGCCTTCACCGACATCCACAAACGGATCCTGGGATTCCTGGGCATCCTGACCACGGTCATCGCGATCATCTACAACGTCCACCCGGCCTTCAAGCTCACCTACAGCCCCATGGTGGTCATCCTGGCCTTCTTCATCATCGGGCTGGCCGTAATCGTGGGCTTCATCATCATCATGCGCTTCGAGCAGGAGATGGAGGAGCTGCAGCGCCGGGCCAAGCACGTCAAGGCTTCGGAGATCGGCAAGCTCAAGGCGTTCGCCGCCTCCTTCGCCATCGGCGTCACCAACCTGCGCCGCCGCAAGATCAGGACCTCGCTCACCTGCGCCACTCTGGTCATCCTCACCTTCACCATCATGAGCTTCACCTCCGTGCGCAGCGCCCGGGTGGACCACGCGGTGAAGTTCTCGCCGACAAGCAACTACCAGGGCGTGCTGCTGAAAAACATTGGCTGGAAGACCCTGCCGGTTGAGGCGGAGAACGTCCTCTCGGACCAGGCCGGGCAAGGGCAGGCCGCGCCCCGCGCCGTGATCGAATCCAGGGACCGGGTGAGCCCCTTCGTCACCCAGGTGATTGGGCCCGCCAAACACGAAACCGTGCAGGGCGTCATGGGCCTGTCCTTCGCCGAACCGAAGGTCAGCGGCATGAACCGCATCCTCACCGCCGGACGCTGGTTCGCGGAGGGGGAGCGCAGGGCGGTGATCCTCCCCGAAGCAATGGCCAAGCGTCTCGGCGCGGGCCCCGGATCCAAGGTGACCATCTGGGGCGAGCCCTACGAGGTCGTGGGGCTCTTCGCGGGCAAGGAGCTCGACCAGTTCACCGACCTGGACGGCGAAACGCTGACCCCCGTGACCTTCCCCAGCGAGACCGCCGTGGAAGTCACGGACACGGAAAAGGAGGCCATGGAGTCCGGCGAGGATGTCGTCAGCTACCAGGGCCGCTACCAGCACGTGCAGGGCGAGCAGGTGGCCATCCTGCCCTACGAGACGGTGATGAGCCTGGGGGGGCAGCTGAAAAGCCTGGCCGTGACGGCCAACGCCGCCCAGGACCTGGCCGACAAGCTGGCCGACCGCTTCGGCCTGACCATCTACGCCGGGCTGCCGGGCGGCACCTTCGTGCTCCAGTCGTCCGACACCATCAACTACGCCGGGGTGCCGAACATCATCGTGCCCCTGGCCATAGCCATGCTCATCGTGCTCTCCACCATGATCGGCGCGGTCTACGAGCGCAAACGCGAGATAGCCGTCTACACCGCCGTGGGCCTGGCCCCCACCCACGTCTCCTTCCTGTTCATCGCCGAGGCCCTGGCGTTTGCCGTGCTTTCGGCGGTGATGGGCTACCTTCTGGCCCAGACCGCCGCCGGGGTCCTTTCCGGCACGGCCATCTGGAAGGGCATGACCGCCAACTACAGCTCGCTTTCCGGCGTGGCCGCCATGGGGCTGGTCATCCTGGTGGTGCTGGTGTCAGTGATCTATCCCTCGCGCGTGGCGGCCAACATCGCCATCCCGGACGTGAACCGCTCCTGGACCTTGCCTGAGCCCCAGGGAAACACCATCAAGGCCACCTTGCCCTTCCTCATGCATATCCGCGAGCAGGACTGTGCGGGCGGTTTTTTGCTGGAGTATTACAAGGCGCATCATGATGTGTCGCACGGACTGTTTTCCACGGCCGAGGTCCGGCAGGATTTCGTCTGCCCCTGGAAGGCCCCGGGCGCCGGGCCGCATCCGGGCGAGCTGCACGGCGAGTTCTGTTCGCTGGACTCGTGCCTGCGCATCATGGCCAAGGTGTGGCTGGCGCCCTTCGATTTCGGCATCAACCAGCAGGTGACCATTACCTTTTCGCCCGCCATGTGGCATCCGGGATACCTGGAGATCAATGTGGAGCTGACCCGCGAGGCGGGCGAGGCGGGCATGTGGAAGCGCCTCAACAAGGGCTTCCTGGACGACTTGCGCAAGCAGATGCTGGTGTGGCGCTCCCTGGACGAGGAGCGGCGCACCTCCTACGAGGCCAGCGTGGACACCAGCATGAAAAACCCCGAAGCCGCGGGGCCGCCCTGATGACGGTCGGGCGATCGGCGGCCGCCGCCCCCGGTGGGCGCGGCATTGGCGGCCCGGCTGACGGGCGGCGATAAGACAGAAGGCGCGAGACGAGCATGGAACACAGTCCGATACGGCCACGCGCGATCATTCTGGGGGTGCTCTCCGGTGCGCTCCTGTGTTTGGCCACGCCCTACAACAACATGTACCTGGCGGCCACGCCGCTGGGGGGCGGGCATTTCCCCCTGGCCCCCTTCATCCTGCTTACGTGCCTCACCGTGCTTGTGGCCCTCATCGCGCGCATCACCCGGTCCGGCCCGCTGCTCAGCGGCGCGGAGCTCCTGACCACCTGGATGCTGGCCGTGGTGGTCTCGGGCATCGCCTACACCGGGCTCATGCGCACGCTCCTCATCAACCTCACCGCTGTGGAGCACTTCGCCTCCTCGGGCAACCGCTGGTCCGAAACCCTGGCCCCGCTCATCCCCGGGGGGTGGACCGTCACCGACTCCAAGGCCGTGGATCTTCTCTACAACGGCCTGCCTGGCGGGCGCAGGCTCTCCTGGCTGGAGATACTTCAGAACATCCCCTGGAGCGCCTGGGCCGGTCCCATGGCCGCATGGGGCGTATTCATCCTTTTGTGCTTCCTGGTGATGATCTGCCTGGTGAACCTCTTCAGCAGGCAGTGGATCGTAAACGAGCGCATGAACTTCCCGCTCCTGCGCCTGCCCTACATCATGGAGGAGTCCTTCCAGGGGGGCCGAGTGGGGGGATTCTTTTCCGACCGCTTCCTGCTGGCCGGGCTGCTGGTCCCCGTGGCGCTGCACCTGGTCAACGGGCTTTCGGTGTACATCCCCACCATCCCCCAGGTGCCAACGGTGCTGCTGGCCGGGCCGTATTTCGCCAAGACCGGCCTGTTTTCCGGCTTCACCAAGCTGAAGCTCTATTTCATCCCGGCCTACATCGGCTTCGCCTTCCTGACCTCGCGCCAGATATCGCTGTCCTTCTGGGCCTTCTTCATCATGGGCGGATTCTTGACGGGCATCCTGTCCATGGTTGGCTACCAGGTGCCCCCGTCGGCCCTGGGCGTCACTTTCGGCCCCACCCTGACCATGGCCGAGGAGACCCAGATGGTCGGGGCCTATGGCGTGTTCTTCCTGTTCATCGTCTGGCTCTCCAGGGACCACCTCAAGGACGTGCTGCGTTCGGCCTTCAGCACCCGGCCCGCTCCGGCCCGGGAGTCGGAATGGTTCTCCTCCCGCCTGGCTTTCTGGGGGCTGGTGCTGGGCGGACTCGGGCTCACGGCCTGGTGCCGGATGTTCGGCATGCCGCTTCTGGTGTCCATGCTGCTTCTGGGAGTGTTCTTCGTCGTGCTGCTGGTTGCCACCCGGGTTATCTGCCAGGGCGGCATCGCCTACTTCACCCTGACCGCCGCGCCTACCGACGGCCTGCTGTCCCTGTTCGGTTCGGGTTTCTTCACCAACGCCGGGCTGATCATGGGCGTGATCATGCAGAAGGTGCAGTTCCTGGACCTGCGCGAGTCGCTCATGCCCTCGCTTCTGCACGCGGCCAAGGTGGGCGAGCCGGTGTCCCGCAAGAGGCTCTATTTCTTCGGGATCTGCCTGGCGTTGGGCGTTGGCGTGGTGGCTTCCTTCGTGGCCATGCTGGCCTTGTGCCACAAGGTTGGCGTGCGCGACTTGCAGGCCGAGTGGGAGGTATCCTCGGTGCTGCGGATATACGAGGAGTCGAGCAAGCTCCTGGACGCACCCTCGGGGCCCAACACCTGGATCGTTATCTTCGCCTCGGTGGGCGCGGCGGTGATGCTCGCCCTGGTGCTGTGCTTCCAGCGTTTCTACTGGTGGCCGCTGCATCCGGTGGGCTACCTGACCATGTACAGCTCGGCCATGCGCATCCTGTGGTTCAGCTTCTTTTTGGGCTGGCTGTGCAACCACGTGACCCTGCGCTACGGCGGCATCGAACTGTTCCGCAGGGTGCGGATGTTCTTCATCGGCCTCATACTGGGGGATTTCCTCATGGGCGGCGCGTTCGCCGTGGTGGGCCTTTACATGGGCCAGAGCTACCAGGTGCTGCCCTCGTGACGGGCGTCGCAGGCGGGTGACATGTACGACGACAAGGAACTCAAGGAATACCGCGATCTTCTGGAAGCCCCGGCCCATTTCGAGGAGGGGTTCGACTGGAAGACCATCGCCGGAGCCATCTTCATCGGCTTTTTGATGATGCCGGGCTCCATGTACCTGAACCTGGTGATCGGCGCTGGGATCGGCCCGGCCGCGCGCTGGGTGACCATCATCCTCTTCGCCGAAATCGCCAAGCGCGCCTACACCGACCTCAAGCAGCAGGAGGTCTTCCTGCTCTATTACATGGCCGGAGCGGCCATGCACTCGCCCTTCCAGGGGCTTTTGTGGAACCAGTACCTCGTCCAGTCCGACGCGGCCAAGATGCTCGGGCTCACGGAGTACATCCCCTCCTGGGTGGCCCCGGCCATGGGGTCGCAGTCGTTCGTGGAGAGGACCTTCCTGCACCGCGACTGGCTCATGCCCATCCTGCTGCTCGTCGGCTCGCAGATCGTGCAGCGGGTGGACCATTTCGGGCTGGGCTACGCCCTGTACCGCATCACCTCCGACGTGGAGAAGCTGCCGTTCCCCATGGCCCCGGTGGGGGCGCTGGGCACCATGGCCCTGGCCGAATCGGCCGAGGAGCGCAAGACCGGCTGGAAATGGCGGGTATTCTCCATCGGCGGGGTGATCGGCATCCTGTTCGGATCGGTTTACGTGCTCTTTCCGGTGCTCTCGGGGCTCATCTTCACGGAACCGGTGCGCCTGATCCCCATTCCCTGGATCGATCTCACCCGGCATACCGAGGATGTGATGCCCGCCGTGGCCACGGGCCTGCAGCTGGACCTGGGGCTGGTGTTCACGGGCATGGTGCTGCCGTTCTGGGCGGTGATCGGCGGGCTCATCGGGCAGATCATCACCTTCATCGCCAACCCCATCCTCTACGAGCACGGCGTCCTGCACCGCTGGCACAAGGGCATGGGCACCGTGGACACGGTGTTCGCCAACAACTTCGACTTCTACCTGAGTTTCGGCCTGGGCCTGGGCCTGGCCATCGGCGTCATCGGCATCTGGCAGGTGGCGAAGAGCCTGCGCAAGGGCGCGGGCGGGGTGGACTACCGCGAGGTGTTCAGGAGCCACCCCAGCCGGGGCGACATCAATTTCTGGGTGTCCATAGCCATCTACGTGGTCTCCACGCTGTCCTACGTGCTTTTCTGCCTGTGGCTGGTGCCGGACTTCCCGTGGATATTCTTCGTGCTCTACGGCTTCGTGTACACGCCGGTGATCTCCTACATCACCGCACGCATGGAGGGCATCGCGGGCCAGTTCGTGAGCCTGCCGCTGGTACGCGAGGCGAGCTTCATCGCGGGGGCGAAATTCTTCGGCTACCATGGCATCGAGATCTGGTACGCGCCCATCCCCATCCACAACTACGGCAAGGCCACCGTGGACTTCCGCGAGATCGAGCTCACCGGAACCAGCCTGCGCGGGGTCATCAAGGCCGAATTCGTGGTGTTCCCCGTGGTGATGATCGCAAGCCTGCTCTTCTCGCAGTTCATCTGGCAGCTGGCCCCGCTGCCCTCGGCCGCCTATCCCTACGCCCAGCAGTTGTGGCACCTCCAGGCGCTCAACAGCCTGCTCATGCAGACATCCACCCTTGAGGGCAACTCGCTCTTCTTCCAGGCCCTGAACGGGAGCTACCTTGGGGCGGGCCTGGGGCTCGGGCTCGTCACCTACGCGGCGCTCAACGCCTTCGGCCTGCCGGTGCTTCTGGTGTACGGCATCGTGCGGGGCCTGGGCCAGCACATCCCCCATGGGCTGGTGCTCGAGGTGATCGGCGCGTTTCTGGGGCGTTATTATTTCCACAAGAAATACGGGAAGATGTGGCGTCAGTACGCGCCGGTGCTGTTGGCCGGGTTCTCCTGCGGCATGGGGCTCACGGGCATGTTCGCCATGGGCTGCACGCTTATATTGAAGAGCCTGGGGAAACTGGCGTATTGACGAGATTCAAACTGCGCGTAACATTGACCTCAAATGATGAGGATAGAACCATGCAGCAAGACCCCAAAGAACTTGTCCGGAGCATTCTCCGAGAACATCCGACGTTAAGCCGTATGGAAATCCAGGCCAAGGCCTTCATCACCTCCAAAGAACTTGACGATCTGCTGGAGGAATTGAAGGCAGAAGGGCTCATATCCCTCGAGGGCGGGCGCAATCCCGATTTCGGCGGCACCGTCTCCGCTACGTTCAAAGGGCTTAAAAGCCTGTAATTCGCAATGCCATGAACTTCACCTACGAGCACTATATCGTCGCTTGCGGTGTGACCACTGTGTTGGCTATGGTCGATATCCTTTCCGCGTTCCCTGTCCCCAGGGACTTTGTAATGAAGTTGGTTCGGGAGTTTTGGTACTGGATTTATGTTGCCTTTTACGTCGCGGTGACTTTTTGTGTATCGGTCATCCTGAATGAACAGGGCGTGATCAGCCAGCATCCTTGGTCATGGGCTTTCGGGCTAGGTCTGGGGATTCCCTTGGCCCTACAAGCCGGCATCAAGTTCAATACCCCATGGCTGCAAGCTAATTCCGCGTTTTCCGTCGGCTTGCAGAACGTAGCCGACAGGGTCCGGGCTTTTTGCTATCTGCATATCACCACGGGCCTCAATGAACGCCATCTCGCTCTCAAGAGGAGTTATCTCGCAAAAAGCGCGGAGGAGCTTGAAAAGCTCTTGTGTGACTATCTTTCCCCGGATGAGATGGGGAAACTCGAGTCCATGCTAAAAGAGGCCAAGGATAAGTCCGAGGATGAGCTCAAGGCGCTTCTTGTGACACTTCTTTTTGAAAAGAATCCCGAGCTTCTGAAAAAGTTGGATAATCCCGCAGGGTGAGCATGGCCCTCGCTGGAGCTACCTAGATGAGAGTGATTGGGCTTGCCATCACGCTGAAACGACCCAAGCGAGGCTCCAAACCATACATTTGGTCGTCACCTCGAAACCATCATCAACGCCTGACTGAGACGGCGCGCACGCCTTGACCCTTTGCCCCGCATCGACTAAAAAGTTCTGTTCCGTCTTCGCGGGTGAGTCGAAAATTCGCCCCTTGACGCAGCGCGATACCTGATTATTCATCAAATCGAGCCGGTTGGCGATCACACGCCCCGGCGTTTTTCAAGAGGACACCATGGCCCGCATAACCGTCGAAGATTGCCTCGAGCGCATCAACAACCGTTTCATGATCGTTCAGATGGCCATCAAGAGGGTCCACCAGTTCCGCGAGGGCTACGACCCCCTGGTGGAGTGCCGCAACAAGGAAATCGTCACCTCCCTGCGCGAAATCGCCGGGGGCAAGGTGCTGCCCGCAGAATCCATTGAGGAAGCGGGCATTTACGCTCCCGACAAACAGTAATTCTTCATGACCAAAGCCGATTATTACGAAGTTCTGGGCGTGGCCCGGGACGCGGGCGAGGACGAGATCAAGAAGGCCTATCGCCAGATGGCCTTCAAGTACCATCCTGACCGCAACCCCGGCGACGCCGAATCCGAGTCCAAGTTCAAGGACGCGGCCGAAGCCTACGAGGTGCTGCGCGACCCCCAGAAGCGCGCCCGATATGACCGCTTCGGCCACCAGGGCCTGGGCGACACCGGGTTCGGCGGGTTCTCCAACGCCGAAGACATCTTCAGCACCTTCTCCGACATCTTCGGGGAATTCTTCGGATTCGGCGCAGCGCGCGGCCGCGGCCCCAGGCCCCAGGCCGGCAACGACCTGCGCTACGACCTGCGCGTCGCCTTCCGCGACGCCGCCATGGGCGCCGAGACCACGCTCAAGATTCCCAAGCCAGTCGCCTGCCCCGAGTGCGACGGAAGCGGCGCGGCCCCGGGCTCCAAGCCCGAGACCTGCCGCCAGTGCGGCGGCGCGGGCCAGGTGCACCAGAACCAGGGCTTCTTCCGCATCGCCGTCACCTGTCCGGTCTGCCGGGGAGAGGGCACCGTCATCCCCAACCCGTGCCCGCGCTGCAAGGGCCGGGGCCAGATTCCCGACGTGCGCGAACTCAAGGTGCGCATCCCCGCCGGAGTCGACGACGGATCGCGCTTGCGCCTGCGCGGCGAGGGCGAGCCGGGCTTGCACGGCGGGCCTCCGGGCGACCTCTACGTGATCATCCACGTGGAGGAGGACAAGACCTTCCGCCGCCAGGGACAGGATCTCGTCTACTCCATGGAAATCAGCATGGTGCAGGCCGCTCTGGGCGACAAGGTCAAGGTGCCCACCCTGGAGGGCGAGGAAACCATGGAAATCCCCAAGGGCACCCAGTCCGGCGAGGTGTTTTCACTGCGCGGCATGGGCCTGCCCCATCCGGGCCGCACCCAGCGGGGCGACCTCCTGGTGGAGGTCATCGTGGTGACGCCCAAGAGCCTGTCCAAGAAGCAGGAGGAACTCCTGCGCGAGTTCGCCAAGCTTGAGGAGGACAAGCCCCTCAAGAAGGTGAAGAACTTCTTCAAGAAGGCCAAAGACGCGGCCATGGGCTCCTGATGCCCGCAAACGAAGGCTTCACCCACCTGGACGACAAGGGCCAGGCGCGCATGGTGGACGTGGGCGCAAAGGCCCCCTCCACCCGTGTGGCCGTGGCCGAAGCCGTGGTGCGCCTTTCCGAGAAGACCTACCGGCTGCTCACGGGCGAGGGCATGCCCAAGGGCGACGCCTTCGCCTGCGCCCGCATCGCCGGGATCATGGCCGCCAAGAAGACCTCCGATTTGATCCCCCTGTGCCATCCCCTGGGGCTGGACTCCGTGGACGTGCGCTTCGAGCTGGACGAAGCCGCGCACAGTGTGCGCATCGAGGCCGAAGCGCGCCTCACGGCCAAGACCGGCGTGGAGATGGAAGCCATGACCGCGGCCAGCGTGGCCGCGCTCACTTTATACGACATGTGCAAGGCCGTTCAGAAGGACATCGTCATCGAGCGCGTGCGGCTCACGTACAAGTCCGGCGGCAAGAGCGGGGAGTTTCGCGCCGGCTGATCCCCAGATTCCCGGAGGTGACGCCGTGTCGCCCAGTTCTCCTTCCCCCGTACTGTTTCAGTGGCCCGGGCCCGCTCCCGCCGATTCCTCAATTCCCTGGCTGCGCGGCCATACCGACACCCTGCCCGACATCGTGGGACGCATCGGGCCGGATGCCGATCTGACGATTTTCACCGAGGGCAACCATTACATGGTGCTGGTTCCGGCGGCCTTGGAAGAGTTCAGGGCGTGGTGCACAACAAAACCGGAATACACAAACCTCCGCCTGGAGAACATCGTGCTCGTCACGCTTCCCCAACCCATGATTGTGGAGGCCATCGTTGCCGGCGGGTTGGGGGTTGGTTCGGCAGTCATACCGGTGGCTCCGGGGCGGGGCATCTACCCGGATATCGTCATGGGCGGGCCGCTCCCCTTGAGCAAACTCCGGGCTGCGGGGAAGGTGGAGGCCACGGCGCATCTTTTCGCCAGAAACAAGGGATTGGCGATTCTGGTGAGGGCCGGAAATCATCTTGGAATCGCCAGCCTCCAGGATTTGAGCGGCAAGGGATGTCGCGTCATCCTGGCCACGCCGGGCGAGCCCGGAGCGCGCAACAGCTATCTGGACGCTGTCCGGGAACTGGGCGGGACCGAAACAGTGGAGGGCATCCTAGGAGGAGAAGTGTCGGCGTTTCCCGGCAGGCTCGGCATTCAGCACCGCGACGTGCCTTTTGCCCTGTCGCAGAACCTGGCCGACGCTGGGATCATCTTCAGGCACCTCGCCGAGCACTACCAGAGGACTTACCCGGATATCTTCGAGTCGATCCCCGTGGACGGTGCAGAGCGATTCGGAGGGGGCATCGCCGCGACCTTGACGCCCGAAGGAGCCCCTCGTCCGGCGGCAAGGGCTTTCCTGGAATTCTATCAGGCCCGTGCCCGGGAAATCTATCCTCCTGCCGGTTTCGCGCGCCTGGAATATCCCGACTTCTGGCGGGAGCTCGATCTGGACGCGCCGCAATGAACCTGGACCGGGCCGGACGTCTCGCTCTTATGCCTCGCCTTTCTCTTCCGGCATGCTTGCCCACACGTCGCGCAACGTCTGGGTCGACCCTTCCAGGCATGAGGCGCTCAGGCGCTTCTTGACATCCTTAAGCGTCGGGTAACGCTCGGCGAGATCCTCCACGGGCGTCTCCCCGCGCAGTCCCTCCCAGGCCACGACCAGCTCCCCCACGGTGATCTTGTCCGGCGCGGCGGCCAGCACGTAGCGCTCGCCGTTCTCGTCGCTGTCGGCGTGCACGGCCACACCCATCCTCACGAGCTTTCGCATCTCCTGCGCCACCAGCTTGACCGGCACGCCAAGGGGCTCGGCGGCCTCCATGTCCGAGAGGGGCGACTGCCTGTTCTCGGCCCGTTCGGTGAGCATGAGCGCGAGCAGCAGGGCCAGGTCGCGCCTGTCCGAGAACGAGTAGTGCCTGACGGTGTCCTCGTGGACCACGCGGGTGAAGTTCTGCACGGCGTTGGCGATCTCGGCCCCGGCCAGCACGATGAGCCAGCTGATGTAGAGCCAGACGAGAAGGAGCGGAATCTGGGCGAAGCTGCCGTAGATGGCGTTGTAGCCGGAAACGCCGATCTGGTACTTGATGTAGACGGCCTGGGTGCTCTGCCAGGCGAATCCGGCGCAGGCCGCTCCCGTGGTGGCGGCGGTGGCGGAAACCTTCACGTTGGGCAGGAATTTGTAGAGGATGAAGAGCGAGATGGCCACCATCAGCATGGGGACGGCCTTCACGGCCAGGGTGATGGCTTGGTTGAACAGTTCGATCTCGCGCAGCCATTGGATTACGGAAGCGTTCTGGAAGGTGGCCGTGACGCTGAAGGCGGCCAGGATGAAAACGGGGCAGACCAGAACCACGGTGAGGTAGTTGGAGAACCGGCTCCAGAGGCCGCGTTTCGACTTGGCGTGCCAGATGATGTTGAAAGCCTCCTCCATGGTTGAGAGCAGGCCCATGGAGGTGACGAAGAGCGTTGCCACGCCGATGAATCCCAGGGCCTTCACGTTGGTGTTCTGGATGTAGCCCAGAACGGCGTCCACCACGTCGGACTTTTCGGCGGTGAGGCGCATGAGCACGTCGCGCAGGAAGGGGGCTTCGTATATGCCGAAGCCCTTGGACACGGAAAAGGCCACGGCCAGGAGCGGCACCAGGGAGAGCACCGTCGTGTAGCTGAGCGACGAGGCCAGCAGGAAGCCCCGGTTGCCCAGGAAGGACGCCGTGACGAACCGCAGCCAGGAGAAGATGAAGGGCGCTTTGGTCATGGTATGGTGCCGGGTGTTTTCGGCATCCATACCAGGGGAGGGCGCGGCTGACGACGAATAATTTCAGCGGCAAAGCGTCGGCGGGCTCATCTTGACAGCGGCAAGGGGCGGCGGATAGCTCAGGCGAGCAACATGGATGTCGGAGTACCAAGCCGAAAACTGCAGCAAACGCGAGGAGTTTCGATGGAGTCCAAGATCATCCTGCCGGAAAGGGAAATGCCCCGCGAGTGGTACAACGCCTTGCCGGACCTGCCCACGCCCCTGGCCCCGCCGCTCGATCCCGGTTCCGGGCAGCCCATTTCTCCAGACATGCTGGCCCCCATCTTTCCCATGGGAATCATCGAGCAGGAAGTCAGCCCCAAGCGCTTCATCGACATCCCCGAGCCGGTGCTGGACATCTACCGTCTGTACCGTCCGACGCCCCTGGTGCGCGCCCGCAGGCTGGAAGATGCGCTCGGCGTCAAGTGCAAGATCTACTACAAGGACGAATCGCGCTCCCCGGCCGGGTCGCACAAGCCCAACACCGCCGTACCCCAGGCGTACTACAACAAACTCGAGGGCGTGAAGCGCCTGGCCACCGAGACTGGCGCGGGCCAGTGGGGCACGGCCCTTTCGTTTGCCTGCAAGATGTTCGGGCTGGACTGCACGGTGTACATGGTGAAGGTCAGTTACAATCAGAAGCCGTACCGGCGCATCCTGATCCAGTCCTACGGGGCGGAGATATTCCCCTCGCCTTCGGACAAGACTGGAGTGGGGCGGGCCGTGCTGGCAAAGGATCCGGACTGCCAGGGCAGCCTGGGGCTGGCCATATCCGAGGCCGTGGAGGACGCGGCCACACACGCCGACACCAAGTACGCCCTGGGGAGCGTCCTCAACCACGTGGTGCTGCACCAAACCATCATCGGCCAGGAGACCGAGAAGCAGCTGGTCATGGCCGGTGAGAAGCCGGACTATCTGGTTGGCTGCGTGGGTGGCGGGAGCAACTTCGGCGGCCTGGTGCTGCCGTTTCTGCCGCGCAAGCTCGCCGGGGAGAGGATCACCTTCGTGGCCGCCGAGCCCAAGGCCTGCCCGACGCTCACGCGCGGGCAGTTCCGCTACGACTACGGCGACGTGGCCCGGCTCACGCCGCTTCTGAAGATGCACACCCTGGGGCACAACTACATGCCCGCGCCCATCCACGCGGGCGGCCTGCGCTACCACGGCGACGCGCCCATCATCTGCAACTTGGCCGCCGAGGGGCTTATCGACGCCCGGGCCTATTTCCAGAACGACTGCTTCGAAGCGGCCAAGCTCTTCCAGGCCACGGAGGGGTTCCTGCCCGCGCCAGAGACCTCCCACGCCATCAAGGCGGCCATCGACGTTGCCCGCGAGGCAGAGCCCGGGCAGGTGGTGGTGTTTCTGTTCTCGGGGCACGGGCTTCTGGACCTGGCCTCCTACGACGCCTACATGCAGGGCAATCTGGTGGACTTCGAGCACTCCGAGGAGGACATCCGGGAATCGCTCAAGGCCTGCCCGGAGATCGAAGTCTAGCGGCGTCGCGAGGTTCAGCGGGTCGCTGGGACACCTTGCGGCCAAGAAAACGAACGAGGCCGCCGGATCGCTCCGGCGGCCTCTGCTGTTTCAGGGATGACCGTGTGGGCGGCGGCAGGTGCGCACTCGGTAACCCGCCCCACAGCCCGTAGGAGCTACTGCACCTTCTGCTTGTCGTGCTTCTCGCGGTAGATTTTCTTGCTCTCCACGTCGAGCTGGTGGTTGAGTTGCTTGCGTTCGTTGGGGGTGAGCCGCCCGTCGGACTTCATGCGCGCCTCGCGGGACTGGATGCGGGCTTCGCCCTTCTCCAGCTTGGAAGCCTCTTTCGGAGTCAGCTGGCCGCTTTTCACGCCCTGCTGGATGCGCAGCTCCTGGTCGGCCTCGCGCTGGTCTATGTTGTAAGACGTGCTGCCCTTCTTGGCGAAGGCGGCTCCGGAAAACGAGAGGGCCAGAAGCCCGACCATGATGGGGCAAGCGGTACGTTTGAACACTGCGATCCTCCTGGGGAGAAAGGTATGGGACACTTCGTGTCTGCTGCGGCTTCTACGCCTCGCGAAGAACCGCGCGCAAGTTACACTCGCGTCATGAACATCCTGTAAGAAAAGAAGAAAGCCCGGACGGCGATGCCGTCCGGGCTAAACCATTCGAAGGCCTTGGGCGCCTCGCTCCCTAGAGGATCTGCTCCAGGAACTTCTGGGCCCGGGGGTGCTTGGCGCTCTCGAAGAACTCCACGGGCGGCCCCTGGTCGATGATCTGGCCCTGGTCCATGAAGATGATGCGGTCGGCGGCCTGGCGTGCGAAGCCCATCTCGTGGGTCACCACCACCATGGTCATGCCCTCGCGGGCCAGGTCCAGCATGACCGCGAGCACCTCGCCGATCATTTCCGGGTCCAGTGCGGAGGTGGGCTCGTCGAAGAGCATGATCTTGGGGTTCATGGCCAGGGCGCGGGCGATGGCCACGCGCTGCTGCTGGCCGCCGGAGAGCATGGCCGGGAACACGGCGGCCTTCTCCTTGATGCCCACCTTGTCCAGGAGCACCATGGCCTTGGCCTCGGCCTCGCTGCGGGATTCGCCGCGGAGCTTGATCGGGGCCAGGGTCACGTTGTCGAGCACCGTGTAGTGCGGGAAGAGGTTGAAGGACTGGAACACCATCCCCACCTCCATGCGCACCTGGTTGATGTCCACCTTGGTGTCGGAGATGTCGAAGCCGTCCACCACGATGCGCCCGGCGTCGATGGTCTCCAGGCGGTTGATGGTGCGAAGCAGCGTGGACTTGCCCGAGCCCGAGGGGCCGATGATGACCACCTTCTCGCCGGGGCGAACGTCCATGCTCACGCCCGAGAGGGCGCGCAGCTTGCCGAAGAACTTGCCCACTCCGGAAATGGTGATGATGGGCTCCATGGCGCTATTTGCGGACATAGTAGGAGAGCCTCTCTTCGAGCTTGGAGACCATCTTGGACAGGAGCAGGGTGATGATCAAATAGACCAGTGCCACCACGGTGTAGGTCTCGAAATACAGGAACGTTTCCGATGCGAACTCGCGGCCCCGGCGCAAGAGGTCGGCCACGGCGAGGATGGACACCAGGGAGGTGTCCTTGAGCAGCATGATGAACTCGTTGCCCACCGGCGGCAGGATGATGCGCATGGCCTGGGGCAGGATGACGTAGCGCATGGTCTGGGCGCGGCTGAAGCCGAGCGAGCGGGCGGCTTCGGTCTGGCCTTTGTCGATGGCCAGGATGCCCGCGCGGAAGATTTCGCCCAGGTACGCGCCGTAGCACACGGCCATGGCGATGACCGCGGCGACCATGTCCGGCACGCGCACGAACCGGCCCAGGGCGTAGTAGATGTAAAAGAGCTGCACCAGAAGCGGGATGCCCCGGATGATTTCCACGTAGGTGGAGGCCACCAGGTTGATCCAGCGGTTGCGCGACACGCGCCCCAGGCCCGTGAGCAGGCCCAGGAGCAGGGCCAGGCCGATGGAGCTGATCGTCACCTGGAAGGTGACGACGATGCCGTCCGGGATGAACTTGACGAGCCTGAGGTACGCGCCTTGCTCCACCAGGACGAGGTAGAGAAGCGTGCCGACGGCTGCGAGCAGGGAGAGCCACCAGGCCGAGACCAGTCCCTTGTCCGACTTGCGGGGGATGGCCGGGCCGTCGTGCTGCTCGATGACGGGTGCGGGTGGTTTGGTCTGCATGTTGGTGTAAAAAAAGAGGGGGAGGGCCGATGATGCCCTCCCCCTCTGGAGTTAGATGTCTACTGGCCGATCCACTTCTTCATGAGTTCCTTCTCGATACCCTTGGCCTTCACGGCCTCGATGCCCTTGTTGATCAGGGCCAGGGTCTCCTTGTCGCCTTTCTTCACGGCGATGCCGTAGAACTCGTCCTCGCCGGTCTCGATGATGAAGGCGATCTTCAGCTTGCCCTTGTACTTCTCGGTCTGCAGGGCGTACTGGGCGGCGACGGGATCGTCGCAGACCACGCCGTCGATGCGGCCGTTGTACAGGTCTTCGATGGCCAAGCCCACTTCGTCATAGGACTTGTCCTTGACGCCTTCCATCTTCTTCACGGCGAAGTGGCCGGTGGTGGAGATCTGCGCGCCCAGGGTCTTGCCCTTCATCTCGGCGACGGTCTTCACCTTGGAATCCATGGGGACCACCAGGGCCTGGCGCACCTTGAAGTAGGGGGTGGAGAAGTCCATGGTGTTCTTGCGCTCTTCGGTGATGGACACGGAGGAGCAGATGGCGTCGTACTTGTTGGCGGCCAGTCCGGCAAAGATGCCGTCCCAGGCGGTGGCCTTGAACTCGGGGGTGAAGCCCGCTTCCTTGCCGGCGGCCTTCATGTACTCGATGGCGAAGCCGGTGAGTTCCTTGTCGGGGCCCACGAACTCCATGGGCGGCCAGGTGGCGTCGGAAGCGAAGACAATGGTTTTGGCCCAGGCGGACTGAGAGAGCAAGGTAAGCATCAAGGCTGCCAAGACGACGATTCTGCGCATGTTTTCCTCCGTGGTTAGGACGTTTCAGGGACGGCCTCGGCCTTGGTGGGCCTGTGCCGGAACCGCAGCGGCGTGATCGTCACGCGACCGGATACAATTGCGAAAATTCGGCAAAATTTCAAGATAATTCAAACGGAAGGGGCTTCCTCCTCGCGGATGCTTAACCCTTCGCCATTGCAGGAAAAGCATCTCCGGTGCCCGGGAAATCCGGAACCAGGGAGGGCGTATTTCTCACCAGGCAATCCGTCCTGCGTCCAGGCAAGCCTCGAGCGCGGCCAGTCCGTTCCTGAAACCGGAACGCCCAAATCCCATCCGGAAATGGTGCTTCCATGCCTCGCCGTAGAGGCGGCCGGGAAGCAGCAGCACCCCGGACTGCCTGAGCACCTCGGCGCAAAAGGGTTCGGCGTCGCGGCCCGAGGCTAGGCGCGGGAAGGCGATCGGGCCACCCGTTGGCTCGGCCCAGGCCAAGCGGCCTTGCTGCGCGGCCATGAACCGGCGCAAAATCTCCAGGTTGCCGGCGGTGATGGAGCGTAGGCGCGCAAGGATCGCCTCCCTGCCGCGCAGGGCCAGGGCGGCCAGGAATTCACTCGGCGCGCTGCCGCAGATGGTGGTGTAATCCTTGATCTGGGCCATTGCCGCAAGCACGGATTTGTCCCGGCAGGCAACCCAGCCCACGCGAAGCCCGGCCAACCCCAACGACTTGGACATCACCCCGAGCGACACGGCCCGCTCGTAAAGATCGCAGGCGGGCCTGGGGGCTTCGTCCGGCCCATATTCCATGAACCGGTACACCTCGTCGGAGAAGAGCAGGCAGCCGTGGCGCGAGACGACCTTCGCCACGCGTTCCATGCCGGTGCGGTTCAGGCTCGCGCCCGTGGGATTGTGGGGAGAGTTCAGGAACACGGCCTTGGTTTGTGGCCCGACGAGCCGGGCCAGTTCGTCGGGGTCGGGTGCCCAGCCGTTCTCCTCGCGCGCCGTCCAGGGCACCACCGTGCAGCCGCGCGAGGCGGCCACCTGATGGAGCGACTGGTAACAGGGCATGTGGACCACCACCTCGTCTCCCGGCTCCAGGCAGGCGGTGGCGAAGGTGAAGATGGCCTCCTGCGCGCCCACGTGGCCCAGTACGTCCTTGGCGACAACGCTTTCGTAGAGACCGGCGATCTCGGCGCGGAGCTCTTCGCCGCCCGGGGCCTCGGTGTAGCCCAGGGAGAGGGCCTCGAAGCGCTCGCGGGAGCCGGGCTCCATGTCCAGCAGCTGTCCCACGGTCATGCTTTCGCAGTCGGAGACGCACAGCAGGTGGGGGACGGTGAATTCGTGCTGCGCGAAATAGCGCTCGAGTTCGAACGGAGGAAGCTTCACGGCGGCTCCAGGATGTTGCGGGTTTCAGATGTTCTTCCGGTGCAGGCCGTGTCCCTTCGGGGATGCCCCTGATTGCGGGGAGGTCGGGACCGGGGCACGCCGGAAGCAGTGTGATAGCCGTCAGGGCCTCCCGGAGCAACATTCTTGCGGCGCTTCGCAGGCCGCGATGACGGCCTGTTTTCCCTGCCTGACTTCGTCGAACGCCTTGCCACCGCCATGCGGCGGGCGTATTTTCCCTTCTGGAGACATTATGCGCCGCAATCCTTATTTTTCCTGCCTGCTTTTCGCCCTGGTCCTTTATGCCGCAATGCCCGCCGGCGCTGGGGCCGCCAGCCTCTGGACCCCGGCCGAACTGGCCGGACGCCCGGAAGAGCCCCACCCGGGCCGCCTTGGTGCGCCGGACCTCTCGGCGCCGGAGCGGACCACGCCTCTTGCCGTGGCGGCCGCGCTGCCTCCGGAGCTTCGCGGCTCCATCCGCCGGGTGGACACGGGCGGGGAAAAGCTCGTCGCCTTGACCTTCGACCTCTGCGAACTCTCGGACCAGCGGGCGGGCTACGACGGGGCCATCGTGGACTACCTGCGGGCCGAAGGCGTGGCCGCCACATTTTTCGCGGGTGGCAAGTGGATGCGCAGCCACCCCGAGCGGGCCACGCAGTTGGCGGGTGACCCCAATTTCGAGGTGGGCAGCCACGCCTGGACCCACGGCAATTTCGGCGTGCTGGACGCCTCGCGCATGCGCCAGCAGATCGCCTGGACCCAGGCCCAGTACGAGCTCATCCGGGAGAATCTGGACCGGCTCGCCCGGGAACGCTCCTGCCCCGCGTGCGCCGATGCGGCCCCCCGGACCATCCGCGTGTTCCGCTTTCCCTATGGGCGCTGCCGGGCCGAAGCCCTGGACATGCTGGCCTCCATGGGCATTGCCGCCGTGCAGTGGGACGTGAACATGATGGACGCGGCCAAGACCCGTGACGCCTCGGCCGTGACCCGAGACGTCCTGAAGAACGTGAAGCCCGGCTCCATCGTGCTGGGGCATGCCAACGGCTTCGGCCACGCCACGGCCGAAGCCCTGCGGAGCATCGTTCCCGCGCTTCGGGCCAAGGGCTACCGCTTCGTCACGGTGAGCGCCTTGCTGGCTGCCGGACGCCCGGTGGCCTCGCCCGAATGTTTCGATTCCCGCCCCGGCGACACCGCCGTGTACGATGCCCAGTTCGGGGACGGCACCGTGCACCCCAGGCGGAAGTGAGGAGGGCATGGGGCGGGCGTTTCTCATCCTGGGCGCGGTGTTTCTCGCGGTGGGGCTCGTGCTCACGTTCCGGGAGCGCCTTGGTCCATTGTGGGACTTCCTGTCGCGCCTTCCATTCGGCCGTTTGCCCGGCGACGTGGTCATCGAGAAAGAGAATTTCCGGTTCTCCTTCCCTTGGGTCACGTGCCTGGTGGTCAGCGCGATTCTGAGCCTTCTTTTCTGGCTGTTCAGGAAATAGCGGTCCATTCAGGACATTACCGGGCTGAAGTTGAGATTGGTTATTGATTTTGAAAATCAATCTCGATATTACGCCGCGACAACATCCTGGAGTCACCCCATGAAGCTTCTTCGCGCGTTGGATGATTGTCTCGGCGCATACCGTTGCGGCCAGTTGGCCGCTACGGTCCACCAGATAGCCGACACCCTGGGCCGGGCCGTGGACGCCAAGGACAAGCGCCTGTTCGAGCATTCGTCCCTCACGGCGGAGCTGGCCACCGTTCTGGCCCTGGCTCACGGCCTGCCGCACAGGCAGGCGGACGTGGTGCATATTGCGGGGCACCTGCACGACATCGGCAAGATCGGCATTCCCGACAGCATCCTGCTCAAGCCAGGCGGGCTGGACCCGGCTGAATGGCTGCTCATGAAGGAGCATCCCCGCATCGGCGCGCAGATACTCGGGCCCATCGAACTTTTCTCGGCCAAGAACAGCGTGGCGGACATGGTGCTCTCACACCATGAAAGCTATGATGGCGGAGGATATCCCCAGGGCTTGGCCGGTCGGGACATCCCCCTGGGCGGGCGCATTCTCGCCGTGGCCGACAGCCTGGCGGCCATGCTCGAATGCCGCGCCTACCGTCCCTCCATGACCCTGTCCGAGGCGCTGGCCGAGATCGAGCGCTGTTCGGGCGTGCGCTACGATCCGGACCTGTGCCGCGACCTGTTCCTGCACGTGGACGAGGTCGCCGTGGTCGTGTCCAGGCATTGCGGCGTTTCCGAAGAATATCCGAGACAGGCGGAGACGGCCCTGGGATTGTCCGGTTGAACGCCTGCATGTAACGCCGGATGCGATGGCAGGGACTTGAGTATTTGAATGCGGTTGATTAAGGCGCGTGCAATGGCTCGAAAAAACAGCGCACGGCTCGTCTCGGTGGACTTCCTGCGGGGTGTGACGGTGGCGTTCATGGTGATCGCCAACAACCCCGGGGACACCATGTACGTCTACCGGGAGCTGGTCCATTCCCACTGGCACGGCTGGACCGCCGTGGATTTCATTTTCCCCCTGTTCCTGTTCCTGGTTGGGGTTTCCGTTGCGCTGGCCGTGCGGCGCGACGTCCCGGAGGCCACCCTCTGGTCCCCCGCCTTGAGGCGCGCCGGGATCATCTTCCTGCTTGGCCTTTTCGTGAACGGGTTCCCCTTCTACCATCTGGATACCTTGCGGATTCCAGGCGTACTGCAGCGCATCGCCGTAGTCTACTTGGCCGCGCTGTGGCTGCATCTGAAGCTCGGCCGCCAAGGTATCCTGGCCACGGCGCTCGGCATCCTCGTGGGATACTGGCTGCTCTGGACGTTCGTCCCGGTGCCGGGCCTGGGCTATCCCACCCTGGACAAGGAATACAACCTGGAGGGTTGGCTGGACCAGATGCTTCTGCGCGGGCACATCTGGGAATATGACACCTCCTGGGACCCGGAGGGGCTCCTCAGCACGGTGCCGTGCGTGGCCCTGGCCCTGTTCGGCGTGCTCGCCGGACGATGGCTCAAGAGGGGCGGAAACCCCGACTGGCGCAACGTCTTCCTGCTAGGGCTCGGACTGCACCTGGCCGGGCTGGCCTGGGACGAATGGTTCCCCATCAACAAGACCATCACCACCAGTTCGTTCGTGCTGTTCGTGGGGGGCTTCGGGGTCATGCTGACGGCCGTGGCCCACCGCCTCCTGGATGGGAAGAACCACGGCCCCTGGATAACCCCGTTTCTGGCGCTGGGGAAACGCGCCCTGTTCGTGTATGTAGTGTCGCAGCTGCTGGCGGAGGTGCTCTACGTCACCAAGCTTCCCCTGGCGATATGCCAGGGGAAGAGCCTGCACTTCTGGTTGTTCGACGGCTTCCTCGGATTCGTGGGGGACAGGTACGTGGCGTCCATCGCCTGGGCGGTGGGGCTTCTGGTGGTGCTGACGGTCATGGTCATGCTCATGAACCGCGCGGCCCGCGCTCTCAGGATGTGACGCAGGGCGGATCGACAGATCCGAGAAGAGATGATCGCGTCCTGCGGGGCGTCCCCAGGCGTTGCCGGGCGATCAGGCCGTGACCAGGCGGCCCCTGCCGGTTTCTTTGGCCTTGTAGAGCGCCTTGTCGGCCTGGGCGAACAGCGCGAAGCCCGACTCTCCGCTGGCCGGGATGCCTCCGGACAGGCCGATGGACGCCGACAGGTTCACCATTGTTCCGTCGCCCAGCCTCACGTCGGCCCCGCGCAGCCCCGACAACACCCTGCCGGCCACGTCGGCCGCCTCCTTGGTGCCGGTCTCCGGCAGAATCACCGCGAACTCCTCGCCGCCGATCCGGGCGGCCACGTCGGACGCCCTTATGGACGAGCGGATAACGGACGCGGCCGTCTTCAGGGCCAGGTCACCCGCCTGGTGGCCGTGGCTGTCGTTGATGTCCTTGAAGCGGTCCATGTCCACCAGGAGCAGGCTGAGCGGGCGGCCGCTGCGGCGGCTGGCGACCAGGCATTCCTCCAGGCGCGCGCCGAACAGGCGGTTGTTGGCAAGGCCCGTGAGTTCGTCCAGCATGGCCAGACGCGAGAGGCGCTCCTCCTCGCGGCCGAGCAGCCAGCCGAAGACGCCGAACGCAGCCATGGTCCCCAGGAGCATGTAGGCCATGAGCCCCGGGTGGGCGCGCGCCACGTCCGCGGGGGAGACTCCCTGGAGCGCCTGGAGCGCAAGCCATCCCACGGGAGCGAAGACGGCCAGGAAAACGCCCTGCAGCGCCCTGGCCCGCCTGTGCCCCCGCCGGGGGCGGGAGAAAAACGGCACGCGGTCGAACATCGTGAATCACCGCCAGTAAATTGGATGCAAGGCTATCTAGGCATTCCCCTGGAAATGGCAAGGAAAAAACGGACTCATTCGGTAGCCTATTGCTGTTTCGATGTTTCGGTTTCAATTCTCTTTAAATATTCGGCAATCCTGGGTTCCGGCGCTGCACGAAAAAGGCCGCTCCACTGCGTGGAGCGGCCTTATCCGAATTTGCAACGGATGCCCTGTTCCAGCGTTGCGCCCAGGCATGTCATCCGGGGCACGTGTGCCTGCAACCAGCGGAGACCATTGGCAGAACGTGCGAAAACACGTTCCTCATTCTCTAAAAACCCCCGCTAGAGGACGAAGCCCAGCCCCTCGCCGGACGCATCCACCGTGACGTCCTGTCCGTCGGCCACGTCGCCCGCGATGATCCTGCGGGCCAGCGGCGTCTCGATGTGGGCCTGGATATAACGCCTGAGCGGCCGCGCGCCGTATACCGGATCGTAGGCGGCGTCGGCGATGAAGCTCTTGGCCGCGTCGGTGAGCGTGAGCGTGACCTTGCGCTCCACGAGCCTGGCCCTGAGCCCGGTGAGCATCAGTTCGATGATGGCGCCGATCTGCTCCTTCAGCAGGGGCTTGAACAGCACGATCTCGTCCACGCGGTTCAGGAACTCAGGCCTGAAGTGGGAGCGCAGGGTGTCCATGACCTTGTCCGAGGTGCCGGGCTTGAATTCGCCGTCGGCCTGGATGCCGTCCAGCATGAACTGCGAGCCCAGGTTGGAGGTCATGATGACGATGGTGTTCTTGAAGTCCACCGTCTTGCCGTGGCTGTCCGTGAGGCGGCCGTCGTCGAGAATCTGGAGCAGCACGTTGAACACGTCGTGGTGGGCCTTCTCGATCTCGTCGAAGAGCACCACGGAGTAGGGCTTGCGCCTGACCGCCTCGGTGAGCTGGCCGCCCTCGTCGTAGCCCACGTAGCCCGGAGGCGCGCCGATGAGCCGGGAGACCGTGTGCTTTTCCATGTATTCGCTCATGTCCAGGCGCACGATGTTCTCCTCAGTGTCGAAGAGGGCCTCGGCCAGGGTTTTGCACAGCTCTGTCTTGCCCACGCCCGTGGGCCCAAGGAAGATGAACGAGCCGATGGGGCGTTTGGGGTCCTTGAGTCCGGCCCGGGCGCGCAGCACCGCGTCGGCCACGGCGGTGACGGCCTCGTCCTGGCCCACCACGCGCTGGTGCAACTCCTCGGGCAGGCGCAGGAGCTTCTCGCGCTCGGTCTCCAGGAGCTTGGTCACGGGGATGCCGGTCCAGCGGGCGATCACCTGGGCCACGTCGTCAGGGCCGACCTCTTCGCGCAGGAGCCTCTGGCCGCCCGAGGCCGCCTCGATCTGGGCCTCCTGCTTGTGCAGCTCGCTCTCCAACTGGTTCAGCTTGCCGTACTTGAGCTCGGCGGCCTTGTTCATGTCGTATTCGCGCTCGGCCTTCTCCATCTCGAGCCTGGTGCGCTCGATCTCTCCCTTGATGCTGCGCAGCCCCTCGATGGACTGCTTCTCGCGGTCCCACTGGGTCAGGAGCACCGTCTGCTCCTCCTTGAGTCCGGCCAGCTCTTCGCGCAGCTTTTCCAGGCGTTCCTTGGAGGCCTTGTCGGTCTCGCGGGTCAGCGCCGCCTGCTCGATCTCCAGCTGCATGATGCGCCGGTTGATGGTGTCGAGCTCGGTGGGCAACGAGTCGATCTCGGTGCGGATCATGGCCGCGGCCTCGTCGATCAGGTCGATGGCCTTGTCCGGCAGCTGGCGGTCCGGCAGGTAACGGGTGGAGAGCACGGCCGACTCCACCAGGGCCGCGTCCGCGATGCGCACGCCGTGGTGCACCTCGAAGCGCTCGCGCAGGCCGCGCAGGATGGAGACGGTGTCCTCAAGCGTGGGCTCGTCAACCAGCACGGGCTGGAAGCGGCGCTCCAGGGCCGGGTCTTTCTCGATATATTTGCGGTACTCGTCGATGGTGGTGGCGCCGATGCAGTGCAGCTCGCCGCGCGCCAGCATGGGCTTCAGGAGGTTGCCCGCGTCCATGGCCCCCTCGGCCTTGCCCGCGCCAACGATGGTGTGCAATTCATCAATGAACAGGATGATGCGCCCCTCGGAGGACTGTACCTCCTTGAGCACGGCCTTGAGGCGCTCCTCGAACTCGCCGCGGTACTTGGCGCCCGCGATGAGCGCGCCCATGTCCAGGGCGAAGAGGGTCTTCTCTTTCAGCCCCTCGGGCACGTCCTTCTTCACGATGCGCTGGGCCAGGCCCTCCACGATGGCCGTCTTGCCCACGCCGGCCTCGCCGATGAGCACCGGGTTGTTCTTGGTGCGCCTGGAGAGAATGCGCACGCAGCGCCTGATCTCCTCGTCGCGGCCGATCACCGGGTCGAGCTTTCCCTTCTGCGCCTCGTCCACCAGGTCGCGGCCGTACTTCTTCAGGGCCTCGTAGGTTTCCTCGGGGTTGGCCGAGGTCACGCGCTGGGAGCCGCGCACGTCGGTGAGCACGGCCAGAATCTTTTCCTTGGTCAGGCCGAACTGCTTGTTGGCCTTGCCCAGGGCGGAGGAGGGCGGCTCGTCCAGAAGCGACAGGAACAGGTGCTCCACCGAGACGTAGTCGTCCTTCATAGACTTGGCCAATTCGCTCGCCGCCACCAGCACCTCGTTCACCCGGGGGGTGACATACACCTGCCCCGGCTGCGAGCCCGGGCCGGACACGCGCGGCTGCTTGGAAAGTTCGTCCTCGAGGGCGCGCTGGTAGGCGCGCACGTCGTATCCGGCGCGCTCCAGCAGGCGTGGTACAAGACCCTGCTCCTGCTGGGCCAGGGAGAGCATGAGGTGTCCGGCGTCTATCTGCTGATGTCCCAGGCGCACGGCCACGGCCTGGGCCTGGCTGATGGCTTCCTGGGATTTCTGCGTGAACTTGTTGAGGTCCATGGTATCTCCTTGGGGAGTGAGTATGTCGTCGGATCAGTAGGTGGTGTCGATCAGATCAATCTCTCCAGGTCGCGCACGCGTTTCTCGAGCAGCTCTATGCGCTCCACTAGGTCCACGATGATGGACCCTCCCACGGGGTTGATCTCCAGATCATGGCACAGCCTGGAGAGCTTCTTCACCCGGTAGACGTCGCGGTGGCGAAACAGCAGCTCGCTGCCCTGGGTGCGCTGCGGCGCGAGCCAGCCAAGTTCGATGAGCTCCCCCACGAAGGAGGGGTGCAGCCCGGTCAGTTCCATGAACTGCGCCCAGGCGATCAGCTCGGATTTCACCGGCAGGCCCGCTCCGGCGACGATGGTGATGCCTCCCATACGGTCCTCCCGGTGTTAGTGGTGTTCGCGGGGATTGAAATCGGAGGCCTTGGCCAGTTCCTCCCACAGGGCGCGTTCCTTGTCCGTGGCGGTCCTGGGCACCTGGATCATGACCCGCACCAGTTGATCGCCGCGTCCGGCCTTGCCCTGAAGCCCCTTGCCCCGGATACGCAGCTTGCGCCCGGAGCCGATGCCCGGGGGGATGTTCAGGTCTATCTCGCCGTCCAGGGTGGGCACGCGCACGCTGGCGCCCAGGGCGGCCTCCCAGGGGGCCACCGGAACGTCCACCACCACGTTGACGTCCTCGAGCTTGAAGCGTGAGTGGGGGCGGATGGTGATCTTGAGGTAGAGATCGCCCGCCGGTCCGCCGCCAAACCCTTGTGAACCTTGCCCGGCCAGGCGGATCTTGCCGCCGTCGCGCATGCCCGCCGGGATGTTCACCGAGAGGGTCTTGGGTTTCAGGTAAGGGCGACCGTCGGGGGTGACGGCTTCCTCCTGCAGGGTGATGGCCTTGGAGCCGCCCAGGTAGGCTTCCTCCAGGGTGAGCTCCAGTGCGGCCTCCACGTCCTGTCCGCGCGCGGGGCGGCGCTGGCCGCCGAAGCCCTGGCCGAAGCCGGACCCTCCGAAGCCGCCCATGCCGCCGGATCCGCCGAATATGGTCTGGAAGAAGTCCGAGAAGCCGCCCGCGTCGAACTGCTGGCCGCCCTGACCGCCGAAGTGGAAGCGGACGTTCTCGTAGCCCGGCGGGGGCTGGAAGTTTTGCCCGTGCTGCCAGTTGGGGCCGAGCTGGTCGTAGAGCTTGCGCTTCTCGGGGTCGCGCAGCACCTCGTAGGCTTCGTTGATCTCCTTGAACTTGCCCTCTGCCTTGCAGTCGCCGGGATTCAGGTCCGGGTGGCACTGCCGGGCCAGCTTCTTGAAAGCCTTGGAGATGTCGTCCTGCGAGGCGTCCCGCTTGACGCCCAGGAGCTTGTAGTAGTCTTTGTAATCCACGTGGTTATCCTTTGTCGGACGTCTTCGTCCCGTGGCAAGTTTACATAATAATCCGGTTGGTGAAACCGTCAAGCGCCACGGGGCAATAGAGCATGTCTTTTTCGCATTATACACGTTTGGAGGCGGGACGAAACCGGGATTTCACGCTTTCCGTCCTGGCAGGGAAAGGGCTTCTGGGGCTGTCGACCGGCGATCACTTGACAAGTATTTGTCGATAGGACAAGTGAATAAATATTGGGCAAGTCGAATTGTGACGTGTTGTTTCGGACCGCCGCGGGGGCATAAACGCCACCGGGCAAGCGAGGAATCCGTGGAAGACCCCAACTTGCCGGATAACGGGCAACCCGGGATGAATGGAGAAGCCCGTCGCGTCGCCGCAGCGGACCGGCTTCCCGGCATCCGCCGGATGTCCATCTGGCTGATGCTTTTGTGGTCGCTGCTGTCCCTGGGGTTCTATCCTTACTTCTGGCTCGGGCTGCGGGCGAAGCATTTCAACAGGTTGCATTCGAACGCGAAAGTGAAGGTCACCCCCATCGTTTTCGCGGCCGTGGCTTCGACCGTCACGCCCTTTTTCATGGAACCTCTCCCGGACGTGCCCCCGACCCTCGGCTTCGCGATATGCGTGGCGGCCCAGCTCATCTTCTGGGGCAGCCTCGCGTGGTTCTATCTCCAGTTCTTCAATGCCAGGCGGGCCATGATGGATCATCTGGCCGCTTTCGACACCCCGGAAGAGAATTATTCCCGGATAAGCGCCCTGTGGACGTTCCTGTTCGTCAATCTTTACCTCCAGTTCCGCATCAACTGGGCCGTGACCGGGGACGAACAGGAGCCTGCGGGAAAGGCGTAAGTCCCCGCTCCTCCCGGAGAAGGGCCGGAGCCTTCCAGGCGGCCGGGCGGCGTTGCAATCCGGACCGAGTCAGGCTAGCACCGCCGCATGTCCAAGAAAGACGACTTCAACAATCCCTTCGACCAGCTCAAAGGCTTGAAGCTCAAGAAGCTGAAGCCCGCCGCCCCGGCCCCTGCGCCCAAACCAGCCAAGGCCGCCGAACAGGCCCCGGCCGACGAGGAGGACCTGTTCGCCAGGGCCATGTCCGGCGTCGACCGCATGGGCAAGGCCGCAACCGGCAGGCAGGTGGCCGCCCAGGTGCGGCCGGCGCAGCCGGTGGCGTCCGATCCGGATGCCGAGGCCCGGGCCATGCTGCAGGACCTGGTGTCCGGCAAGGTGGAGTTCGAGTTGGAGTACACGGACGAATACGTGCAGGGATTCGTCAAGGGAACGGACCAGAAGATTTTTCGCCAGCTCAAGGCCGGGCAGTATAGCCCGGAGGCGCACCTGGACCTGCACGGCCTCAACGCCGAGCAGGCTTACGAGTCGCTGCTCGTGTTCACGCGGGAGAAATACATGCAGGGCAAGCGCTGCCTGCTGCTTATCCCCGGCCGGGGCATCAACTCGCCGGGCGGCATGCCGGTGCTGAAGGAAGAGCTGAAAAGCTGGCTCACGCGCGATCCCCTGAAAAGGGTGGTGCTGGCCTTCTGCACTGCCCAGCCGCGCCACGGCGGGGCCGGAGCGCTCTACGTGCTGCTTAGGCAGCGCAAGAAGACCGAAGGCAAGATCAAGTGGGAGAACCTGTGGGGGGACGATTGAGTGAGTAAAGCTGCAACTGGCTATATCCGTTATGGTTAGTAGCTAAAAGTAGGGTGCCCCTACTTGTGGTTGCAATAAATATTTGTAAAAATATATTTTTTGGAGACTGGGTGATCATTTCAGTCACGTGTAGCATAAGGATGACTTTATGTTTACTGGAAGCATGACGTATTATCATGGCACGACAACATATGCATGGGATAGCATTCGAAGTGATAGAGTATTTCGCCCTGATAAACAGAAGGCAGACGGTGAATATTGGACAGCAAAGGGCGTGTATTTTTCTTGCAGCAATCCATATGTTGCGTTATGGTATGCACATTTTAGGTGTTTTTTGCTTGGGAAGGACGGTATTGAAAGTAGCCCTGTAGTAATAACATTTGAGAAGGCGATTGATGATGAATCAGATGTGGTTAACCTGCTGACATCTGATGGTCAAAGGGTTTTGTTTAAAATGCACAACAGGTTAAAGCCAGTTCATTCTGCTACTAAAAATGCGGTTACGATTAATACAAACTTAGATGCTCTGGCTTTGAAGCATTTGCCAGATATGGAAGATGTTGAAAATATATGCGTTTTTTCTGCATTTCAAGAGGGTGAAAGCTTTCAAAAGATTGTTCATGGCCATGATTTTGTCAATGAATATATAAATGATAGAGTAGGATTTTGTGTAGGTGACAACGTGTCTGTTTGCTTTCTAGATGATGTTCCTCTTTTGAGTCTTGGAGATTATAAGGTTCTAACATCTGACCACATTCTTGATGAAGATATGGCGCATGGTGAGAATGCTTTGTTTCCTGTTATTTGCCAGGGATTGAATAACAAACTACTGGCAGG
This sequence comes from Fundidesulfovibrio terrae, assembly GCF_022808915.1. Classification (NCBI taxonomy): domain Bacteria; kingdom Pseudomonadati; phylum Thermodesulfobacteriota; class Desulfovibrionia; order Desulfovibrionales; family Desulfovibrionaceae; genus Fundidesulfovibrio; species Fundidesulfovibrio terrae. The sequence goes on from NZ_JAKZFS010000006.1 coordinate 103,822, forward strand.
TAAGTTTGCAAAAAGTTCAAAAGCAGTTGGTCTCCACGATTATTTTTTGGAGGTTTGTCATGCGAAGAACTAAAAATTTACTGAGTAAGATTGATGATTATTTCGAAAATAATTATCAAGATACAATTTTTCTAAATCACTTGTATGCAATCAGAACTGTTCAGCGTATTAATACGAACTACAAATTTATAATTAATAAGTTGATAAAGACTGAGGATGACTTGGTTTTTAAGCGGTATCTTTCTCGTAATCAATTAAAGACTTTTGTTGACAAGATATCTGTTGCTACAAAAGGCGTGAAGAAAATTTTAACTAATAGACTGATTAGTTCTATTGAAAAGTGTGACGTCGATGATCTTTCTTGTAGGGTCAACGTTTTTCAATTGATTGGAGCAAATGGAAGGGCAGAGAGTTTTGATTTTCTTGGGGCGTTGGAGCATGATATCAAGTCTCAACATGCTACATTAAAATTTTCTTATTTGAATATTTCTGTTTACAAATCTAAAGCTCCATATGAGACTGTTGAACAAATTTTTTGCGAACTAGATAATAATGACAAGCTTAGGCGGTTTTATTTTAGTTATTTGCGTTATTATTATAAAGGTGTGGATAATATTTTCAAGCGATTTAGTGAGAGTGTTCAGGATAACCATAAGAAACAAATTGCAGTTCTTTTTCCGGCTCTCGATACTGTTTTAAGGCAGCATCGTTATAAATCAGAAATTCAAGGAAATTTACTCAGGCATCACGATTTCTTTGCCAAAGCATTGGGTGCTGCGCCATCAGAAGTTGCTGTAAGATTTGAAAATTCTTTTGATAATATTCACGACAAAGGCGTTGCATAACTCTTCTGCCTTATTGCGATTTATAAGAACGGTCAGAGAGTGACTTTTATCCCTGGATTTTGTTTTTTTATTTTTTTGTTTAGAATTTAACGATCATGCCGTAGTGGGACCTGATTTTTAAAGCTCCCCTCTTTAGGTTTGCATCTCGGGCTCCCATTTCTCTCTGTCCTTAAGGAACACCGGGATAGCCTTGGGGCCGTCAAGAATGAAAAAAGGACGCCCTGTTGCAGAAACGTCCCTGAATCTTACTCAATCATCTACTGTCTTTCACGCAGCCGCTTCCTTCTTTTCCAGGCCCGCCGGCCCCATCACCCCGTCCATCTCCTTCACCTTGTTAAGCGCGCGCTTGAGGATGTCGCGGTACTCCTTCATGTCCGTTGGCGCATACTTGGCGCGGCAGTGCACCATGGACGCCATGTCCATGACCTCGTTGTAGAGGTAGGGCAGGTAGAGCGGGTCCTGCTTGAGGAACTGCAGCACCCTGTTCAGCAGGTTCTTGATGTCGAGCTGGTGCTTGCCGGGCTTTTTCATGAACTTCTCGAAATGCTTGGTGGCCTGGCGCAGCGACTGGTTCCAGGTGTTGTGGCGCGCCTGGTACACCGGCCGCGTGCGGGGCTGGTTCACCCGGCGGATGGCGTCCAGGAAGCGCTCCTTGGCCCCGGGCTGGGAGGCCAGCAGGCCGCGCTGGTGGCATTCCTCGACGTCCACCACCGTGCTGCCCTCGATCTCCGCGCCGCCGCCGTAGATGTTGTAGATGGGCACCTGGGCCTTGCGGAGGTCCTTTTCCAGGTCGCGCTTGGCCGAGAGGTAGCCCACGTTGGAATAGATGGTCTGTCCCCAGAGGTTGGTGAACTGCACGTCCCGGTTGGGATCGAAGCTCTGCACGTTCTGGTGGGCGTGGTGGCCGGGGGCGTGGGTTCTGTCGCCGGGCCAGGAGAAGTCCTGCCCCGCCAGCACGATGCGGCTCACGCCGCACCAGGAGAGGAACCTCGCCAGGGTGACGCCCACGTTGCCGCCCGCGTCCAGCACCAGTTCGTGCTCCTGGAACACGTAGGTGCCGAGTCCGCCCATGGTCCAGAGCGGGATCTTGGGGCCAGGATAGCGCCTGACCACACCCGGGTCCATCTTGGTGGAATAGATCAGCGGCAGGTTTTCAAGCCAGGACATGTCCTGGATGTTGTCGTAGAGGCGCATCATCTCGTCACGGAAGTCGATGGCCAGGCAGAAGTCGGGCTTGAGCCCCACGCGCTCCATGGCGGGCAGGGTCTGCAGGGCCGAGGCGTAGAGGGCGTGTCCCGGACGCTTGGCCAAAAGCGGCCCGTTGTCGGCCAAGGACGGCCCCGCGCCGAGGATCACCGCCGTGACGCCCTGGGCCGTGCCCTTGAGCGGCAGGAGGCTGCCGTGATTCATGGCGTCGGAGTAGTTTTGCAATTCGTTGCCGACCATGACCTCCTGCTTGAGGCGCAGGGTGGCCAACTCCACGGAAAAGTTTTCCAGCTTGCCCCGGGTGAGGTGGGTCATCTGGGCGTATTCGGGCCCGATCTGCTGTGAGGGCAGGTCGTTTCGCAGGTGGATGCTGCCGTAGACGAGGTTCAGGTCCAGGCGCTGGACGGCCGCTTCCACCTGGTCGTGGCTTGGCACCACGAAACGGAGCTTTCCGGCCTGGATGAAGGGGCGGTAGTCGGTCTGGCCGAGGCAGGCCAGAAGCACGTCGGGCCTGGGCTCGATGACCAGCACCTTGTGGGAGTCGGGCGTGCCGGTGAGCACGTGGTTGAGCCCGTAGCCCAGGTTCACGCCCACGATGACCGTGGCGTCGCGCTCAGGGGTGTCGATCTTGCGCCACTCGTCGTAGAGCACCGGCAGGATCGGGCTTTTCTCGATGACGCCGGAACCGTCATCCATGCGCCAGTCGAGAAGTCCCATGGCATTGACGAAGACGCGCTCGAGTGCGCCTTCGATGTCCGCGACGCCGGATGCCAGCCAGGAGGCCACGGGTTCCTTGGCGGCAGCCAGGGCTTCCAGGTTGGCGGTGAGGAATTGGTGCAGGTTCATGCGCCCCATGCAAGCAAGTTCCTTGCCAGCGCTGAGTCTTTCCCCTAAATCCCTGGGGCATGGCACATCCGGACATTCTCTCCCTGGTGGGGTCGACGCCCCTGGTGGCGATCACGCGCTTGAACCCGAATCCGGGCGTAGCGCTCTACGCCAAGCTGGAAGCCAAGAACGTCGGCGGTTCCATCAAGGACAGGGTCGCCCTGGCCATGATCGACGCGGCCGTGGAATCCGGCGAGCTCACCCCGGACAAGACCGTCATCGAGGCGACGTCGGGCAACACCGGCATAGGCTTGGCCATGGTCTGCGCCGTCAAGGGCTACAAACTGACGCTCATCATGCCCGCCTCGGCCTCCGAGGAGCGCAAGCGCATCATGCGCGCCTACGGTGCCGAACTTCTGCTTACGCCGGGCCACATGGGCACGGACGGGGCCATCGAGGAGGCCTACCGCCTGGCCCGCGAGCACCCAAGCCGCTACGTGCTCATGGATCAGTTCAACAATCCCGCGAGCATAGCCGCCCACTATAAGGGCACCGGCCAGGAAATCTGGGACCAGACCGAGGGCCGCGTGACCCACGTGGTGGCCACGCTCGGCACATCGGGTACGGCCATGGGCATCGCCAAGAGGCTCAAGGAATTGAATCCCGCCGTCAAAGTCGTGGCGGTGGAGCCCAGGCCCGGGCACCGCATCCAGGGCCTCAAGAACATGCAGGAGTCCTACCCGCCGGGCATCTACGACAAGCGCGAGCTGGGCGAGGTGGTACGCGTCGAGGACGAGGACGCCTTCGACATGGCCCGCACTCTGGCCCGCCAGGAGGGCATCCTGGCCGGGATGAGCGGCGGCGCGGCCATGGCCGCGGCGGTGCGGCTGGCCTCGGAGATCGAATCCGGCGTGATCGTGACCATCCTGCCTGACGGCGGGGAGCGCTACCTCTCCACGGAGCTCTTCGCCACGCCCGAGGCCAAGGGCGTGCGCCTGCGCTGTCTCTCCACCGGCAAGCCGGTCCACTTGAGGCCCGGCCCGGCCGGATTCTACACCTTCGGGCCGAGCCTGGACGCCACGGGCGACGCCGAATCCTGGCGGCGCATCGTACTCCTGGACGTGCTGGCCCGGCACATCCGCTCGCGCGGCGGCGAGGCCTCCGTGTCGGCCGGACTGGCCGACCTGGACGACCGCGCCCTGGCCGGAGCCCGCGCCGCCAAATCGAGCCGCGAAATTTTCGCCGAAAAGGCCCTGCAGGATCTCTCCGCCCTGGCCGGAAGGCTCGGGGCCACGGTGTCCTTCCCGGCGGCCTCCTCGGGCCTTGAGCGCATCCTGGAGATGACCCGGGCGCTCATGCGCAAGGGCCTGTGCTACGAGAAGCTGCGCTCGGTCTATTTCGACATCGCCCGCGACAAGGGCTACGGCGTCCTCTCCCACGCCAACCTGGGCAAGCTGGCTCTGGGCAAGACCGTGGACCTGGCCGCCTATCTCAAGGACCATCCCCAGGACTTCACCCTGCTCAAGCGCGTGAGCCTGCAGGACCTCAAGCTCGGCCAGGTGGTGCAGACCGAATGGGGAGCCGTGCGCCCCAGCTGGTTCATGCAGATGGCCGTGTGCGCCCTGTCCGGGCTGCCCGCGCTCTCGGCGGTGCTGGGCGGGGAGGGGCACGTCTTCCCGCACCTGGAGAACCTGCGCTCCATCTGGAGCCTGGCCGCCGGGACCCGCCCCGAGGCGTGGCTGGTCAGCGGCTCCGTGCGAGGCGTGGACGCCGAGCCGGACATCACGGACGTGGCCCGGGCCGTGGGAGGCTTCCGGGCCGCTCGCCTGTGGCTCCTGTCCGTGCACTACCGCAGGCCCCTGGACGCCTCGGACAAGACACTGGCCATGTGGGCGGCCAACTGGCGCAAGATGCGCGAGGCTGCGGCCAACCTCTCTCACGGGGCGTCAGGAGCGGAACAGGCTTCGCCCGAGGCCCTCGCCGCCGTGGAGGAACTGCGCCGCGAGCTGGACTCCACCCTGGAGGACGACCTGAGCCTGCACCACTTCTGGCCCAAGCTTTTCGCCTTCTGCCGCCGGGCCAACACCAGCGCCGTGGGCAAGCGCGCCGTCCCGGCGGACGCCGGGGCGTATCTGGAAGGGCTCAAGGCCGTGGACACGGTGCTGGGAGTCCTGGACGAGTCGCTTCTGCCCTTGGCCCGGGCCAACTGGCCCGTGGAGGCGGAGAGGCTAGCCGGGAAGCGCGAGAAAGCCCGCGCCGCCAAGGATTTCAACCAGGCCGACACGTTGCGCGCAGAGATCGAGGCGTTGGGGCTGAGGCTTGAGGACACACCGGCCGGGACACGGCTGTACGCGGCGGAAAGATAAGAGCCGGGCTCCGCCGGACCCGTCAGGGCGCTGCCCTGCACCCGGCAAAGGGCTTCGCCCTCTGGACACCGTTTCACTTCGCGGGATTCGCGCGCTGGTGAGTGCCTGTTGCGCGGCCGTGCCCGGTTCATTCCCTGGGCGTGAACCGGGAAATGTCGTAAATCCCCAGTTCCTTTTCAAGGCCCGCGATATCCGCCAGGGTGCTCTCGAAACCGCCGGCGCCCAGGGTCTCGTGTTCCATATCCTCGAAGCGGTCGCCCATCTTGTCGAATTCCTTTTCGGACATCGACGCGTGGTAGGCCGGGAAGAGAATAGTGTCCTCCCAGGCCAGGTGCGGGTAATACATGCGTTCGAAGGACGCGATCAGCTGGGCTGCTTCCGTGCGCCCGTCCGCGCCGAGGTCCGTTTTAACCAACGCCAGGATGCGGTCGGTCACCTTGCGTCCCATGTCGTGCTGAACCTTGAGCACCCGGACCAACTCCCCCAGGTCCGGCGACTTTTCGAAGCGGGGAAAGACGAACCGCTCCTCGATTTTCTCGTGATAGCCCTCCACGAACCGGCGGATGATCCCGGCCGCCTGTTCCAGGGCCTTCACGCGTAAATCCCCCCCTGCCTTGAGCCGGTTTGCCGATTCCCGGTAGATGAGCAGGAGCCTGACAAGCGCTCCGTGTTCGCGCATCAAGTCCTCGGTGGCCGAAACCTCCTCGTTTTTCTTCCCGGGCTTTTTCGCGGCCCGGGCATTCGCGGCAACCCCCAGGGGGAGGAGCCCCGCCCCGGCGCAAAGCCCCAGGCGCAACGCGCTTCTTCTGTCGATCCATCTGTTTTCCATGATGTTTCCTCCCGTGCGGAAATATGGGGCTTAGACCATACCATGAGGGTGGAAGAAGGGCAGCACGAAAAAGGCCCGGACATGCCGGGCCTTTCGTTCTTCTCTTCGCTTTCTCGCCGCGTCTACCAGACTGTGCGCATCTTCACGCCGCCGTCGCTCAGGTACTTCTTGAGGTCTGCAATGGTGTACTCGCCGTAGTGCACGATGGAGGCGATGAGCGCCGCGCTGGCCTTGCCTTCGGTGAGGGCGTCCAGCATGTGCCTGGGCGATCCCGCGCCGCCCGAGGCGATCACCGGGATGGTCACGGCCTCGCTGATCATGCGGGTCAGCGTCAGCTCGTAGCCGGCCTTGGTGCCGTCGGCGTCGATGGAGTTCACGCAGAGTTCGCCTGCTCCCAGAGCCTCGGCGGTCTTGGCCCATTCGATGGCGTCCAGGCCCATCTTCTTGCGCCCGCCGTGGATGACGATCTCGTAGCCCGAGGGAATCTGCTCGCTCACGCCCACCTTGAGCACGTCCATGCCCACCACCACGCACTGCGCGCCGAACGCGGCCGCGCCTTGGCTAATGATGTCCGGGTTCTTGACTGCGGCGGAGTTCACCGAGACTTTCTCGGCCCCGGCCAGGAGCACCGCGCGCATGTCGTCCACGGTGGAGATGCCCCCGCCCACGGAGAAGGGGATGAATATCTGGGAAGCGACCTTCTCCACCACCTTGAGCATGATGCCCCGGCCCTCGGAGGAGGCGGTGATGTCGTAGAAGACGATCTCGTCCGCACCTTGCTCGTAGTAGGCCTTGGCAGTCTCGACGGGGTCGCCGATGTCCACGTTTTCGAGGAATTTCACGCCTTTGGTCAGGCGGCCGTCGCGGACGTCCAGGCAGGGGATGACGCGCTTACTGAGCATTGGAGGCCTCCCCGCAGTATTTGGCGAAGTTGGCGAGCAGCGTAAGTCCCGGGCGGCCGGACTTCTCCGGGTGGAACTGCACGGCCCAGAGGCCGGGCCTTCCGTGCACGGAGCAGAACTCCATGCCGTAGAAGGTGGTGCCCAGCACGAACTCGGCCTTGGGCACGGGATAGTAGCTGTGCACGAAATAGAATTCGGAGTCGGCGTCCACGCCCTCGAAGAGCTCGCAGGGCTTGGCCAGCTTGATCTTGTTCCAGCCCATGTGCGGCACGCGGATGGGCTCGCCGTCCTCTTCGGTCAGCGCCCGGTTGAACATGGCGCATGCGCCGGGGACGATGCCCAGGGCCTGGGTGTCGTTCTCCTCGGAGTAGTCCAGCAGGATCTGGCAGCCCACGCAGATGCCCAAGAGCGGCTTTCCGGAATCGACGATCTTGCGCAGCACGTTGTCCAGGCCGGTGCTGGTGAGTTCGTCCATGGCCTGGCCGGCTGCGCCCACGCCGGGGAAGATCACGCCGGAAGCCTTGAGCAGGACGCCGGGGTCGGCGGTGATCTGGCAGGGGATGCCGAGGTTGTCCAGGGCGCGGCGGACGGACGTCTGGTTGCCGGCCTTATAGTCGAGAATGGCGAGCATGGTTTTCCTCCCGTGCCGGGGTGCTAGTAGAAATTCACGGCTGAGGCAAGAGGACGGGCGTCTTGAGTTTTGCGGTGAGCGGGCCTAGTGTCGCGCGGTTTTGCGGGAGGGGAGAGTGCAGAAGGGGGATGAAGAGGCCTCCGGCGGCCAAAGGGACGGGGTCCCTTTGGAATCCCCTACAGCTTCGCGCCGGTTGATGGGCGTGCGGCAGGGAAAATGAGAAAATCTGGAAAATTTGAGGTTTGGTCATGAAGAAATGGATTCTGGCGGCGATGATCGTCGCCTGCACGGCGGGGCAGGCCCCGGCCCAGTCTGGCAGCTACATGGAATGCACGGCCTGCCAGCTCGTTCTCGGGCTGGTGGACGCTTCCGCCGGGGACGGGCAGAACATCGCGGTGGACGCGAGCAAGCAGTGCGCCCTTCTGCCCCCCGGGGACAGGGCGGCCTGCGAAAAGTTCTACGCCGAGATGGGCCCCAAGTTCATCAAGGCTCTCAAGGCCCGCCGGGCCAAGGGCGAAAGCCTGGAGAGCATCTGCCGGGCCATGGCCTACTGCCAATAGAGGCGGGGTGATCCGCCGCAGGGAGACCGGGAGGCGCGCGTGAAATATCGCGCCGCCATGGCAGGTCCGGATACGGCGCCCGCTAGGGGCGAACGAACGCATAAACGACCGGGGAGGGCCTCTTCCCGGTCGTTTCGCTTTTGGTGGGCCGCGACAGTCAGCGTTTGCCCTGCTTGTGGTGGAATATCTTGGCCTGGGTCTTCTCGGGGTGCTTGTCCAGGTGGTGGTAGCGGTTCACCGCGCCGCGCGCCAGGGTGGCCATGATCCGGGGCAGGTCGGAGCCCTCCCAGGTATCCTTGAAGGACGGGGCTTGGAGCAGGGACGGGACCAGGGCGTACCCGTCCGGCTCGCCGGGCGACAGGGACACGTCCTCGTAGCGTACGGATCCGGGCTGTCCCAGCGCGTCCGAGAGAAGCATGGAGGCTGCCTCCGCGAATATCTTGCGCACGTCCTCCGTGGATTCGGCCTTGTCGATGCGGTCGCGCAGCCCGGGGGCCGCCGCCTGCTCCAGCCTGGTGAAGGAAATCTGCCGTGTCATCAATGCCTCCTTCCGCCGTGGACTTGCACCGGCGGGATTTTCACCATGCTCCTTTCTAGCAGAAAACGGCCGGGGGTCAAACTGTTGTGGAAGAGCCCGGGCGGGATTGCCGGTGGAAATTTTCGCACGGACCGTGCTATGCGTCAGTCCTATTCCGGCGACAAGGAGCGGACATGAAAATACTCATGGTGATCACATCCAACGGCGAGTTGGGGGATACGGGCCGCAGGACCGGGGTCTGGCTGGAGGAGCTGGCCGCGCCCTACTACGTGTTCAGGGACGCCGGGGCGAGCGTGACTCTGGCCTCGCCCAAGGGCGGGCGGCCTCCCGTGGACCCGGGCAGCGAGACCCTCGAGACGCTCACGGATGCGTGCAGGCGGTTCCAACTGGACGCGTTGGCCCTGGCGGCCTTGTCCGGCACAGTGAGGCTCGCGGACGTGTCCGCGGCTGACTTCGACGCGGTGTTCTATCCCGGCGGGCACGGCCCCCTGTGGGACTTGGCCGAGGACGACGATTCCATCTCGATCATCGAGACCATGTTCGCGGCTGGCAAGCCAGTTGGAGCTGTGTGCCACGGCCCGGCCGTGCTGCGCCACGCCAGGAAATACGACGGCACGCCCCTGGTGTTGGGGATTTCCGTGACGGGCTTCACCAACGCCGAGGAAAAGGCCGTGGGGCTGGACGGCGTGGTGCCGTTCTCCCTGGAGGACGAGCTGCGGGCCAAGGGAGGCCGCTTCGAGAACGCCGGGCTTTTCCAGCCGCACGCCGTTGCGGACAGGAACCTGGTCACGGGGCAGAATCCGGCCTCGTCCGAGGCGGCTGCCCGCAAGCTGCTGGCGCTCCTCGGAAAGCCTTCCTGAGCGGATGCCTTAAGGCGGGGGCTGCGTCCGCACGGACGGCCGGACTCCCGGAAGAACGCGTCAGAAACGGCGATGGCTTGCGGGCACCTGCGGGCGAAGCCCGCCGAAAACGATGATCCCCACAAACAGGAAAGCCCCGGCCGCGCGTGAGCGCGGCCGGGGCTTTTTCATCGTCGTGACGAGGTCCTAGCGCTTCTTGCCCGGCGTGAACCGCTTGGGGTCGATGGAGTGCTTCTTCACCTTGTAGTTGATGATGCGGTAGCTCTCGCGCAGGTCCTTGGCGGCCTGGAACATGTTGCCCTTGGCCTTTTTCAGGGCCTCGATGAGCAGTTCCTTCTCGAACTGGTCCACGGCCTCGCCGAAGGACAGGGTGGCCTCGGTGTTGGAGCTCTCGGCGGTCTGGAGGGTGGGGGGCAGGTGGTAGGCCCGGATGACCCCGTCCTCGGACTGCTCGAAGGCCCGCTCCATGCAGGAGTAAAGCTCGCGCACGTTGTCGGGCCAGTGGTACTGACTGATGAGGTCGATGGCCGGAGTGGAGATGCGCTTGAACTCCCGGCCTTCCAGCTTGGCGAACTCCTCCAGGAAGTATTCGGCCAGGGGCAGCACGTCGCCCGCGCGGTCGCGCAGGGGCGGCACGTAGATGGGGATCACCGAGAGGGCGTAGTAGAGGTCCTCCAGGAAGTCGCCGCTGCTGACCAGGTCTTCCAGGTTGGCCCGGCTGGAGGCGATGATCCGCACGTCCAGGGCCATGGGCTGGTCCGAGCCGTAGCGGTGTGCGGTGCCGTCCTGCAGGAAGCGCAGAAGCTCCTGCTGGGCCTCCATGGTCATTTCCTCAACGTCTTCCACGTAGAGGGTGCCGCCCTGGGCCAGCTCCAGCGCGCCGCGCTTGGACTGGGTGGACTTGGAGGCGTCGCCCTTCTGGATGCCGAACAGGGCGCGGTAGATGCCCTCCGGCGCCTCGGCCGAACAGACCAGGCGCTGGAAGGCGCGCTTGCGCCGGGAGCTCTGGGCGTGCAGGGTCTTGGCCAGGAATTCCTTGCCCGTGCCTTCCTCGCCGCGCAAAAGCACCGCCGAGTCGTTCTGGGCGGCCTGGTCGATCTGCCGGAGCACCAGGCGCATGCTCTTGGAGACCGCCACCACCTTGTGCTTGACGTGGGCCTCGGCCCCGGGTTCGTGCTCGGCGCGGGACTTGGACTTGGGTTTGACCAGTTCGTCGCGCAGGCGCTCTGCCGCGATGGCGAAGACGCCCCCAGCGGCCATCATGAAGTCCCGCTGGTGCTCAAGGAATATGGGCGGGGCCTTGGGCACGTCGGCGCACAGCGCCCCCATGGCGATCTGCTGGCCCGTGTAGCGCTGTCCGGCCACCAGCACGGGCACGCAGATGAAGGCCAGGTTTTCCAGCTCCTGGGCCGGGCGGCCGTAGAAGTCCGGATGGTCGGCCATGTTGTCGATGATGACGCTTTGCCGCGTGCCCAGGGTCTGGCCCGTGGCGATGGGACCCGGCCCCTGGGGCGCGTTGAAGAAGGTCTCCCGGCCGCGCGACAGCGACAGGCGCAGGTTCTTCAGCGGCACGTCCAGAAGTTCCAGGTAGACCCGGTGATAGCCCATGACCTCCACCATGCGGGCCAGCATGGCGTCCAGGCAGTCACGCGCGGAACGCGAGGGCACCGACTCGTCCAACAGGGCGCGCAGGGCCGTGAGGAACTTCTGGGAAAGGCTCTCGCCGGATGAGAAGACGTTCATTCTAATCTCCCCCAGGTCAGCCGCGGACGGCCTCGGCCCCCAGGGCCAGGGCCTTGAGGTTGATCTCGGCCAGGGCGGGCTTCAGGTATTTGCGCACCGAACGTTCCAGGGCCTCCATGCCAAACGGCAGGGCGTGAGCAGCGCAGGCCGCTCCGAGAAGCACCGTGTTGGCGCTCTGGGCCGATCCGGCCTTTTCGGCCAGGGTGCGGCAGGGCAGGAACCACGCCTGGGAGGCCACGGCCTGGGCCTTGGCCCGTACCGACTCCAGCGAGGGATAGTCCGCCTTGCCCGTGGCCACCGACAGGGGAGGCAGGGCCTCGGAATTGCTCAAGAGCTTGCCGCCGGGCTTCACGTAGCACAGGGCCCGCAGGGTCTCCAGGAGTTCGAATCCCAGGAGCACGTCGGCCTCGCCGTGGGTGATCTTGGGGCTCAGGTAGCCGATGAGCACCGTGGATTCCACCACGCCCCCGCGCTGGGCCATGCCGTGGATCTCGCCCGAGGTGACGGGCAGGCCCTCGTCCAGGGCGGTGAGCGAGACGAGCTTGGTGGCGGTCAGGGTGCCCTGTCCGCCCACTCCGGTGAAGAATATACGCGTGCGCTGCATCTATGCGCCCCTTTTCTTGGCCTTGAAGGACTTGTCCAACTGCAGGCAGAACATGCACCCGGAGCACATCTCCTCGTCCACGCGGACCGCGCCCCCATCCTTGAGGAAGGCCGGGCAGGCCAGGGAGCTCAACACGTCCAGGCATCCGGCGGTGGTCTCGGCCACCGTGGCCACCTGGGACTTGGGCTTGCCGCTGGTCCTGCGTTCGTGGATGACGCACGGGTCGCGGAAGATGATGACCCGGGGGCCGGAAAGTGCCTTCATCTCTTCCAAGGCCTTCTTGGCGGCCTTGTGGTTGAGCGGGGAGAGAGTCTTGACGTGCTGGACGCCGCAGGCCCTGACGAGGGGCTCGATCTCCACCGGGCGCTCGTTGGGGCCGATGGCCGTGTGGTCCACGCCCGGGTGGGGCTGGTGGCCGGTCATGGCCGTGGTGCGGTTGTCCAGGATGACCACCAGGATGTCGTGGTTGTTGTAGACGGCGTTGATGAGCCCGGTGACTCCGGAATGAAAGAAGGTTGAGTCGCCGATGAAGCCGATGGTAGGCCGGCCGGAAGCGGTGGCGAAGCCCGAGCCCGTGGAGATGCTCGAACCCATGCACACGAGGAAGTCGGCCGCGGAAAGGGGCGGCAGAAGCCCCAGGGTGTAGCAGCCGATGTCGGAGGAGTAGAACGCCCCGTCGCCGAACACCTCGCGCACGGTGAAGTAGGAGGCCCGGTGCGAGCACCCCGCGCACAGGTTGGGCGGGCGCATGGCCAGCCCCTGCTGCGGGGCGCAGTGGTCCACGGTCCGGGCCTGGCGGCCCATGGCCGAACGCAGGGCCTGGCGAGCCAGGTCCGTGGAGTATTCGCCCCACAGCGGCAGGGTATCGCCCTTGCCCAGCACCGTAAGTTCCACACCGTGGCGCTGCAGGAGCGCCCGGATGTGGTTTTCAACCAGGGGATCGAGCTCCTCGAGCACCAGAAGCGTTTTCAAACCCTTGACGAACTCAAGGATCAGCTCGTCGGGCATGGGGTAGCTGAATCCGAGATCCAGCACCTTGACCTGTCCCTCCATGCCTTCCTCGTGCAGGGCGTCCGCAAGGTAGCAGCGGCTGATGCCCGAGGCCACCACGCCCATGTCGCCCGCGCCCGAGACCTTGTTCCAGGGGGAGCGCTCGGCCTCGTGGCCGATGGCCTCCAGGCGGTCCAGCAACTGGCGGTGATGCACCCGAGAATGGGCCGGGATGGGCACGAACTGCGAAAGCTTGCGCTCGAAGGGCTTGTAGGGTTTCTCCTTGGGGAGGCTGCCCATCTTCACCGGACCGCGCACGTGGTTGACCCGGGTGGTGGTGCGCAGAAGCACGGGCTGGCCGGTGCGGGTGGCCAGGTGCAGCGCGTCGCGGGTCATGTCCTTGCATTCCTGGGCCGTGGCGGGCTCGAAGCAGGGCAGCCCGGCCAGGCGGGCGTAATGGCGGTTGTCCTGCTCGTTCTGGCTGGAATGGCAGCCGGGATCGTCGGCGGACAGAAGCACCAGCCCGCCCGGAGCGGTGATGTAGGAGAGCGTGAGCAGCGGATCGGCCGCCACGTTCACGCCCACGTGCTTCATGGTCACCAGGGTGGGCACGCCGGCCAGGGCCGCGCCCGCGCCTACTTCCAGGGCCACCTTCTCGTTGGTTGAGTACTCGAAGTAGTAGTCTCCCTCGCGGCTCAAGCGGAAGAAGGTGTCGGGCACTTCCGAGGAGGGAGTGCCCGGATAGCAGCTCACGAACCCGACGCCGCCTTCGAGGGCTCCGCGCACGATGGCTTCGTTGCCGAGCAGCAGGAGCTTTTCGCCTGCGGTGTCGGCCAACAGGGGGCTTGGCATGGATGCTGATCCTTTATGGAACGGTTATTTCATTTTGGCTTTGATTTCGGCGATCTTGGCTTCGTAGAAAGCCTTGTTGGCGCCCGCGCCGGCATCCTTCATGCGCTCGTAGGCGGCCAGGGCCTCGTTCCAGGCCTGGGCTTCCTCGGCCACTCCGGCGAGCTGGCGGGCCACCACGGGCTGGAAGCCCTTGGGAGCCTTGGGCAGGAAATCGGAGAGGATCTTCACGGCCTGGGCCTTGTCGCCGCCAAGAGCCACGGCGGAGGCCCGGCCTATGACGGCCAGTTCGCGGATGCCGTCGGGGGCGGTCAGGGACAGCTGGTTCCAGGCGTCGGCGGCCTTGTCGAAGACGTTCTGTTCCTGGGCGGTGCGGGCGAGCTCCAGGAGGGCCGCTCCCTTGGTGGAGGAGGGCGCGCTCTTCAGATAGGCTTCCAGGGCGGCCAGGCGCTCGGGGCCGGTCTTGGTGGCGATGATGGCCCCAAGGTCGTTCTCGGCCTTGATCTTGGCCTGCTGCGCGCTGGAGGTGTACCAGGCGTAGGCGGCCACGGCCACCAGGGCCGCGATCACTGCGGCAGCGGCGGTGCGCCAGTATTGGGACATGAAACGTGCCAGGGGGCTCATCTGCTCGGGACGCTCGAAGGTGATGTCTGCCATGGGGTGCCGCTTATTTGGGTTTGGGTGGTTGCAGATTGCAAAATACCCGCCGCGTTGGCGGCGGGCGGGGCCGAAAGGCGCTTCATCTATACCCAAAGGCCCGTGCCTGTCAAAAGGCACTCGTTGACGCGGGCGCTTGCCCGAGGCTATCTGATGGAGACCAGTTACGCGGAGGTCGCATGAGCATTCACGAGCAGATGGCGGCCCTGGCCCGACAGGCCAAGGACGCTTCCCGTTTGATGGCCAAGGCTCCCGGAGCCGCCAAGGACAAGGCCCTGGCCATCCTGGCCGGCCTTCTGGAGTCTCGCGCGGATTTCATCGCCGAGGCAAACGCCAAGGACATCGCCCAGGCCCAAAGCGCGGGCATGGACTCGGCCAAGCTGGACCGCCTGCGCCTGACCCCCAAGGTGCTGGCCTCCATGGCCAAGGCCTGCCTGGACGTGGCGGCCATGGACGACCCCGTGGGGGCCATCGAAACCATGTGGCAGCGGCCCAACGGCCTGATGGTCGGCAAGATGCGCATTCCGCTCGGCGTGGTGTGCATGATCTACGAGTCGCGCCCCAACGTCACCGTGGACTCGGCCATCCTGTGCCTCAAGGCGGGCAACGCGGTGGTGCTGCGTGGCGGCTCTGAAGCTTTTCATTCCAACATGGCCTTGGCCGGGCTTTTGAGCCAGGCCCTGGAGGAGGCGGGACTGCCCGGTGGGGCCGTGCGCCTGGTGGACACCACCGATCGCGCCGCCGTGCCCGCCCTGTGCAAGCTCGACGAGTTCATCGACGTGATGATCCCGCGCGGCGGCGAGGGGCTCATCCGCTCCGTGGTGGAAGCGGCCACCATGCCCGTGCTCAAGCACTACAAGGGAGTGTGCCACCTGTTCGTGGACGAGGACGCGGACCTCGCGAACGCGGTCACCGTGGCCGACAACGGCAAGTGCCAGCGCCCCGGCGTGTGCAACGCCCTGGAGTGCCTGCTGGTGCACGAGAAGGCCGCCAAGGCTTTCCTGCCCATGGTCGCCTCGGCCCTGGGGGGGAAGGGCGTGGAGTTTAGGGCCTGCCCGGCCTCGCTCCCCTTGCTCGGCCCCACGGCCAAGCCCGCCACGGACGCGGACTGGGGATACGAATTCCTGGACTACGTCCTGGCCGTGCGCGTGGTATCCGGCATGGACCAGGCCCTCGAACACATCGCGGCCTACGGCTCCAACCACACGGAGTGCATCCTGACCTCGAACCACGGCCGGGCCATGCGTTTTTTGCGCGAGGCCGACGCCTCCATGGTGGGCATCAACTGCTCCACCCGTTTCAACGACGGCGGCGAGCTGGGCCTGGGCGCGGAGATCGGCATCAGCACCTCCAAGCTGCACGCCTACGGCCCGATGGGCTTGAAGGAGCTCACCAGCCTCAAGTTCGTGGCCTTCGGCCAGGGGCAGGTCAGGGCGTAGATGCCGAAGCTCGGGTTTCTCGGGGGAACCTTCAATCCGGTCCACATCGGGCACGTGCGCCTGGCCCTGGAAATGGCCGAGGCCCTGTCGCTCGACCGGGTGGAGCTCATCCCGGCGGCGCGCCCGCCCCACAAGCGGGGGGAGGGCATGCTGCCCTTCGAGCTGCGGGCCGAGCTTCTGGCATTGGCGGTAGAAGGCATCGAGGGGCTTGCGGTCAACCTCATGGAGGCCGAGCGCCCGGGTCCGTCGTACACCTGGGACACCCTGACCGAGCTTGTCCGCCTCCATCCCGGGGCGGACATCCACTTCATCATGGGCGCAGTCGACCTGGTCAACCTGCACCTCTGGCGGCGCGGGCCCGAACTCGGGACCCTGGCCAACCTCGCGGTGTCCACCAGGGACAGCCTGGGCCGCGACGAAGTGGCCGCCTATCTGGCGGACCACCCGGAACTGGGCTGCGAGCCCGCCGGCCCCGGAAAATGGCTCATGCCCTCGGGCAATTGCGTGGAACTCGTGGACGTCCCCCGGCTTGACATCAGCGCCTCCTTTATACGAGAGCGCTTCCGGCGCGGATCCAATCTGCGCTATCTGGTCCCTCCCGGAGTGGAGGGGCACATCAACCGGCTGCGGAGCCAGGTTCTCGAGATTTGGTCCTGAACCTGCCCCGGCGCATAAGGTGCTGCGAGTGAATCACGTGTTCACGGGCCGCAGGCTCGTTTCGGCGGGCTGCGCGGCTTTGTTCTGCCTGGCCATCTACCTCCCGATTTCGGCCCAGGTGTTCAACCTGGCTCCCGCCGGCAAGCTGGCCGAGGCCACCAATACGCCTTTTCCCGAATTTTCCTGGGACGCAAGCTCCGCCAAGGCCATCGCGAAGGCGTTCACCTCGGGCTGGCTGGACAAGAACTTTCCGTTCCGGGGAGTGCTCATCCGCTGGTACAATTACTATTCGGCGTCGCTGTTCGGCTCCATGTCAGCCAACTCCCCGGTGGCCGTGGGCAAGGACGGCTGGCTCTTCCTGGCCCGCGACCGCACAATCGACGTGCTGGAGGAGCACCGCGCCGTCAACCCCTTGAGCGAGGCCCAGCTGCAGGGGCTCGCTGCGGGCTTCGAGGAGCGCAGGAAGTGGCTGGCCGAGCGCGGCATCAAGTATCTCGTGGTGGTGGCTCCCAACAAGGACACCATCTATCCCGAATATCTGCCCGACGCGTACCGGCAGGAGGGCAAGATCTCGCGCATGGACCAGGTGATGGAATACATCAATTCCAAAACCTCGCTCGACGTTCTCGACCTGCGCCCGGCCCTTCTCGAGGCCAAGAAGGCCGCCCAGGTGTTCTATTCCACTGACAGCCACTGGAACGCCTATGGCGCGTTCCCCGGCTACCAGGCGGTCATCGAGCGCCTGGCCCGCAGTTTCCCAGGCCTCAAGCCCATGCAGGCTTCCCAGTTCTACCCGCAGGAGTACACCTTTCTGGGGGGCGATCTCTCCTTCATGGTGGGCATCGAGGAACTGGTCACGGAGCACAAGATCCTGATGCTCCCCAAGACGCCGCTCAAGGCCAGGGGCGAGAGCACCGGGTTGTTCAAGCCCGGGTACTCGCAGGCCGCCCAGGCTTCGGTCCTGGACGATCTGAAGCTGCCCAAGGCCCTGTTTTTCCACGATTCGTACTTCTGGGAAATCCTCGGTTTCCTCGGGGAGCATTTCAGCCGGGGCGTCTACGTCTGGGTGAAGCCCGGTCTCGAGGGCAAACAGAGCCTCTTCGACAAGGAACTTATCGAGGCCGAAAAGCCGGACGTCGTGGTGGAGGAGATCGCCGAGCGGTTCTTCCTGCCCCCGCAACCCAAGGTTTCCGCTCCTGGGGAGGCGCCAGAGTGAAAATCCTAACGGCAATCCTCTTTTGTCTTCTGGCCGTCGTCGACACTTCGGCCGCCGCTTCGGGAACGGACGCCTTCGCAGGCCTATCGGGCGAACTGCGCATCGCGGGCAGCGACGTGGGCCTCGTGGCCGCCAGGGAGGCGGCCGAGCAAATCACGGCCGAGCACCCCTCCGTGAAGATCACCTTTTCCCTGACCGGCGCGGGCAACGGCCTTCGGCGCGTGCGCCTGCGCCAGGCCGACATCTGCCTCTACGACCGCGACCCGGCCAACGCCTCCCGGGCCGGCGCCCCGCTGGAGTTCATCGCCTACGGGATCGACCCCGTGGCCGTGGTGGTCAATCCGGTCAACACGGTGGGCTCGCTCAGCCTGGAGCAGATCAAGCAGCTCTTCGGAGCCAGGATCAGGTTCTGGAACGTCGTGGGCGGCCCCAGTTTCCCGGCCATGCCCCTGTACATCGAGGCGTCCGAGGAGGAGGGCAGGCCCTCCACCAGGGCGGGCAACGTGAGCGTCTCCAGCCAGCCGGCCATGCGCTTCACCCTGGCCCGCAACAAGGAAACCCTGGGTTACATCAGCATGCGCGACCTGGACGCCAGCCTCAAGCCCATCGCCGTGGAGGGCTCCGCTCCGAACCTGGAAGCCTTCCGCGCCGGGCGCTACAGGATCTACCGGGTCATGCACGCGGCTCTTCCCCAGGCCTGCCCCCCCCTGGCCAAGGCGTTCATGGACTACCTCGCCGGACCGCAGGGGCAGGCGATCCTCGCGCGCACGGGCTATGTTCCCCTGGCGGACAAGCCGTCATGGGCGAGCGTCCTGCCGGTGGACTTCCCGGACAGGCTCGCCGACGGACAGTAGGGCAGACTTTACAATGCCGGGGAATATCTTAGTATGTTCCAAAACCGGAATGTGACGGACGAACCCGTGTTCCTTCCCCGTCCCGCCGCAAAAGCACCATCGGCCGCCCACAATGTTTGAACTGCTGCTGGCCATCGCCGTGGCCCTGGTCATGTCGTCGTTCTGCTCCGTGAGCGAGGCCATGCTCTATTCCCTGCGCTGGAGCTGGATCGAGCGGATGCGCACCGAGGGCAAGCGCTCCGGCGAGATCATGTACCAGATGCGCATGAACATCGAGCGGCCCATCACCGCCATCCTCACGGTGAACACCATGGCCTGCGCCGCCGGTTCGGCCGTGGCGGGCGCCCTGGCCGTGGGGGTGCTCGGCGAGGATAAGCTCGTCTACTTCACGATCCTTTTCTCCGTGGTCATCCTCGTCTTCGGCGAGATACTCCCCAAGACCATGGGAGTGGTCTACGCCCGCGCGCTTGCGCCGTATCTGGCCGCGCCGCTCAAGGGAATGGTGGTGGTGCTCACGCCGCTCATCTGGGCCAGCGGCTTCCTCACCCGGATGATCACCCCCAAATCCAAGGGGCCAGACGCCTCCGAGGACGACATCCGCGCCGTGGTGACCCTCACCAGTCGCGCGGGCAAGATCAACGCCCTGGAAGAGAGGTCCATCACCAACATCCTCTCCCTGGACGTCAAGCACGTCAGCCAGATCATGACCCCGCGCACCGTGGTCTTCTCTCTGCCCGCGGGCATGAGCGTGGCCGAGGCCCGCGACGAAAACCCCCTCTGGCCCCACAGCCGCGTGCCCGTCTACGAGGAGGACGATCCCGAGAACATCGTGGGCATCGTCTTCCGCCGCCAGGTGTTCGAGGCCCTGGCCAACGACCAGCACGGCTTAAGGCTCGCCCAGCTCATGAAACCCGTGCAGTTCGTGCTGGACACCATGTCCCTGGACAAGGTGCTCATCCGGTTCATCGAGTCCCGGATGCACCTGTTCGTGGTGCTGGACGAATACGGCGGCGTGCAGGGCGTCATAAGCCTCGAGGACGTCCTGGAGGAAATCCTGGGCAAGGAAATCGTTGACGAGACCGACCAGGTCGCGGATATGAGACAGCTGGCCAGGGTGCGGCGGGAGAAACTCCTGCGCAACCAGACCCCGGCCAAGGAGAATTGATGGCCGGCAGCAGGAAAGGCGTCTACGCGGCCGCGGTGGTCCTCTTTCTGGGGGGCCTCGGCGGCCTGATCTATTCGGGACTGGACGAGGGAACCGTGTACTTCCTCAACGTGGGGGAAGCGCTGGCCATGACCCCCGACAAGCTCGCGCAGGCCCGGCTCTTCGGCACTGTGGCCGAGGACGGGATCGTGAACGAGAAGGGCCTTGGCGTGAGCTTCAAGCTCATCGACAAGGACGACAAGTCCAAGACCATCCCCGTTGAATACAAGGGGGCCGTCCCCGACACGTTCAAACCGGGCGTCGAGGTCATCGTGGAGGGCGGCGTGAACCCCGCCAAGGGCGTCTTCAAGGCCACCACGCTCATGACCAAGTGTCCGTCCAAGTACCAGAAAGAAAACAGGAAAGAGGCCAAGGGCTAATCCGCCCGGAAGTCTTGCGCCCTATTCGTCAGGGGGAGAACGTATGCATTTCGCCGCCTACTGGGCGCTTTTGTTGTCTTTGATGGGGGCCTTGGCCCTGGCCGGACTGGCCGCTTGGCAGCTGTGGAACCGCGACGCGGACAAGATCTCCTGGTGCGAGGCCGGGCAGAGCGTGCTCTTTTCGGTGTTCACCGCCGTGTCCGTGGTGCTCTTCGTGGCCCTTTTCAAGCGCGATTTTTCCTACGAGTACGTGGCCAGCTACACCGACCGCGTGCTGCCCATGTTCTACGCCGTCACGGCCTTCTGGGCCGGGCAGGCCGGCTCGCTCCTGTTCTGGGCCTGGATGACGGCGCTCTTCGGCCTGGCCTTCTCCATGACCAGGGGCTACGCGCGCCTCGCCCCCGAGACCAAGCTCCATTTCTGGATGTTCTTCCTGGTCGTGGAAGCGTTCTTCCTGCTCCTGCTCACCGGGCCCAGCAACCCATTCCTCAAGCTCTCCCCCGTGCCCGCCGACGGCAAGGGCCTGAACCCCCTGCTGCGCAACCCGGGCATGATCTTCCACCCGCCGCTCCTGTTCCTGGGCTATGCCGGGTTCACCGTGCCCGGATGCCTGGCCCTGGCCGCCTGGATCACCGGCGAGCGCACCTCCTGGATCAAGAATTCCCGGGCCTTCACCCTGGCCTCCTGGGTGTTCCTCACCGCTGGCATCATCCTGGGCTGCTGGTGGGCCTACATGGAACTGGGCTGGGGCGGCTACTGGGCCTGGGACCCGGTCGAGAACGCCTCCCTCATCCCCTGGTTCTCGGCCACGGCCTTCATCCACACGGCCATCGTGGAGACCCGGCGCGGCGCGCTCAAGCGCTCCAACGTGGTGCTCATGGCCCTGACGCTTCTTCTGTGCCTGTTCGCCACCTACCTGGTGCGCAGCGGGGTCATCGAATCCCTGCACGCCTTCGGCGAGGGCGGAGTGGGGCGGCCGCTTCTGGTCTTCATCCTGGTCGGGCTGGGCGTGTCGCTTTACGTGGCTTTCACCGGCAGGCCCGCCACCGCCTCCAAGCCCGTGGACGGGCTGGTGTCCCTGCCGGGCATGCTCATCGTGCTGGCCTGGCTGCTCATGGCAGCAGCAGCCGTGGTGCTTCTGGGCACCATGTGGCCGGTGATCTCCAAGCTCTGGAGCGCCAATTCCGTGGGCCTGGACGCCAACTTCTACAACCGCGTCTGCAACCCCCTGTTCGTGCTGGTCGGAGTGGTCCTGACCTTCTGCCCCTGGCTCGGCTGGAAGGAGGGCTTCCGCCAGCCCCGCTGGGCCATGGCCGCCTTTGCGGTCATGATCGTCTCCGGGGCCGCCTTCTTCGCCATGGGCTACCGTAAGCCCGTGCCCCTGGTGGGCATGGCCTCGGGAGTGTCCTCCCTGGTCGGGCTGGCCGCGCTGCTGGCCACCTCCAAGGGCGCGCGCAGCCTGAAGGGTGGCCTCGGCGCGTGGCTCCTGCACGCCGGGCTGGCCCTGGTGCTGGTGGGCGTGGCCTTCTCCGGGCCGTACCAGGAGGTCAAGGAAGCCGTGGTCTCGCCCGGCCAGACCTTCGAGGTGGGCTCCTACACCCTGACCTACGTCACCGTGGAGGACTTCTCCGAGCCCGGTTACACCGGCGGACGGGCCAAGATCCTGGCTTCCAAGGGCGGCCAGACGCTGGGCGAGCTGACCCCGGAGCGGCGCATCTACAAGGGTTTCCCCCAGCCCTTCGCCGAGGTGTCGGTGATCCCGTCGCTGGGCGAGGAACTCTACGCCACGCTGCTGGCCTTCAACGACGAGAAGAGCGCCAGCGTCAAGGTGAGCGTCAACCCGCTGGTGAACTGGTTCTGGATCGGAGGCACGCTCATGTGCCTGGCCGGATTCCTGTGCCTGACCCGCGCCCAGGGGCAAGAGGACTGATGTGCTGAAGCTCTCGGGCGTGGCCAAGTTCTACGGGGACCGTCTGGTCTTCAAGGGCGTGGACGTCCAGGTGCGCCCGGGGCGCGCCCTCATGGTGGTCGGGGCCAACGGTGCGGGTAAGTCCACGCTGCTTCGGATCATGGCCGGGCTGTCCAAGCCCTCCGCAGGAAAGGTGGAGGCTCGCGTGGACCGCCACGAAATGGCCTACCTGGGCCATCAGACCTTCCTCTATGCCGAGGCCACGGCCATGGAGAACCTGCGCTTCTGGACCGGGCTCTACGGCCTGGGCCTGGACGAGGCCGCCCTGGAGGCGGCGCTTACCCGCGTGGGGCTGAAAAAATTCGCCCATGAACGGGCCGGGCACTTCTCCCGGGGCATGGCCCAGCGGCTCAACCTCGCCCGGGTGTTCTGCATAGCGCCCAGGCTTCTCTTTCTCGACGAACCCGACACCGGCCTGGATGAGGCCTCCAAGATGGTGCTCCACCAGGAGATCGCCCGCGCCCGCGAGGGCGACCGCGCTGTGGTCTGGGTGAGCCACCACCTGGAGCGCGATCTGCCCAAGGCTGACGACGTGCTGCACCTGGACCGGGGCCGCGCCGCCTACCTGGGGCCGGTCTCCGGGTTCGACGCCTCGGTCATGGCCGGAGAGTGCGCATGCTGACCTCGTCGCTGCGTATCGCCTCCAAGGACCTGCGCCTGTGCCTGCGCGGCGCCCAGGGGCTGGCCCAGACGGCGCTTCTCGGGCTTCTGGTCATCTTCGTCTTCAGCCTCTCGCGCAAGCCTGGCGAGGAGGTTCCGGCCCTGGCCGCCGCGGCCATATTCTGGCTCTCCACCCTGTTCGCCCAGGTGCTGGTCTACAGCGGCCTGTACAACCTGGAGGAGGGCAACGGCTCGCGCCTGGGCCTGGCCATGTCCCCCATCCCGCCGCAGGCGGTGTGGTTGGGCAAGGCCCTGGCCGGACTCGCCCTGGTGCTGTGCTGCCAGGTGGTTTTTGCCGTGGCGGTCGCGGCCTTTTTGGGGCAGGGTGTGGCCGGTTCGCCGGTCCTGGGCTTGGCCTGCGTCCTGGTCGTTGACGTGGGGCTCGCCTCGCTGGGCTCGCTCATGGGGGCGCTGGCCTCGGGCAAGACCTCGCGCGAATCCCTGCTCACGGTGATCTTCTTTCCCCTGATCATCCCGGTTCTGCTCTCGGGGATACGGGTGCTGGAGGGGGTGATCCTGGGCGGCGATGCCGGGCTCGACTGGCTCGGGATCGCCGTGGCGTTCGCGGCGGTGTTCTCGGCCGCGGCGCTGATTCTGTTTCCGTTCATCTACACAGGCGAGGAATGAGGATGACAGTCGTTCTGGCCGCCTTGGCGGCCGTGGCACTGGCCGCGGCCCAATGGTTCATCTGGGTGTACGCTCCCGTGGAAGAGACCATGGGCGTGGTGCAGAAAATCTTCTACATCCACCTGCCCATGTCCCTGTGGGCCATGGCCAGCTTCCTCGTGGTGTTCGTGGCCTCGGTGATGGTGCTCCTGGACAAGGGCGGCAAGTGGGACCGGCTGGCCGGGGCCTCCTGCGAGCTGGGCGTGGTGTTCTCCGGGCTGGCCCTGGTGACCGGGTCGCTGTGGGGCAAGCCCATCTGGAACGTCTGGTGGACCTGGGACCCCAGGCTCACCACCACCCTCATCATGTGGTTCGTGTACGCGGCCTACCTGATCCTGCGCCAGAGCGGGGTGGGGGGCGAGCGTGGCCCGGTGGTGCGCGCGGCCCTTGGCGTGGTGGCCTTCGTGGACGTCCCGCTGGTGTTCTATTCGGCGCGCAAGTGGCGCTCCATCCACCCGACCGTCTTCGGCTCCCAGGGCGGGGGGCTCGAGCCCGAGATGCTCGTGACCGTGCTTGTGAGCATCGCGGCGGTGGGGATTTTCTGGGCCGCGCTCCTTTCCCTGCGCTCCCGGCAGCTGGGCCAGGCGTCGGCCATCCGGAACGTGTTTCTGCATCAGGCGAGGTGATGTGACCCATGGGCAAGGAAAACTATCTGCTGGCGGCCAACGTGCTGGTCTGGCTCGGACTGTGCGGCTACGTGGCCTTCGTGGCCTCGCGCCAGAAGCGCCTGGAGCGCCGCTTGAAACAACTGGAAACTTTGCAAGATGACGACTGAGGCCCCCATGCGTGTGAATAAGGCCGTGCTGGCCGTGACCTTCGTCGGCCTCTTGGCCATGTTCGCGTGGTCCTTCCTGTACCGCGCCCAGAACCCTTCCCTGACCGCGGCCCTGGACACGCGCGGCGCGCAGGCTCCCGGAGGCGAGGGGGGCATGGGCGGCATGGGGTCCATGGGAGGACCGGCCATGAAGGCTGTGGTGGACGCCATGGCCAAGCTCAAGGAGAACCCCGAGGACCCCGAGGCCCTGCACCAGGCCGCCGATGCCTTCGCCGAGGCCGAGCTGTGGGACAAGGCGTCGCAGATGGCGGAAAAGGCCCTGGCCAAGAATCCCGCCGACAAGGAACTCCTGAATCTCTACGGGGTGATCCTGTTCCGCCTGGAGCGCCCTTCGGAATCGGTCAAGGCTTTCGAGGAACTGCTCAAGCTCGATCCGGCCAACGTCCACGCCCGGTTCAACCTGGGGGCGGTCTACAAGTTCGGCCTGCAGGACCCGGCCAAGGCCAGGCCCTATTTCGAGGCCGTGCAGGCCGACCCCAAGGCCGATCCCGAGATCAGGGAACAGGCCAAACAGGAACTGACGGACGGAAAGTAGGCAGACGCCCGGCCCCGGAATGCGGGGCCGGGCGTTTTTTCTTGCGCGACGTACCCGCGCAATCCGTGGCGGGCTTCTCGTTGTTCCAATACTGGAGCGGGCCGGGCCGGTTTCGTTACGCAGAGCGGAACGTTACGGAAGCGTTGCATTTTCTGCTACCTTCGTTAAATAGCTGCTTGGGCAATTGCCGGTTTTTCCTTTCTTGTGAAATCCCGGTTTCAGCAGTCCGTAGTGGCCTTGCGTTCCCTGGAACGCGACCCAAAACCCTTTTTCGGAGGTAAGGCAGGCATGAACTTCAAGCGTGGCCTGGTCATGGCTCTCGCCATGGCCGCATTCCTGGCTGTCGGCAACCTGGTCCTGGCGGCCGATGTGATCAAGATCGCCGTCCCCTCGCCCTTCACCGGCTCCGCCGCCGGATACGGCGACAACGTCAAGGCCGGCGTGGCCATGAAGATCGAAGAGGTCAACGCCAAGGGCGGCGTGAACGGCAAGATGCTCGAGGCCGTCTACTTCGACGAACAGTGCGATCCCAAGGAAGCCGCCACCGTGGGCACCAAGATCGCCGGCGACAAGGACCTGGTCGCCATCGTGGGCCACCTGTGCTCCGGTGCCCACCTGGCCGCCCTGCCCAACTACGTGCGCGTGGGCGTGCCCGCTCTCTCCCCCACCGCCACCAACGTGACCATCTCCGACAAGGGCAAGGACGCCAAGGGCCAGCCCTGGAGCTTCCGCAACGTGTACCTGGACGACTTCCAGGGCGTCTTCCTGGCCGACTACATGCTCAAGGTGCTCAACCTGAAGAAAGTGGCCGTGTTCTATGAGAACAACGACTACGGCATCGGCCTCAAGGACGCCTTCGTGAAGCAGGCCAAGGCCAACGGCCTGACCGTGGTGGGCGAGGAAGCCTACATGAAGGGCGCCACCGACTTCACCCCCCAGCTGACCAAGCTGAAGGGCTCCGCCCCCGAGGCCCTGTTCATCGCCGGCTACTACGCCGAGGGCTCCCTCATCGCCGACCAGGCCAAGAAGCTGGGCATGAGCGTGCCCAAGTTCGGCGCCGACGGCCTGGACAACGCCGACTACATCAAGCTGGCTGGTCCCGCCGGTGACAACACCTACCTGACCACCCCCTTCCTGGCCGAGACCGCCGGTCCCGACGCCAAGGCCTTCATCGACGCCTACAAGACCAAGTACAAGCGCGATGTTGACTGGATGAGCGCGAATGCGTATGACGCCGCCGGAATGATCATCGAGGCCATTTCCAAGGTCGGCCCGGACCGCGCCAAGATCCGCGAGTACCTGGCTTCCATCAATTCCAAGGAAAAGGCCTACAAGGGCATCACCGGCCTGACCTACTTCAACGAGAAGGGCGACTGCGTGAAGCCTGCCTACGTGAAGATGGTCAAGAACGGCCAGTTCGTGCCCGCCGAAAAGCAGATGACGAACTAGCCGCCACCGGCTTAAGTTGATTCGAAACAGGCTGGATGACCGTCCAGCCTGTTTCTTTTCATAAGATTTCCGCATATACGACGCGGATCGCGGGCGCGGGGGGCCTGAATCTTCCCCCACGCCGGTCCACGCGGCGGCGCCGGGTCCCGGCTCGCCAACACAATTGGTTCGGAGAAGGCCGTGTTCGAACAACAACTCTTCAATGGCTTGACCCTGGGGCTTATCTACGCGCTCATCGCCGTGGGCTACACCATGGTCTACGGCGTCATCGAGCTCATCAACTTCGCCCACGGCGAAGTGTACATGCTCGGGGCGTTTCTGTGCATCACCTTCATCCAGGGCCTGGGCATCCCCCTGTTCCCGGCCATCGCCCTCTCCATGGCCTGCTGCGCGGCCATAGGCGTGTTCATCGACCAGATCGCCTACAAGCCCCTGCGCAAGGCCCCGCGCCTGGCCGCCCTCATCACGGCCATCGGCGTCTCCATCTTTCTGCAGAACATCGCCATGATCATCTGGGGATCGCGCCCGGTGCCCTTCACCCGGTCCGCCGTTCCCGCCGCCTTCAGCGAAACGGCCTTCACCCTGGGCTCGGTCAACGTCTCGGGCCTGCAGGTCTTCATCTACGCCGCGACCATCGCCATGATGGTGGGCCTCACCCTCATCATCAACAAGACCAAGGTGGGCACGGCCATGCGCGCCCTGGCCCAGAACCCGGTCAGCGCGGCGCTCATGGGCATCAACGTCAACCGGGTCATCTCCTTCACCTTCGCCCTGGGCTCGAGCCTGGGCGCGGTGGCCGGCATCCTGGTGGGCATGTATTACAACACCCTCTCCGCCACCATGGGCTACAACGCGGGCGTCAAGGCGTTCGCCGCGGCGGTGCTGGGCGGCATCGGCTCGGTGCCCGGAGCCATGCTCGGCGGCGTTGTGCTGGGCGTGGCCGAAACCCTGGGAGCGGGCTACGTCTCCTCCCAATACCGGGACGGCCTGGGCTACGCGGTCATGATCGCGGTCATTCTGCTTCGTCCCTCGGGCCTGCTCGGCAAGAGCGTGGCCCAGAAGGCCTAGGAGGGCGGACATGTCAGGAAACAAAACCGCAATCAAACTGCTCGGGCTGGCCGCCCTGCTGGCCTTCCCGATGCTGCCGGTCAGCAGCGAATACGTGATGCACGTAGCCGTGCTCATCATGGTCTACGCCGTGCTGGCCATGGGGCTCAACGTCCTGCCCGGATTCTGCAACCTGCTGGACCTCGGCTACGTGGGCTTCTACGGCATCGGGGCCTACACGGCGGGCATCCTGGCCCTCAACCACAACGTCAGCTTCTGGATCATCGTACCTGGGGCCGTGGCCATTGGAGCCTTGTGCGGCATGCTGCGCGGCGCTCCGACGCTCAGGCTCTCCGGCGACTACTTCGCCATCGTGACCTTCGGGTTCACCGAACTGGTGGTGCTCTTCCTCACCAACGAGATATGGCTCACGCGCGGTCCCCTGGGCCTGCCGGGCATCCCCCCCATCGGCCTGAGCCTGGAGTTCCTGGGCATCGACTGGCGCTACGACTTCCTGAGCGAGATTCCCTACTACTATCTTGGACTGGTCATGGTGGGCGCGGTCTATGTGGTCATGTGCCGCATCGAGGACTCGCGCCTGGGCCGGGCCTGGCTGGCCATCAAGGAAGACCCCCTGGCCGCAGCCAGCTGCGGCATCAACCTCATGGCCTACAAGACCGTGGCCTTCGCCTTCTCCGCCGGCGTCGGCGCCCTGGCCGGCTGCTTCATGGCCCAGTGGTCCATGTTCCTGGCCCCGGACGTGTTCAAGTTCTGGGAGTCCTTCCTGGTGCTGTGCATGATCGTGCTGGGCGGCCTCGGCAACATCAACGGGGCCATCGTGGGCGCCGTGGTGCTCATCGCCCTGGGCGAGATCCTGCGCGTGGTGCTGCCCAAGTTCGGGCTCCCCGCCGAGACGCGGTTTCTGGTCTACGGCCTCATCATGATTCTCATCATGCGCTTCAAGCCCGGCGGCTTCTTCCCGGCCATCGCCGCCACCAGCAAGAAGAGCAGGCTCATTTTGGACCTCAAGGCCAGGCTTCAGGCCGAGAGGGCGGGGTAGGGCATGGACACCATTCTCAAGATCGACGGCGTGAGCAAACGCTTCGGCGGCCTCCTGGCCCTGGCCGACGTGAGCTTCGATGTGGCCAAGGGCCGCATCCTGGGCCTCATCGGCCCCAACGGCGCGGGCAAGACCACCATGTTCAACTGCATCGCGGGCATCTACAAGCCCACCGAAGGCCAGATCGTTTTCGACAAGGACGGCGGCCCGGCGGACGTGAGCGGCTCGCGTCCCGAGCAGATGACCCAGATGGGCGTGGCCCGCACCTTCCAGAACATCCGGCTCTTCGGCTCGCTGCCGGTGCTGGACAACGTGCGCATCGGCCGCCACTGCCGCGCGGACCAGGGATTCTGGGGCGCGGTGCTGCGCACCAAGGCCCAGAAGGCCGAAGAAAAGCTCCTGGTGGAGCAAAGCATGGAGTACCTGGACTTCGTGGGCCTGAAAAACAAGGCCCTGGACCTCTCCAGCTCCCTCTCCTACGGCGACCAGCGCCGCCTGGAGATCGCCCGGGCCCTGGCCAGCGAGCCCAAGCTCCTGCTGCTGGACGAACCCGCCGCGGGCATGAACCCCCAGGAGACCGCGTCCCTGGTGGACCTCATACACGCCATCCTGGAAAAGGACGTCACCGTGGTCCTCATCGAACACGACATGAAGCTGGTCATGAGCATCTGCGAACATCTGGTGGTTCTTGACCACGGGGTCAAGATCGCCGAGGGCGGCCCGCGCGAGATCAGGGAAAACCCGGAGGTCATCGAGGCCTACCTGGGCAGGGGGGCGGCCCATGCTTAGTCTTACCGGCATCAACACCTATTACGGTTCCATACACGCCTTGAAGGGCGTGACGCTCACCGTGAACCAGGGCGAGATCGTCACCCTGATCGGCGCCAACGGCGCGGGCAAGACCACCACGCTCATGAGCATCTCCGGCGTGACCCAGCCCAAGCAGGGCGCAATCGAGTTCCTGGGCGAGGACATCACCAAGCTCTCCACGGAAAAGATCGTGGCCAAGGGCATCACCCAGGTGCCCGAGGGGCGCATGATCTTTCCGCGCCTCACGGTGCGCGAAAACCTGCTCATGGGAGCCTATCTTCGCAACGACAAGGACGGCGTGAAGGCGGACGAGGAGAAGGTCTACGAGCTTTTCCCCAAGCTTTTGGAGCGCTCCAAGCAGCACGGCGGAACGCTCTCCGGCGGCGAGCAGCAGATGCTTGCAATCGGACGCGCCCTCATGGCAAGACCCAAGGTGCTGCTCCTCGACGAGCCGAGCCTGGGGCTCGCGCCCATCGTGGTGGAGAACATCTTCGAGATCATCCAGCGCATCAACCGGGAAGGCGTGACCATCCTGCTCGTGGAGCAGAACGCGCAGATGGCCCTGCACATCGCCCACCGTGGATACGTGCTTGAAACCGGCGTGGTCACCCTTGAGGGGCCCGCCAAAGACCTGCTTGAAAACCCCAAGGTTCGCTCTGCGTACCTCGGACTCGACTAATCCGCCTCTGGAGGGCGTATGGACGACAAGATTACCGGCCTGGGCCTCACCTTCGACGACGTATTGCTGATTCCCGCCTATTCGGAGGTCCTGCCCGATCAGGTGGACGTCTCCACCTCGCTCACTCCGGAGATCCGGCTGAACATCCCGCTTCTTTCGGCGGCCATGGACACCGTCACCGAGTCGCGCATGGCCATCTCCATGGCCCGCAACGGCGGCGCTGGCGTCATCCACAAGAACATGTCCGTGGCCCAGCAGAAGCTCGAGGTCGAGAAGGTCAAGAAGAGCGAGTCGGGCATGATCATCGACCCGGTGACCGTGCACCCGGACATGACCGTGGCCGACGCCCTGAAGGTCATGGCCGAGTTTTCCATCTCCGGGCTGCCCGTGGTGGAGAACGACGGCCTGGTGGGCATCGTCACCAACCGCGACGTGCGCTTCGTGGACGACGACGTCACCAAGGTGCGCGACGTCATGACCAGCGAGAAGCTGATCACGGTGCCCGTGGGCACGCCCCTGGAGATCGCCAAGGAGCACCTGCACGAGCACCGCATCGAGAAGCTTTTGGTGGTGGACGAGAACAAGAAGCTCAAGGGCCTCATCACCATCAAGGACATCGACAAGATTCAGAAGTACCCCAACGCCTGCAAGGACCCCCTGGGACGCCTGCGTGTGGGCGGGGCCATCGGCGTGGGCCAGGGCCGAGAGGAGCGCGTGGAGGCCCTGCTCGAGGCCGGGTGCGACTTCATCGTCCTGGATTCGGCCCACGGCCACACCAAAAACATCATCACCGCCGTGGAGGCCATCCGCTCCCAGTTTCCCACCATCCAGCTGATCGCCGGAAACGTGGGCACCTACGACGGGGCCAAGGCCCTCATCAAGGCCGGGGCGGACGCCGTGAAGGTGGGCATCGGACCCGGTTCCATCTGCACCACCCGCATTGTGGCCGGCGTGGGCGTGCCCCAGATCACGGCCATCATGGAAGCCGTGCGAGCAGCCCGCGAGGCGGGCAAGTGCTGCATAGCCGACGGCGGCATCAAGTTCTCCGGCGACGTGGTCAAGGCCATCGCCGCCGGGGCCGACACGGTCATGATGGGCTCCATGTTCGCCGGAACCGAGGAAAGCCCGGGCGAGACCATTCTCTACCAGGGCCGCACCTACAAGATCTATCGCGGCATGGGCTCCATCGACGCCATGCGCGAGGGCAGCGCCGACCGCTACTCCCAGGACAACAAGTCCAACAAGCTGGTGCCCGAGGGCATCGTGGGCAGGGTGCCCTTCAAGGGGCACGTGGCCGAGTCCATCTACCAGATGGTGGGCGGGCTGCGCTCCGGCATGGGCTACGTGGGCGTTTCGACCATCAAGGAACTGCAGGTGAAGCCCCGCTTCACCCGCATCTCCCCGGCGGGGCTGCGCGAATCCCACGTCCATGACGTGATCATCACCAAGGAATCCCCCAACTACAGGGTGGAGAGTTACTGATGCAACACAACGACACTGTCGTCATCCTGGACTTCGGCTCCCAGTACACCCAGCTCATCGCGCGCCGCGTGCGCGAGGCCGGGGTCTACTCGGAAATCCATCCCTGCACCTTGAGCGCCGACAAGCTCAAGGCCATCGCCCCCAAGGCGGTCATCCTCTCCGGCGGACCGGCCAGCGTGCGCGACGTGGATTCCCCCCAGCTGGACCCCGCCGTGCTCGAGCTCGGCGTGCCGGTGCTGGGCATCTGCTACGGCATGCAGCTCCTGGCCAACACCCTGCCCGGAGGCGCGGTGGCCTCTGCCAAGGAGCGCGAATACGGCCGGGCCGAGCTGAGCTTTTCGGGCAAGAGCCCCCTCTGGGAAGGCATCGAGGCCGCCGGGGCGCACACGGTCTGGATGTCCCACGGCGACCACGTGGTCTCCATCCCGGACGGGTTCGAGGTCATCGCCCGCACGGGCAGCGTCGAGGCCGCGGCCATGCAGGACGCATCCCGGAACATCTACGCCCTGCAGTTCCACCCCGAAGTGGCCCACACCGAGGACGGCGTGGCCATCCTGAACAACTTCCTGTTCAAGATCGCCAACGTGGGCACCGGCTGGACCATGGCCAGCTACGTGGAATCCGAAGTGGCGGCCCTGCGCGAGAAGCTGGGGGACGACCACGTGGTCTGCGCGCTCTCGGGCGGCGTGGACTCCACGGTGGTGGCGGTGCTCCTGCACAAGGCCATCGGCAAGCGCCTGCACTGCATCTTCGTGGACAACGGCGTGCTGCGCCTGCACGAGGGCGAGGAAGTCGTCAACTACCTGCGTGAGCACTTCGACCTGAACCTCAAGTACGTCCAGGCCCAGGACCGCTTCCTGGACCGCCTGGAGGGCGTCGAGGACCCGGAGAAGAAGCGCAAGATCATCGGCCACACCTTCATCGAGGTCTTCGAGGAAGAGGCCAAGGCCATCCCCGGCGTGAAGTGGCTGGCCCAGGGCACCCTGTACCCGGACGTGATCGAGTCCGTGAGCTTCAAGGGCGGCCCCAGCGTGGTCATCAAGAGCCACCACAACGTGGGCGGCCTGCCCGAGAAGATGGACCTCAAGCTGGTGGAGCCCCTGCGCGAACTCTTCAAGGACGAGGTGCGCAAGGTGGCCTACGAGCTGGGCATGCCGGAAAGCATCATCTGGCGCCATCCCTTCCCGGGACCGGGCCTGGCCATCCGCATCATCGGGGCCATCACCCGCGAGCGCCTGGACATCCTGCGCCGCGCCGACAAGATCGTGCAGGCCGAGCTTCTGGCCTCGGACTGGTACCGCAAGGTCTGGCAGGGATTCGCGGTGCTCCTGCCGCTCAAGACCGTGGGCGTCATGGGCGACGACCGCACCTACGAGAACGTGTGCGCGCTGCGCATCGTGGACTCCCTGGACGCCATGACCGCCGACTGGTCGCGCGTGCCCACGGACATCCTGGCGCGCATCTCCAACCGCATCATCAACGAGGTCAAGGGAATCAACCGGGTCGTGCTGGACATCTCCTCCAAGCCGCCCGCGACCATCGAATGGGAGTAAGCGCATGTTCGGCATCGGCTCCACCGAGTTCCTGGTCATCCTGGTGGTGGCCCTGGTGCTCATCGGGCCCCAGAAGCTGCCCGAGCTTTTGAAGGCCGTCGGCAAGGGCATCAACGAGTTCAGGCGCATGAGTTCCGACGTGCGCAGCACCCTTGAACGCGAGATCGAAAGGGCCGACGAGGCCAAGCGCATCGAGGAGACCAAGAAGGAGCTGTTCGGCGACGCTCCGGCCCAGCCTGAGGAGGCCCAGGCGGCCACCGCCGTCCCTGAGGCGGCCGCGCAGCCCCAGGCCGACGCGGCCCCGCAGGCCGCGCCCGCGCCCGCCGCCGTTGCCGAAACGCCCGGGAACGGGCATGATGCATCCGGCCAGCCTGCGGCGCAGGCCGCGGCCGACCAACAGGCGCAACCGGCCGAAGCCGGACACGCGGCCCCCGTTCAGGCCGCCAAACCGGAAGCTCCGGCCCAGGAAAAGAGCCATGCGTAAAGCCCGGATCACCCGCACCACCAAGGAAACCTCCATCGAGCTGGAACTCGAGCTCGACGGCCAGGGCACGGCGGAAGTTTCCACGGGGGTCGGATTCGCCGACCACATGCTGACCCTGCTGGCCTTCTGGTCCGGCATGGATATCAAGCTCTTCTGCAAGGGCGACCTGCACGTGGACGCGCACCACACCCTGGAGGACATCGGCCTGTGCCTGGGGCAGGCCCTTTGCGACGCCCTCGGCGACAAGGCCGGGATCAACAGGGTGGGGCATGCCCGCTTCCCCCTGGACGAGGCGCTCTCCGAGGCCGTGGTTGACCTCTCCGGCCGGGCCTATCTGGTCTACGAGGACGGCCTGCTGCCGGCTCAGGTGGCTGGCGAGGAAAAGGATGTCTGGCGGGAGTTCTTCAAATCCCTGGCCTTCAAGGGCCAGATGAACCTGCACGTCCGCATGCTCTACGGCAAGAACGCACACCACCTGCTGGAGTCGTCCTTCAAGGCGCTCGGGGTGGCGCTGCGCCAGGCCGTGGCGCGTGAGAGGGCCGGGGTGCCCAGCACCAAAGGGAGCCTAGGCTGATGCGTTCCAACCGCGCGATCATCGTTCTTCTGGTCCTGTCCGTCGTTTTCGCTTCCGCCTGCCAGCGCCGCAAGCCCCAGGTGGAGCCCAAGATGAACCCCCAGTTCACCGTGGCCGTAGCTCCGTTCACCGTGGCCCACGAACCCTGGGAACTGCTGAGCGGGTACATGCCCGAGCGAGTCATGGCCCCCAAGGCCGACGCCCTGGACGACCTGGACTCCATCCTGGCCAAGGCCATGAAGATCACCCCCGAGCGCAACATCATCGCCGGGACCAAGGCGAAGTCCTGCGCGGACTCCGTGCGGCGCGCCCCCGAGGCCAGCAGGATGGCCACCCTCAAGTACTGGCAGGAAGTGGGCAAGTGTCTGGACGCCCAGTACCTGCTGGTGCCCGTGGCCGTGCACTGGAAGGAGCGCGAAGGCTCCGCCGCCGGGTCCACAAGCCCCGCCTGGGTCATCCTTGACCTGTATCTGGTCAACGTGAAGACCGGCGGAATTACGAACCACTTCCACTACGACTACCAGCAGCAGGCCCTTACGGACAACATTCTCGAAATGGACAAGTTCTTCAAGCGCAAGGGCCAGTGGGTCACTGCCGAGGACCTCGCCCGCGAAGGCATCGAGAAGGGCCTCAAGGAGTTCGGGCTGTGATTCTGTACCCGGCCATCGACATCAAGGATGGCCAGTGCGTACGCCTCAAGCAGGGGCTGGCCGACCAGGTGACGGTGTTCGACCCGGACCCGGTCAGCGCCGCCGGGCACTGGCTGGACAAGGGGGCCAAAGCCCTGCACGTGGTGGACCTGGATGGGGCCTTCGAGGGCGTGCCCGCCAACAAGGATCTCGTGGCGGCCATCTGCAGGCGCGCCGGGAACGTCCCGGTGCAGCTGGGAGGCGGCATCCGCGATCTGGCCACGGCCAAGGCATACGTCGCGGCGGGCGTTTCGCGCCTGCTCATAGGCACCATGGCCCTGGCCGACCCTGACCGGTTCGGGGAGCTCTGCGCGGCCCTGCCCGGCAAGGTGTGCGTGTCCCTGGACGCCGACGGCGGCCGCCTCAAGACCAAGGGGTGGGTGGAGGACTCGGGCCTCACCGTGGACGACGTGCTGCCCCGCCTGGAAGCCCAGGGCACGGCTTGTCTCGTCTATACCGACATCAGCCGCGACGGCATGCAGTCGGGGGTGAACATTCCGGCCATGGAGGCGCTGCTGTCCAAGACGAAGCTGCCGGTCATCGCGGCCGGGGGCGTGGCCACCCTGGACGACCTCAAGGCCCTGGCACCGCTTGCCGCCAAGGGGCTGCACGGTGTGAT
The DNA here is from genome assembly GCF_022808915.1 of Fundidesulfovibrio terrae. Classification (NCBI taxonomy): domain Bacteria; kingdom Pseudomonadati; phylum Thermodesulfobacteriota; class Desulfovibrionia; order Desulfovibrionales; family Desulfovibrionaceae; genus Fundidesulfovibrio; species Fundidesulfovibrio terrae. Next base: position 139,088 of record NZ_JAKZFS010000006.1, read on the forward strand.
CAGCGGCCGGGCCATCTACACCGGGACGCTCGATTTCACCAAGGCCATGGCCTGGCTCGAGAACGGTCGATCCTGACATCTCGTTACCGTTCTGCTCCTTCTCTAGGCCACCCCTTGCGGGGTGGCCTTTTTTGTTTCGGCGAGTGGATTGTTTTCGTTGAATTATATACGTCTTAACGATACTATGGGCGCGTAATTCAGAACGGGAAGGGAGTAGCCAATGCGTGTTTTCATGCCGGTTGTTGTGGTTCTCTTGGCCGTGGCCCTTGGCGCATGCGTCGACAAGACAGTCATGAAAGAACATGCGGTCATCGAGGTTCCCGACGGGAAGGAGACCAAGAGCATCAATCTGGGCAAGATGGTGGTGAAGGTGCCTCGCGGCCAGGTCATAGGCCAGCTCAAGGCAGGGTTCGCCTGTTTCGTCGTTGGACAGAAGACCTGGAGGGGCGGCAGCAGAGGCGCGGGTGATTCGGAATTCTCCTCCATCTTTTTCGAGGAGCTCAAGCGAAACAACTACAATGTGGTCGGAGACCCCACCGACCTGTTCGGCTCGAAAAGCCCGGCAGCCGAAATCTCCGTGGGCGGACTCATTACCTCCATTGCCTCCGACGTCTGCTATCCCAACGCCAACGCCTACTTCATGGACAAGATGAACGGCCGCAGCAAGGCGAGCATAAGCGTGGAATGGCAAGTCTACTCCAATATGGACAAGAAGGTGATCTTCAAAACGGCCTCAACGGGGGAAGCTGAGCGCAATTTCTCGGACGGCAACGCAGATGAGGTGATGTATCTGGCCTTCACCAGCGCCGTGCAGGGGTTGCTCGCGGACAAGCAGTTCCTGGATGCGGTCATGGACGCGGGGAAGGGCTCCGGCAACATGGGCGGATTGACCGACGCGACGCAGGCCAATCCGCCGGCAGCGCAAGCCGGGGATGCCACCGGCCCGATCACCGTGGCCGCCCAAGCTAAACAGACGCGCACCCTGGCGGAAGTTCAAAAGAGCGTCGTGGTGTTGGAACTGGGGGGGCACGGCTCGGGTGTGCTGATCGGTGACGAGGGATATATCCTTACCAACCACCACGTGGTGGACGGCGTGAAGAGGATGCGCGTGCTTTTCTCCAACGGCACGAAAGCCGAGGGTGTCGTCGTCAAATCGGAACCCAAGCAGGATGTGGGACTCCTGAAGATCGAGTCGCCGCCGGTCAAGGGGCTCCCCCTGCGCCTGGAAGATCTTGCCCCGGGGACCGAAGTGTACGCGGTGGGGGCTCCCCTTGATACCGCAAACAGAGGAACCATCACCAAGGGTGTCGTCAGCTCTTACCGTTTCAAAAAAGACGGATCCCGCTGGCTGCAAAGCGACACGTCCGTGACCTTCGGAAATAGCGGAGGCCCCATGGTGGACGCGCAGGGGCGCGTCGTCGGGCTGACGTCCTGGGGGTCCGGTGAGTATAAAGGCCTGTCGTACTTCGTGCCCATCGCGGACGGCCTGCGGGCTTTGGACATCCAGACGAGGTGAGCCGGGCGGAAAGGATTTCTCTTGCGGTCACGAAAGCGAGGTGTAAAGTTGCAGCTGAAATCCAAATGGAGTCCGTAAGCGCATGAGAACACGCACCATCGAAGTCAAAGGCATGAGCTGCAACCACTGCGTGCAGTCCGTCACCCGGGCCCTGTCGGGCATCGAGGGGCTTACCAACGTGAAGGTCGATCTGACCTTCGGCACCGCCACCTACGACGAAACCAAGCCCGTGGCCGACGATGTGGTCAAGGCCGCCATCGAGCGCATCGGCTTCACCGCGGGCAACTACAGGTAACGTAAGGGGGGCTCAAGTCCCCCCTTCGGCTGCACCGGCGGCGCTTGTCCGGGCCGTGCCCTTTCGCGCAGGCACAGCCGGAATGTCGATGTCGTTCCCTTCCGGTGGCACCCTATGTCCATCCCCGTCCCCATGGATTGGCACACCACCCCGAAAGTACCCTCCAGCCTGAGCCTGCCGGACCTGTTTCGTGAACGCGTCCGGGCCGGGTCGCGCGTTCTGGACGTGGGGTGCGGCGAGGCCGGGATCGCTCCGGAAATCGAGGCTGCGGGCGGGCTCTATTTCGGTGTGGACGTGAACGGGCCCAGCCTGGAGCGCGTTTCCGGCATGCGCCGGGTAGCCCAAGGGGAGGGCGGGCGTTTGCCCTTCAAGGACGCGTGTTTCGAACTTGTCCTGCTCCGGGCGGTTCTGACGGTGCTGACGGACCCGGCGTGCCGTCTGGCCGTGCTCCGCGAAGCCTTCCGGGTGAGCCGTGGTGTGGTCGGCGTCCAGGACTTCCTCCAGAGCTGGGATGCGCCGTTGTACGCGGCGCGCTACCTGGAGGGCCAGTCCCTGTCCGCCGAGCGCGGCACGTTCCCGGTGCGCCAGGAGGGGCGGCTGCTCTACTGGGCCAGACACTATACCCCCGAAGAGCTATCCCGTCTCGTCATCGCCGCCGGAGGCCGCGTGGACGTCCTCCACGAAGCGCCCGCGCCCACCCGAAGCGGCAATGTCATCCGGGGGGTGACGCTTCTGGCGTCCTCCGCGTAACGAATCAATAAAGCGGGGGGCGCGAAAAGCCGCGCTCCCCAGCATCCTTCACATCGATCGAGGCGAAGCCGAAGGGGATTCCCAAGGGACCAGTCCCTTTGGCCTCCGGAGGCATCCTCCTCCCGCTCTTCCTCTCCCTATTGCTTCATCACTTCGACACCCGCACCAGCACCTTCATGGCTCCCGGGCGTGAGGCTGCCGCGAAAGCCTCTTCGAAGCGCTCCAGCGGGTATGTCGCTTCGATCAGCCCGTACGGGTCCACCAGTCCGCGCGCCAGCCAGTCCAGGGCCAGGGCGGTGTCGCCGCAGCGCGAGCCCAACAGGGTGATCTCCCGCACCACCACGCGCGAAAGGTTCAGGCGGGTGTCGGCCTCGGTGGTGGACTTGAGCACGATGACACCCTCGGGGCGCACCAGGTCCAGGGCCTGGGAGAGCCCCCTTGGGCTGCCCGTGGCCTCCACCACCAGGTCGAACGGTCCTGAAATCTCTCCGGACATGGCTGTCTCGACGCCGTGGGCCGCCGCCAGAGCCAGTTTCTCCGGATGCTTCCCCGCCAGGACGAGCCCCGGGCACAGGTGCCTGAGGCCAAGCGCAGCCAAGAGGCCCAGCTTGCCGTCGCCAAGCACGGCCACACGGTCCGTGGCCCGGACGTGCACCTGCTGGCCCACCTCCAGGGCTGCGGCCAGGGGCTCGGCGAACACGGCCGCCTCGTCGGAGAGCGTGTCCGGCACCACGTGGCAGTTGGCGGCGGGCACGGTCAGATACTCGGCGAATGCCCCGTCCTTGCCGAGGATGCCGAGCACCGTGCGGTCCGGGGCGTGCCGGTGGTCCCCGGGGCCCGGGGCGATGTTGATGTCGGCGACGACGCGCCTGCCCACGAGTTCGGGAGATGAGGGGGCCGCTTCCACCACGCCCACGAACTCGTGTCCGGGGGTGCCGGAGAAGTTCATGTAGCCTTTGAGGAGCTCGATGTCTGTATTGCAGATGCCGGCCAGCAGCACGCGGACCAGGACCTCGTCACCGGAAGGTTCCGGCCGGGCGGTCTGTCCGGTGGTCATGGAGCCGTGGTGGAACAGGACGCGCAGCATGGGGACTCCTTTCGGGGCGGATACGATTCTACAAGACGCGCGGCGCGTCAGCCGGATAGAGCCCGGAAAACACGCACCTTCAGGAGGTTTACGACCATGAACGATGCAGGAAAGCTGTTCGAGGCCGCCACCGTCATCCTGGGCGACCGGACGCTGAGCGCCGGCAACCAGGAATGGAATCCCCATCCGGTTTTCGAGGGCGTCTGGATGAAGAACCTGATGCTCGGCAAGGATACCGGAGGGCGTCTCAGTTGTCATCTCGTGCGTATCGGGGCGCGGCGCGCCATAGGCGACCACACGCACGACGGCTCGCTCGAACTGCATGAGGTGCTCTCGGGCCGGGGCGTCTGCCGCATGCCCGGCAGGGAGGCGGACTACGGCCCGGGCGTGTGCATGGCCATTGAGGCGGGCGTCCGCCATGCGGTGGAGGCCCGGGACGAGGACCTGTACCTCCTGGCCAAATTCACGCCGGCCCTGGCGTGAGGCGGTTTTGAGTCCGGACGGTCCCCCTCGGCCGGGCGACCGTCCGGCCGGGCCGGATAGGGCTCGAAACACCCGGACATTGACCCCGGCGGGTTTTCGTAGCATCCCACGCGGATGAAAGCTTGTGTCAGCATTTGCCGCCCTGGTCCGCCTGGGCTCGAGATACTGCGCGTGTCCGGCGCGGTCGGCGAGATCGCCGCCCATGAGCACGCGTCCTGGTGCATTCTGGCTGTGGAGCGCGGTGAGCGCGTGGTTACGTCCAAGGCCGGTCCGGTCCGGCTGGGGCCTGGTGACGCGCTTGTCATCCCGGGGCGCACGGCGCACGCATGCTCAAGCCCGGAGCCCGGGTGCGCGTTTTGGGCCCTGAACTTCGTGGTGGACGCCCCCTCGCCACGCGGTTTTTCCCCGGCGCGTTTGGACGCCGCCTCTGTGCCCGGAGGCTCGATGGCCCGGCTTCTCCTCGCGGTGGAGCGGGGGGATGACAGGCTGGCATTGCCCGCCCTCCAAGGTGTTCTGGACCGGGCCGCGGCTTGCTCCTCGCCACGCCAGGACGGGTTCCCGGCGCGGGGAACAGGACGCTCCGCCGTCGCCATGGTGCGGGAGCTGCTTGAATCTCCGGGCGAGCCCGACGCCTCGCTCGATCATCTGGCCCGGCACGCCGGGGTAGGCCGGGCACTCCTGTGCAGGCTCTTCAGGCGAGAAACAGGGATCACCATCAATGAATACAGGACGCTGGCGCGCTTGCGCCGGGTGCGCGGGCTTCTCTTGCGTGGTTCGTCCCTGGCCGGGGCTGCCGCCGACGCCGGTTTCCACGACCAGAGCCACATGACGATTCGATTCAAGAAATACATGGGCATGACCCCGGGGCTGTACGCCAGGGCGGCAAGATGACCGGCTCCACCCTGCATGCAGAGGCGGCCGGGCCGGGCCGCCTGGACCAATTCTGGGCCGACCAGCTGGCGGAGCAGTCCATCACGCGCTCGAAGATCCAGGAGTGGATCAAGGCCGGGCTGGCCACGGTTGACGGGCAGGCCGTACGCAAGTCCTCCCATAAGCTGCGCGGCGGCGAGCGCCTGGAGCTGACAGTGCCCGAGGCCCGCGCCGTGCCCGAGCCCGAAACGGGCGGCATCGCCGTTCTCTACCGCGACAAATACCTTGCCGTGGTGGACAAGCAGCCCGGGCTCACGGTCCATCCGGCCCCGAGTTGTCCCGAGGGCACCCTGGTCAACCGCCTGCTGCACCATTTCCCGGAACTCAAGAACATCGAGGGCGAGCGCCCCGGCATCGTCCATCGCATCGACAAGGACACCTCGGGCCTGTTGGTGGTGGCACTGAGCGAGCCGGTCCGCCTGAAGCTTTCCGCCGCGTTCGCCGGGCGTGAGGTGAAAAAGACCTACCTGGCCCTGGTGCACGGCCGCCCCGCCAAGGACGAAGGCTTCATCGACGCCCCCATCGGGCGCGATCCCGGCCACAAGACGCGAATGTGCGTCCTGAAGGGAGGGCGCGAGGCCAGGAGCGCCTACCGGGTGTCGTGGACATCCCCCGACGCCAAGGTCAGCCTTGTGGAGGTGGACATCGCCACCGGGCGCACCCACCAGATCAGGGTGCACCTGGCCCACCTCGGCCATCCCCTGGTCGGCGACGCTCTCTACGGTTCCATGCTCCATGCCATGCTCAAACGCCGCGACAGGCTGCTCGCGACACTGGCCTCGCGCCAGATGCTCCATGCCTGGAAGTTGTCGTTCACGCATCCCGCCACCGGCCTGGACATGGCCTTCACCTGCCCGCCGCCCCGCGATTTTTGGCGCATCCCCCTCTATCTGACCCGCACCGTCCAGAGGGTCGGAGTGGTAGGCCTGCCGGGCAGCGGCAAGAGCGCGGTGATGCAGGCCCTTGCCGAGCGCGGCTGGCCGGTGTGGAGCGCCGACCGTTGCGTGGCCGAGCTCTACGAGCCCGGCGCGGACGGCTGGCACATACTGCGCTCCCGTTTCGGCGATCGCTTCGCTCCCTCACCCGGCTCCCCGGTGGACAAGGGGGCCTTGCTTGAGGCCATGCGCGGCTCGGAGGGGTTTCGGCGCGAACTCATGGAGATTCTCTATCCCCTGGTGCAGAACCGCCTGGAGGGCTTCTGGCAGATCAGCTCCCGCTCCCGGGCGGCCTTCGCCGAGGTGCCCATGCTGCTGGAAGCCGGATGGCTGGGAGGGGGGGCGGTGGATCTGGCCGTGGGGGTGCGCTGCCCTGCGCCCGTGCGCCACGAACGGCTGGCGGGCAAACGCGGCTGGGACCAGGACATGATCGCCCTGGTGGATTCCTGGCAGTGGCCCGAGGAGAAGAAGCTCGCGGCCTGCCGGTACACCGTGGACAACTCGGGCACACTCGAAGACCTGGAACACGGAGTGGATGCGATGTTGGCGGCGCTGCTCAAGGACCGCACCGCCCGGACCTCGTCGCTTTTGGCCTGGATGCGGGCAAACGAGTATGCTTGATCCGGCACGCCTCCGTCCTCGGCAGGTGACAAGCCCTTCACAAGTGGTATACGTTCCGAACGAATGAACAACGCGCCCGCCCCCGCACGCCGGATCGCTTCCTTGGATGGCCTCAGGGGTGTGGCCGCGTTCATCGTCATCATATCCCATCTTGTGGTCGGTTTTTTCCCCGCCTTGTACTTCGGCTCGGAAGGACACGCCTGCAAGGCCGTGCAGGACGCCATCGCCAAGTCCCCCCTGTTCGTTCTCTACAGCGGAACGTTCGCCGTGTATGTGTTCTTCGTCCTGAGCGGCTTGGTCATCTCCGCGTCCGCCGCCAGGACCCGCTGCCCGCTGCCGCTTCTGATCGCCATCCGCTATGCCCGGCTCACGATTCCCATCCTGGTGAGCGTCTGCTTCGCCTTCGCCATGGTCCACCTGCTGCCGGGCGCGGCGCAGCGCGCGGCCCATCTGGTCGGTCACTGGTGGCTCGATTTCATGTACCAGCCCATGAACCTTCCCTTCAGCTTTGCGGTGAAGGAAGCCGCCTACACGGTCTATCTGACGGGATTATCCTACTACAACAACGTGTTGTGGACCATGCGCATCGAATTCGCGGGTTCGGTGGCCATCTATGTGCTCTATGCGGTCTGCGGCAGGTCCGTGCGCGTGCCGGCGTTGTGCCTTCTGTCCCTCGTGACCTGCTTCGCCATCCGGGACTGGCCCACCAACCTGATGGGCTTTTTTCTCGGCGCCTTGATGTTCGAGGCGTGGGACAGGGGACTTATAGCCCGGAACTCCCTTTGCGGGGCGCTACTCGTCCTGGCCGGTCTCTTTCTGGGAGGACTTCCCTTCGCCCCGGTTTCAGGCTCGGTGTACGAAGGGGTCTCGTCCTTCGTGGAGGCGTTCAGCCCCGCGTTCAGCACGGTTCGCGCCGCCGGAGCCACGGCCCTGATTCTGGGACTCTTCATGTGGAAGAGGGCGGGATCGCTGTTCGAATCCCGGATGCCCCAGTTTTTCGGAAGAATCTCCTTCGCGCTCTACCTCATCCATTTTCCGCTCCTGTGCATCGGGATGTCCGAGCTTTACTGGCGGTACGGGCAATCCGGTGCGGCCAGCGTGGCCGCCATCGCGCTCTGCTACATCGCCGTCACCATCGCGACGGCGTACGCCATGACCGTGCTGGTGGACGAACCCACGGTCAGGTTCCTAGCCCGGGTCCGCAAGGCGTGGCCCTTCCGGTCCGCAGCCCTGGAGACCGCTCCGGCTGAAGTCCTCGAGACGCGCGGGACAAGCCGGGACTTTTGACCCGCGCCGGCGCTTACGCAGTCGTATGATTCCCATCAAGGACAACATTCCGCGCATACGCAAGCCCATCGTGGTATGGGTGCTGTTCGCGATCAACCTGACGGTGTTCCTGGGCGAAATGCTCATGCCTGAGCGCTCCCTGAGCGTTCTTCTGCATCTCTACGGGGCCGTGCCCCTGCGCTTCACCGACCCTCAATGGGCGCTCATGGCCGGTTTCCCCCCTGGGGGCTGGACCTCGGGCCTGACGTACATGTTCCTGCATGGCGGCTGGCTGCACTTTTTGCTCAACATGTGGGTGTTCTGGATCTTCGCGGACAACGTGGAAGACGCCATGGGGCATTGGCGCTTCCTGTTGTTCTACCTGCTCTCGGGGCTGGCGGCCCTGACGCTGCACGTGGCCTTCAACCCGGCCTCGGACATGCCCGTGGTGGGGGCCTCCGGGGCCATCGCGGGCGTCATGGGGGCCTATTTCCGGCTGTTTCCCCAGGCGCGGGTTGTGGTGCTCATCCCCATTGTATTCATCCCCTGGATCGTGGAGCTTCCGGCCGTGGTCTTTCTGGGGATATGGTTCCTCCTCCAGGTGAGTTCGGGGCTTTTTTCCGGCGCATCCTTGAACGATGGGCAATCGGTGGCCTGGTGGGCCCACGCGGGCGGTTTCGTCTTCGGAATGCTCCTGGTGAAGGTCTTCGGAAAGCTCGACTGCCGCTACTGCTACCTGCCGGACTCCAGAAGCTACGAAAGGCGCTGAATGTTTCCGTTTCCGGCACGCTGGACATCGCCGCCCATCTGACTTACGCCTCCTGCCTCGGACGCATCCGGCAATGTTTCCCTTCTCAAACGCGAGGCCTCAATGCTCAGCATAGAAAACCTGCACGTGAAGATCGGCGAGAGGGAGGTGCTCAAGGGCATCAACCTGGAGATCAAGGATAACGAGACGTTCATCCTGTTTGGCCCCAACGGTTCGGGAAAGACCACGCTGCTCATGGCCCTCATGGGCTTCGGCAACTACACCATCACCGAAGGCCGCATCATGTTCCGCGGCCACGACATCACCCACGCGCCCATTCACGAGCGCGCCAAGCTGGGCATCGGCATGTCCTTCCAGCGTCCGCCCACCATCCATGGCCTCAAGCTCAGGCATCTGGTCTCCATGGCCTCCCAGGGCAGGCCCGTGGACGTGGACGCCATGGCCAAGCGGGTGAACATGACCGATTTCCTGGAGCGCGACGTCAACGCGGGATTCTCGGGCGGCGAGATCAAACGCAGCGAAATTCTGCAGCTCATGAGCCAGCAGCCGCATCTGGTGCTTTTCGACGAGCCCGAGTCGGGCGTCGATTTGGAGAACATGAAGCTCATCGGCAACACCGTGCGCGACCTGCTGGCGGGCGAGCGTCCCCCCTGCCTGGACCGCAGCCTGCGCGAGCTCAAGACCCACCGCACAGTGGCCGGGCTCATCATCACCCACACCGGCTACATCCTCGAATACGTCAATGCCGACCGCGGCCAGGTGATGTACGAGGGCAAGCTGTGCTGCGAGTCCAACCCCCGGGACATCCTCGACCACATCACCCGTTTCGGCTACCAGGAATGCCTGCGCTGCCTGGCTTAAGCGGAGTTCAGCCATGAAGCCCATCGATCTCAAAGACTTCGATTTCAAGGCCCCGGCCCCCGGCGAAATCCCCGACCTCACCAAGCTGGACGAGGCCGACAAGCACCAGCTCCTCATGGCCGGGGTGGACGTCTCCGCCAACGCCGTGAGCGGCACCTACATGCACATGGACCACGGGGCCGTACACTGCAAATCCAAGCAGAAGGGCGTGGAGATCCTCGACATCAAGACCGCCCTCAAGAAGTATGACGGCCTCAAAGAGTACATGTGGACCCAGGTGGACAAGGACAAGGACGAGTTCACCCGGGCCGCCCAGGACAGCCTCCACGGCGGCTACTTCATCCGCACCGAGAAGGGCGCCAAGATCGCCGAGCCCGTGCAGTCCTGCCTGTTCATCAAGGGCGACATGACCGGCCAGGCGGTGCACAACATCGTCATCGTCGAGGAAGATTCGGAACTGCACATCATCACCGGCTGCTCCGTGGCTCACGGTTCCAAGGGCGCAGCCCACATGGGCATCTCGGAGTTCTTCGTGAAGAAGAACGCCAAGCTCACCTTCACCATGATCCACAACTGGGCCGAGAACACCGTTGTGCGGCCCCGCTCCGGTGGCATCGTGGAGGAGGGCGGCGTCTACCTGAACAACTACGTGCTTTTGAAGCCCGTGCGCGACCTGCAGATGTACCCCACCATCACCCTGGCGGGCAAAGGCGCCGTGGCCCGGTTCAACTCGGTCATGGTGGCTCCCGAGGGCTCTTACGTTGACACCGGCAGCCGCATCATCTTGGCTGCTCCCGACACACGGGGCGAGACCATCGCCCGCACCATCACCACCGGCGGCACCATCATCGCCCGGGGCCACATCGCGGGCAACGCCGTGCCCGCCCGGGGCCATCTTGAGTGCAAGGGCCTGATCCTGGGCGGGGGCGTCATCCACGCCATCCCGGAGCTGGAAGCCACCGTGGACGGCGTGGAGCTGTCCCACGAGGCCGCCGTGGGCAAGATTGCCCAAGAGGAGATCGAATACCTCATGGCCAGGGGCCTGGACGAGGAGGAGGCCACCTCCACCATCGTGCGCGGCTTCTTGAATGTGGACATCATGGGCCTGCCCGAGAAGCTGCAGCAGGTGATCAACGACACCATCTCCGAGTGTGAGAAGGACATGTTCTAGCCGGACGGTTTCTCAGGAACGCGGGCCGGGCCGGATGCGGAAGCATCCGGCCCGGCCTTTTCGTTGTTGGCGGTTTTGCGTGAGCGCGTCTCAAGATATCATTTATGCGTTATCAGATGCATGATTATAAATGTTGAGCGGGAATCTTGATTTGCTGGGTCAGTGGTTGTACCCTCCCTGTTCCTTGAAGGCGATACGTTTAAGCCGAACAGTCCTGGGAGACGTCATGAAACATTCGGTATTCATAGTCGAGGACAATCCCGTCTGGTGCGACGGGCTGCGGTCCTTCTTCGAAAGCACCGGGGATTTCCTCCCCACCGCCTTCACCGACCCCAACGAAGCATGGAACGCCATGCTCCTGAGCCCGCCCGACCTGGCGCTTATCGATATCATCATGCCCGGGCTGAGCGGTCACGAACTGGCGGAACTCATGCATGACAACGCCATCCCCACCAAAGTCATCTTCCTCACCGCCATTCTCACCCAGGAGGAATCCAAGGCCCGGGGCTACCGCGTTGGAAACCAGACCGTCATAGGCAAGCCCTTCAAGCTGGACGACCTTCTGTCACTCGCCCGCAACGCGCTTACCGTCTGACTCGCCACCGCCCCCGGCTTTTTCATCGCATCGATCCGGAACCTGTCGCGAGGACGTCCAGGCATACTTGCCAGCCTGACCGGCCGGGTGTTACGCCAACGCCATGCCCGGATTCAAAGGACATATCGCAGGTTCGCTGGCCGCCACCGGCGCGGTGCTCGGCGGCGCGTGGTGGCTTGGGCTCTACCGGCCCGAGCCCAAGGTCATGGCCATCCTGGCCGCACTGGCCGTGCTCGGTTCGCTCTTTCCCGACGTGGACACCAATTCCAAAGGACGCCACCTCTACTACGGCGCGGCGGTCATCGCCGATGCGGCGCTCATCCTCAAGGGGCTGTACCGCTACGCGGCGCTGCTGGGCTTCTGCGCCTTGCTGCCGGCCGTGGGTTCGCACCGGGGTTGGACCCATACCTGGTGGGCCGGGCTGGTCATACCGAGCCCAATCGTCATCGGACCCATGATGCTCATGGGCCTGGCCTGGCAGATACTGTTGCCGTTCTACCTGGCCGCAGTGCTGGGGTATTACTCGCACCTGCTGCTGGACGGGACGTTCTGAGCCCGTCTTCCGCCCGCGTCTTGTCAGCGTGCCGGCCCGAGAGGCGCTCCGTTCGTTTGTTACTTGGAAGACGTGTTCACCGTTTCTTGAACTCGAAGCGATCGTATACGTCGATGCCGTGGAACGTAAACACCATAGGCGAGCACGTGCCGGAGGTGATCAGGTGCAGATCAGTCTTGAAGGACGCGCCGGGGTGGATGCCGTACTTCTTCAGGAATTCCGGGCCAGGCGGCGTGCCCCCGGAAAGCGTCAGCTCCTGGGCCTTGGTCGGCTGGAAGAGTGAATTCGCCAAGGACTTGGCCGGGGCGAAGGTGAAAATCACCCTGTAGGGCTGGTAGGGCAGGCGGGCCGAGGGATTCTTGGGCTGGGGGATGGGCTCAACGGCGATGATGCTGATCGCGCCGGGATAATTTTCGTAGGAGCAGGGGCCGCCCGCGCGTTGTGCCTGGGGCAGGGCCGTTTCTGGCAGGAGTATGGAAACAAGGGCTAGAAACGCCAGGAAGGTCAGGAATCTCATGTGGGTGACGCGTTTTACCATGGACTGGACGTCCTTGCTCGGTTTCGCGGTTCCGGAGGCGGCAAATGGCGCTGTCGCGTGTTGTGGCCGGACGATTCCGGCCCCGGAATTCAACCGAGGGTGAGCCGCAGATACAAATCGCCCCTCCAGGGGCCGATCCTTCGCCCGAGGCCCTTGAGCCGGACGGACTGGCCCAGCGCGTAGTCCTTGGGCAGGGTGAACTCCACGGTCTTGGTTTCTCCGGAAAGCCCCTGGGACACCCCCACCCGCAGCTTCGCCCCCGGCAGCAGGCTGGCCGGGGGCACCTCCACGGTCTGTTCGTCGTCGAGCTGCTTGAGCAGCAACCCCTTGATGGCGCCCCACACGCCGTCGCTCAAGTCCATGGACCACTTGGACTTGCCCATGTGCACGTCCAGGGTGCGCTGGGCGGAGGCGCGTCCCGGATCGACCGGGCCGGTCGCCTTGGACTTGCGCAGCTCGTTGTAGATGTCCTCGAATACCTGGCGGGCGAAGGCATCCTTGAGCAAATCCTGCAGGACGTCCTCGCGCCGGAAATAGTAGTTGGTCTTTTCGGGGTCCTGCTGGGATGCCTTGGTGTAGGCGTTCTTGGCCTTGCGCCGGGCATTGGGATCGGCCTTGGGCGCCTCGCGCGCCTGTTCCCGTTCGGGGCGCTGCGTTGCCTTGGGCGGACCTTCGGCCATCACCTGCTTGAGCAGCAGGTAGGCCTCGTTCAGGTGCTGGAACTTGCGCTTGGCCAGGGTGTCGCCGGGATGCAGGTCGGGATGGTAGCGGAAGGCCAGGAGGCGGTAGCTCTTCTTGAGCTCCTCCGGCCCGGCGTCGGGAGCCAGGCCCAATATGCGATGGGCCTCGGTCACGTTCACGGCTTGCCGATCCCGTCCAGGCGCAGGGCGTTGGGCGCGTTCTGGTCGTTTCTGACTCCCACGCCCTGCCCCTTGAGCGATTCCAGGCCCTGGCGCACGAATTCCTCGTGGGTGAGCTTGGGGTTGATGCCCGCGCAATACTCCAGGGAAAGCTCCCAGCTGGAGGCGTCGAGCAGGTTGCCCCTGAAGAAGGGCCAGGCCCGGCAGATGTCCGGGCGGGCCGGATGGATGGAGCAACCGTCCTGGAAGAAGATGCAGAACCCGTCCTCGCGCACGCCCAGGTGCACCTTGGGGCCCTTGCAGGTGGTGTGCGCGCCCAGGAACTCGGCCAGGGACAAGCCCAGATGGAGCGCCAGGCGCTCCTGGTCCTTGGGGGCGAGCACGATGCCGCCCTCGCCCTGGCAGCAGTGGCCGCAGCGGCGGCATTCAAAGGCTGATTTCCCGGTGTCCATGTCAGTAGTCTTCATGCATGAGCCTGCGGTGTTCCACCATGAGGCACAGGTCCTCAATAACCATGATGGGGGATTGGGCCAGGATGCTGCGGGCCTCGAAGCTGAAGATGCCCAGCTGCATCCAGAAAATCTTTGGGAGCACGGACAGGGCCAGGGTCTCGCGGGCGTGCTCCGGGCAGTGTTCCGCGGCCCTGAACAGGTTTACGATGTCCACAGGGTTGGGAAGCTCGGCCAGGTTGGCGTAGGTTTGCAGGCCCCATACTCCCTTGCGCACCGGGTGCACTGGGTACACCGTGAAGCCGTTGTCAATGAGGTAGCGCCCGACGCGGTCCACCGCGCTGCCGGGCTTGTCCTTGGCTCCGACGATGGCCACAGAGGCGCAGCCGGTCAAAGCCACACGCATTTCGGCGTCGCCTAAGAGCATGAAAGCCGCCTTGTCCGAGACGTATTGAGGAATGTTCGGCCCGCGAAAGGCCCGAAGGCACTTCTAACCGCAAAGCGCTGCCCTCTCAAGAAGAATGTCCCGCCAGGCGGGCCCCGGCCAGGATCAGCGCCACAGCGGCCCACTGCCATCCGGTGATGGATTCCCCCAGAGCCAGCCATCCCAGGGTCAGGGTGAACACCGGAATCAGGTTCACCGCGCCCGCCACGCGCCCGGCCGGAAGCCTGGACAGGCAGAAGTTGTAGAGCCCGTACGCCCCCACGCTGACGCCCAGGCCCAGGTAGCCCACGGCCGCCAGGGCCTGCCATGAGAGCTGGTCCGGCCAGGGGGAGAAGAACAGGGCCGGGAGGAAGAACACCGCCCCTGTGATAACCTGGAAGGCCGTGAGGAAAAGCGGCGAAAAGTGGCGCACCAAGTGCTTGACCATCAGCGTGTAGACCGTGGCGCAGCCCATGGCCGCGAACTCCAGGAGGTTGCCGAGCACGGGGTCGGGCGAGTATTGGTCTTGCGGCGCGAAGGCGGAGAGCAGGGCGGCCCCGGCGCAGCCTAGGGCCAGCCCGGCCCAGTTGGTGGGCGAGGTGCGCTCGCCCTGGAACACGCCGGCAGCGCAGGCCACCATTACGGGCAAAAGCGCCGTGATGACGCCCGCCTGCGACGCCTGGGTGAGCGTGAGGGCCCTGGCCTCGAACACGAAATAGAGGCACGGCTCGCTAAGCGCCATCACCAGAAGTTTCGGCAGGTGCCGCCTCACGAGCGTCGCCGGCGGAATGCGCCGCCAGTACAGGCTGAACGCCGCCAGGGCCAGAAGCATCCGGCCCAGGACGATCAGCCACGGATCGAGGAAAGCCAGGGCGGCCTTCATGGCCACGAAGGACCCGCCATACAGGAGCATTGCCGCCACCAGGGCGGCGTGCGCCCAAACCGTGGCCGGAGAAGTGCGTATGTTCGAAGCCATTGAAGTCATGCCTGCCGGAGAACTCGTCCGGCGTCATGCGGCCTGCCGGTCCCTTTTGGCCAGGTTCGCCCCCGACGCGGGGGGGCTGGCCGTATTTTCCCGGTTGGCCATCTACTACCTGACGGGAACATTTGGCAATGGCGTACTCTGGCTGCCCGTGGAGGGCGAGCCGGTGCTCATGGTGCGCAAGGGCATGGAACGGGCCAGGATGGAATCGCCGCTTTCGCGCGTCGTGCCTTTCCGCTCCTATTCCGACATCCCCGGCTTGTGCCGGGAGGCCGGTTCGCCCCTGACGGAGGTGGCGGCGGCCGAGATGAACGGGCTGTCCTGGAGCCTTTCCGGGCTGCTCACGTCCAAACTCAAGGACGTGCGTTTCGTCCCGGGCGACATGGTGCTAGCCCGGGCCCAGGCCGTGAAGAGCCCCTGGGAGCTTAACAAGACGCGCCTGTGCGGCGCCCGGCACGCCAAGGCCCTGACCGAACTGTTGCCCGGACGCATCCGCCCGGGCATGAGCGAGCGCGAGGTGTCCCACTCGGTGTGGGAGGTCTTCTTCGAACTCGGCCATCCGGGAATGCTCCGGATGGGCGCGCACGGCGAGGAGATTTTCCTGGGCCATGTGGCGGCTGGCGATTCCGGCAACTATCCCAGCGTGTTC
Source organism: Fundidesulfovibrio terrae (assembly GCF_022808915.1). NCBI lineage: Bacteria > Pseudomonadati > Thermodesulfobacteriota > Desulfovibrionia > Desulfovibrionales > Desulfovibrionaceae > Fundidesulfovibrio > Fundidesulfovibrio terrae. The sequence continues at coordinate 154,822 of NZ_JAKZFS010000006.1, forward strand.
AACGGCCCCTTGGGGCTTCGCGGCGAGCATCCGGCCATCCCCTTCATGGGCTACGCGGGGCAGGTGTGGCGAAAGGGCCAGCCGCTCTCCGTGGACTGCGGTTTCGCCCTGGAGGGCTACAACACCGACAAGACCCAGGTGTACTGGGCCGGACCGCGATCGTCGGTGCCGGATGAGGTGGCTTCGGCCCACGCCTTTTGCATGGACGTGCAGGCCTGGACGGCCGAACGCCTGAAACCCGAGGTCTCGCCCGCCGAGATCTGGGCGCATTGCTCGGACTGGGCCGTTCGGGAAGGCTTCGACGCCGGATTCATGGGCCTGGGCGGCAACAAGGTCCCCTTCCTGGGGCACGGCATCGGCCTGGTGATCGACGCCTGGCCCGTGCTGGCCAAGGGCTTCGACGAGCCCTTCGAGGAGGGGATGGTCATGGCCGTGGAGCCCAAGATGGGCATTGCGGGTGTGGGCATGGTGGGCGTGGAGAACACCTTCGAGGTCACGGCCTCGGGCGGCGTGTGCCTGACCGGCGGCGGCTCCTTCGACATGATCGCCGTGGAGTAGGGCGCGGCTGCAAGTGAAAAAAATCGAGGCCCCGCCGGTGCGGGGCCTCGTTGTTTCAGCGCTCGCCTCGGTTCTCCAAGGCGTCCATGAGGCTGATGGTGAGGCGCAGGAAGTCCGCCTCGGTGATGATGCCCACCAGCTTTCCGGCGTCCACCACGGGCAGGCAGCCGTACTTGTGGTCCAGGAGCATCTGGGCGGCATCGCGCAAGAGGGCGCTCGAACTCACCACCACCACGTCCGAGCGCATGATCTCGCGCAGGGGGATGCCCGCGTCCAGTTCGTCCTGGGTGGATGAGTCGATGTCCGAGAGCTTGGACACCGCCAGGGCCAGCATGTCCCGGTGGGTAATGAGGCCGATGAAGGCGTCCTTGGCGTCCACGATGGGCACGTGCCGGACGCGGGCCATCTCCATGATCTGTTTCGCCGTGTAGAGGGTGTCTGTCTCCAGCAGGGTGAACAGTTGGGTGGTCATGAGGTCGCCGACGGTAAGCATGGCGTTCTCCTGTTGCGTGCCGGCATCTCGGCACGAGCCGATAGTGACGTTGCAGTCGCTTTGTCGACGAGTTCTATCCGTTATCCAGTTTATTCGAGCTGTTGTGTGCAAAAAATACATTCCTTTGCCAGACTCTCCAGTATGCATTATTTACCAAGTTGTCCGGGCGGTGTAAACCCCGGCGCGCAGCCCTCGATTTTTTTCTCCGTCCGGTGCAACCGTCTGGCGTCCGAGGAAAAAAACGGATAGCATCCATGGCCGTCACGTCGGAGAAGCCGCTTGGAAATCGATCCCAAACGCAGCCGCGAGCGCATGGTGCGCGACCAGATCATCGCCAGAGGGGTGTCCTCGCTGGCCGTGCTTTCCGCAATGCGCAAGGTTCCCCGCCACCTCTTCGTGGAGGAGGCCCTGAAGCCGCAGGCGTACGAGGACCATCCCCTGCCCATCGGACAGGGGCAGACCATCTCGCAGCCTTACGTGGTGGCCTGGATGACCGAGCTTCTGGACGTGAAGCCCGGCATGAAGGTTCTTGAGATCGGGACGGGCTCGGGCTATCAGACCGCGGTCCTGGCGGAGATGGGCGCGGTGGTCCATTCCGTGGAACGGGTGCCCGAACTGCACCAGCTGGCCAAGAACCGGCTGGCGGCCATGGGCTATGGCAACGTCCATCTGAAGCTGGACGACGGCACCCTGGGGTGGCCTGAGTCGGCCCCCTTCGACAGGATCCTGGTGACGGCGGGAGGCCCCAAGGTGCCCGAGCCTTATCTCGAGCAGCTGGCCGACCCCGGGCTCCTGGTCATCCCCGTGGGGCCGGAGCGGCGCAGCCAGAACCTGACCCTGGTGCGCAAGCAGGATGGAAAGATCGGGCGCAAATCCGTCGGACAGGTCATGTTCGTCGATCTCGTCGGCCGCCACGCATGGTAGGCCGACCGGAGGATACAAGGAAAATGAAGATCAAGAAAAAGGGCGAGGCCGAATCCTCGGCGTGCAAGAGCTGCGCGAAATCCAGCACCTGCGGGTCGAAATCCTCGCCGGACGGCTGCAAGGACGCCAAGACGCAAAAGCAGGACGAGCGCATCTCCTCGGCCCTGTCCCGGATCAAGTACAAGCTTTTCGTGATGAGCGGCAAGGGCGGGGTGGGCAAGAGCTCCATCACCGTGAACCTGGCCGCCGCACTGGCCCGCAAGGGCCACAAGGTGGGAATCCTGGACGTGGACCTGCACGGACCCAGCGTGCCGCGCATGCTCGGGCTCTCCGGCAACCTCGAGGCCAACGAGAAGGGGGAGGTGGTCCCCAAGGCCTACGACGAGAACCTCTCCGTGGTGTCCATGGAATCCCTCCTCAAGGATCCGGACCAGGCCGTGCTCTGGCGCGGCCCCATGAAGACCTCGGCCATTCGCCAGTTCATCGGCGAGATGCAGTGGGGCGAGCTCGACTATCTGGTCATCGATTCGCCCCCGGGCACCGGAGACGAGCACATGACCGTGCTGCGCACCATCCCCGACGCCCTGTGCGTGGTGGTGACCACGCCCCAGGAGGTCTCCCTGGCCGACGTGCGCAAGGCCATCAACTTCCTGCAGTACGCCCAGGCCAACATCCTCGGGCTGGTGGAGAACATGAGCGGGCTCATCTGCCCGCACTGCTCCAAGGAGATCGCCCTGTTCAAGAAGGGCGGCGGCGAGGAACTGGCCAAGAAATACGGCATCGACTTCCTGGGCGCGATTCCGCTCGATCCCGTCACTGTGGTGGCCGGGGACATGGGCCGGCCGGTGGTCCTCATGGACGAGCCCTCGCCCGTGAAGGACGCCCTCATGGCCTTAGCCGACAACATCGACCAGGCCGCCCAGTCCAGCCTGGAGGCCCACGCCACGCTCAGGCGCTAGTTTTTTCGCCGTGCGCGGGGAGGGCGGGCGTTTCGTCCGCCCTCCCGCGCCTGCGACGAAACATCCGCCGCGACAGGGGAAACCGCCATGATGAACCTGCCCAACGTGCTCACCCTGGCCAGGATCGGCGTCGTGCCGATCCTCGTGCTGATGCTCTATTTCCCCGGACCGGCCATGTGCTTCGCGGCCATGATGGTGTTCATCCTGGCCTCGGTGACGGACGTCGCCGACGGACTGCTGGCCCGGCAAATGGGGCTGGTGACCAACCTGGGCAAGTTCCTGGACCCCCTGGCCGACAAGCTCCTCATCGGCTCGGTGATGATCATGCTGGTACGCCTTGGCTGGGTGGAAGCCTGGGTGGCCGTGCTCATCATCGGCCGGGAGATGGCCGTGACCGGGCTTCGGGCCGTGGCCTCGGACCAGGGCATAGTCATCGCCGCGGACAAGTTCGGCAAGCTCAAGACCATCATCCAGACCTTCGCCCTGTGTCCGCTCATCCTGCACTTCCCCGTCTGGGGCGTGGACCCGCAGCCCTTCGGTGACATGCTCCTCTACGTGGCCCTGGGCCTGACCATCGGTTCGGGGGCCAACTACATGTACGGCTTCTTCAAGAATTGGCAGGGCTAGCCGGGCTTTCGCCCTGCCGCGGCCTGCCGTGTTCGCCTGGTCTGTAACTCCTGTTGTCCCGGGGCGCTCTTGAAGAAGCACCCGCCGCAAGCGCCGGGATTGCCTTTCCGGGTGAACTGGCGTACGAATGTTGAAGCTTCCAGTCCTGTTCGGTCCGGGAGAGAACGGCGGGCGCAATATGGAAAAGTTAAGGTCCGACGCACTTGCGGCACGCATCATCAACTGTCTCCAGACCATCCTGGAACTCGAGCCCTTGCTGTGCCGGATGGACACGGGACATGTGCTGCTCTCGGAGTTCAAGGTGCTCAAGGCGTTCCTGAACGGCATGGACGGTGTGGAGCTTGACGAGGATGATGTGGCGCGTATAGAGACGGCAACAGAACGTTTTCTTCAGGAACTGAAGACCCCAGCCACGCTCACGCATCACGGCGCGGCGACAAACACGACACTCCAATAGCCAACCATGATCATACGGCGCTTGCTCCTCGCACTCATCCTCACCTGCAACGCCATACTTCTATACAATCTCATCTGGAGCGACAAAGGCATCTTCGCCTATCTCGACCTGAAGAATCACCAGAAGCAGCTGAAGCTCAGACTGGAAAACCTGGGCGGGCGTTCGCTGGACCTGAGCCAGGAGATTCGTTGGCTCAAGTCCGACAAGGCGTTTACGGAAAAAATGACGCGTGCTCACGGGAATTACCTGCGCGACAACGAAATCATCTATCTATTCCCCGGGAACACCCCTGAAGGAAGCGTTGGCGATGACATCAAAAATTGACTTTTACCGCGAAGTCTTAAACGACGACCCCAACTCCCGCGTCTTTTTCCCCCTGGCCAAGATGCTTGCCGGGCAAGGAGAATCCGAGGAGGCTGTTCAGATCCTCGCGCGCTCCATCGCTTTCCATCCCGGTCATCTCGAGGCCAAATTCCTGCTCGTCGAGCTGCTCACCCGCCTGGGGCGGGACGACGAAGCCCTGACCGCCTTCGAGGGGCTGTCCTCTCTTCTTTCCAGCTATCCCTCGGTGTGGACCTTGTGGGCTGCCAAGGCCCCCGGTCTCTCCAGGGACTCCGCCCTGGCGCTCAACTTCCTGGCGTTGTCGCTGCAGGGCAAGGACGTTTCCTGGCTGTCGCTCATGGAGAATGGCCTGGCCGCCGCTTCGGGACGGAAGGTCCCGGCCGAAGGGCCGTGTGAGGGCCCCGGGGAAGGACCCGGAGAAACCGAAGACGCCGCCGAAGGCCAAGGGGAAGCCCCATCCGGCTTCAGCCTGCGCGGTGCGGACGAAGTCCTGGCCCTGACCAGGCAGATCGAATCCCAGGAACGCCACGCGCCCTCGGACCAGCTCCCCCCCGAATGCGCCTCGCAGGCGTCCGCCGCCGTGAAGACGCGCACCATGGCCGACCTGCTGGCCCGCCATGGGGACTACTCCTCGGCCCTGGAGATCTACGGGGAACTCATGCCCCTGGCTTCGACCGAGCAGGAGAAACAGCAAATTTCCTCGCGCATCGAGGAGATCAACGCCCTGATGGCCGCCGGGATCGCTCCCGTGAAGCCCTCCCAAGCCCAGCCCAAGTCCAAGGCCAAGCTCGTGAGCATGCTCGAAGCCCTGGCCAACCGCCTGGACGCCAGGGCCACCGCCTGAGCCGCTTGATATCGCCCGGCCCAAGGAGTACATGGGCCGGGTACGCTTGGGGCGAACCCCATCACACACCCGGAAACAAGGAACTGCGGCATGTTTAAACGCGTTTTCCTGGCCCTGCTGGCCTGCGCTCTTTTCGCGGCCGCCGGCTGCGACACCGTCAAACCCTATTGGAAGAGCACCAGGAAGTTCTATAAGGACTACGTCAACGTCGATCCCACGGTTGACCTCAAAGACACCGGCGATGCCGATCCGTCGCAACGCAAGCTGGCCAATCTCTTCACCCCCGTGGACGAGCGCCTCGAATACCTCCTGCGCGCCCTGTCCGCCCAGGACCTGCCCCCAGACCGCGAGTGGTGCCAGGCGTTCATGGACTCCTTCCCCTGGCTTTCCGGCATGGCCATCCTGACCGACACCGGCCTTGTGAACTTCAGGCTGCCCGCGTTCAGCATCAAGCAGGTGGATTTCGCCCCCATGATGGAGTTCGAGAGCATCTACAAGACCCGCAAGATGGCCGCCTATGTGGCCACCTCGGAGCTTGGCGCGGAGATCATGGTGGCCAAGCCTCTCTACGTGGACAATGAATTCAAGGGCCTTCTGGTGGCCCATTTTGATCCGGGCAACCTGATCAAGTTCTCTCCCGAGCCTGGACAGCTGATCATGGTCGCTCCCGGCGCATCCCTGTGGGGCGGCGACGACTCCTCGGCAGCACAAGCCCTGGCCCAGCTCAACTGGAAGAACATCCTCAAGAGCGATGTGTCCGGCGAGCAGCGCATCGGAGGAACCCGCTATCTGTGGCAGTCCCGTTTCGTGGCTCAGGCGCGCCTGATCTACGCCGTGTCCGCCGTGACCGCTCCGGCCAAGGCCGCCAAGCCCGCGCCTGCGCCGCAACCCGCGCCGCAACCCGCGCCGGCCCAGTAGGCCCGGTAGCCCGAAACGCGTCCCGGGCCTGCGTTCTCCGCGGACCTCGCCCGGGACCCGGCGGTTCGGACTCCCGTCCGGCCGTGCAAACACGCCAAAACAAGGAGCCTGCACATGCGCCAGGTAACCGTCACGGAACATCTTCTCCTGCACCAGAAGGAATCGCCCATGGCCACCGGGCGGTTCACCTCCATGTTCAACGAGCTGATCCTGGCGGCCAAGATCATCTCCCGCGAGGTGAACAAGGCTGGACTGGTTGACGTGCTTGGCCTGACCGGCGAGACCAACGTCCAGGGCGAGGCCGTGCGCAAGCTGGACGAATACGCCAACTCCGTGCTTATCCACCGCATGCAGCGCGCGGGCGTGCTCTGCGCCATCGCCTCCGAGGAGAACGCGGACCTGGTGGAAATCCCCGACCACCTGCCCAAGGGCGACTACATCCTGATCATCGACCCCCTGGACGGCTCCACCAACATCGACGCCAACGTCAACGTGGGCACCATCTTCTCCATCCTGCGCCGCAAGGAGAAGAGCGAATGCTCGGCTAGGCTGTGCGAAGTGCTGCAGAAGGGCGCTGAGCAGGTTGCCGCAGGATACTTCCTCTACGGAACCTCCACCATGATGGTCTACACCACGGGGCGCGGGGTCAACGGCTTCACCCTGGACCCCAGCGTGGGCGAATTCCTGCTCTCGCATCCGGACATCAAGACCCCGGAGCGCGGCAAGATCTATTCGATCAACGAGGCCTACTGGTCCTACTGGGACGAGCCCACCCGCGAGATCGTGGAATACTTCAAGAGCCCCAAGAACGAGCGCGGCGCGCCGTATTCCGGCCGCTACATCGGTTCGCTGGTAGCTGACTTCCACCGCAACCTCCTCTACGGGGGCATCTTCCTTTATCCCGCCGACAGCCAGGACCCCAAGAAGCCCCACGGCAAGCTGCGCCTCATGTGCGAGGCGAGCCCCCTGGCCTTCGTGGCCAGGCAGGCGGGCGGCGCGGCCTCGGACGGCGTGCGCGACATCCTGGACATCGAACCCACCGAGCTGCACGAGCGCGTCCCGCTGTTCATCGGCAGCCGCAAGGACGTGGAGAAGGTGGAGGAGATCTACCGCAAGCACAAGAAATGATCTGCCTGGGAGTCGAAACCTCCTGCGACGAGACCGCGCTGGCCTTGGTCGAGGACGGCGCGGTACTGGGCGAGCGTCTGGCCAGCCAGGAGGGGCTTCACGCCCTGTTCGGCGGCGTGGTCCCGGAGCTGGCCTCCCGCGAGCACCTGCGCAAGGGCGCGGCGCTCTACACCTCGCTCATGAATTCCACCGGCATCGATCCGTCGCGCGTAGGCTGCGTGGCCGTGGCCCGGGGGCCGGGGCTGCTGGGCAGCCTCCTGGTGGGCATGAACCTTGCCAAGGGACTGGCCTTGGGGCTGGGGGTGCCACTTGTGGGCGTGAACCACCTGCACGCCCACCTCATGGCCGCCGGTCTCGAACGCGGTCTGCCGTTCCCGGTGATCGGGCTTCTCATCTCGGGCGGGCACACCCACCTGTACCTCATCCGTTCCCCATTCGAGTTCGAGCTGCTGGGGCGCACCTTGGACGATGCGGCGGGCGAGGCTCTGGACAAGGCCGCCAAGATGGTCAACCTCCCGTACCCGGGGGGCAAGTTCATCGATCGGCTGGGCCGGGGCGTCACACCCGACGACACGCTCTTTCCCAGGCCCTACACGTCCAATCCCGGCCTGGATTTCAGCTTCAGCGGCCTCAAGACATCGGTTGCCCGCTACGTGGCCGATCATCCGCACCTGAAGCTGCCCGTGCTCCCCGAGGGGGAACTGCCCCACGTGCCGGGCCTCGGTCTCTTCTGCGCCTCCATCAATTCCGCCGTGGCCGACACACTGCGCATCAAGACCAGGCGCGCCATCGCCGCCCACCCGGAGGCCCGCGCCCTGGTGGTGGCGGGCGGGGTGGCGGCCAACTCCATGATCCGCACGGTTCTGGCCGGACTGTGCGCAGAGCACGGCCTGGAGGCGATCTTCCCCTCCTTGTCCCTATGCACGGACAACGCGGCCATGATCGCGCACCTGGGCTGCCTGCTGGCCGGGGCCGGCTACCGCCACGGCCCGGAGCTGGACGCCATACCCCGAGGCAGGCCCGTCCCCTTCGACTACGCCCGGGCGGCAGTGTAACCGGTGATGCGTATGCGGTCCTCCATGCGCCTGCCGGATGAGCTCGGCCCGTTCGATCCCGGCGGATCGGCTTGCCGGGCGGCCGAGTTTTGCGTTCCGGCGGCCGTGACCACGGGCGCGGATTTCGAAAAATTCGGGAATTATTCGCTTCTCAAAATCGAGGACGTTCTGTAAGAACCAATCAAGCCGGAACGCCCTTGCGACCGGCTTACCCGCTTTCGGGCGAGGCGGACTTTTTCGCTTCGTGAAGAAGAACAGCAAAGGAGAGACACAATGGCCATTCAAGTCACCGACGCCAATTTCGAAGAGGAAATCCTCAAGTGCCAGCTGCCCGTCCTGGTGGACTTCTGGGCTCCCTGGTGCGGACCCTGCCGCGCCATGGGTCCGGTGATCGACGAACTGGCCAACGAATACACCGGCCAGGTCAAGGTGACCAAGATGAACGTGGACGAGAATCCCTCCACCCCGAGCAAGTACGGCATCCGCGCCATCCCCACCCTGATCCTGTTCAAGGCCGGTGAAGTGGTCGAGCAGATCACCGGTGCCGTCTCCAAATCTTCCATCAAGGAAATGATCAGCCAGAAGGCGCTCTAGTCCATGAAAAGCTTCGACGCCGTGGTCATCGGAGGAGGGCCGTCCGGCATGACGGCCGCCCTCTATCTGGCCAGGAGCGAACTCAGCGTGGCCATGGTGGAGATGCTCTCCCCCGGCGGCCAGGTGCTGATGACGCACTTCATCGAGAACTACCCCGGATATCCCGAGGGGATCGAAGGCTGGAAACTGGCGGACATTTTCGCCAAGCACCTCGATTCCTATCCCGCCATCGCCAGGCTCAACGACGAGGTCAAGGCCATCGAACCCAAGGAAGGCGCTCACCGCATCCTGGTGGGCTCCGAATGGATCGAGGCCAGGGCCGTGATCATCGCCTCCGGCGCGCGCTACAAGCGCCTGGGCCTGCCGGGCGAGCAGGAGCTTCTCGGCAAGGGTGTCTCCTACTGCGCCCTGTGCGACGGAAACTTTTTCCGCGGCCAGGATGTGGCAGTCATCGGCGGCGGTAACTCCGCGCTCGAGGAATCGCTCTATCTTGCCAGACTGGTGAAAAAGCTCTACCTGATTCACCGCCGCGAGGACTTCCGTGCTCAGCGCTGCTACCAGGACCGTTGCGGGATCAATCCCGTGATACAGTTGGTGCGCAGTTCCGTCGTGGAAGAGATCGTGGGCACCGATAAGGTGGAGGCGGTGACGGTGCGCGACCTCAAGACCGATGAGCGCACGCGTCTGGATGTCCAGGGCGTGTTCATCTTCGTGGGGTACGAGCCCCAGGGCGGGTTCTTCCCGTCCGGAATCGAAACCGATCCCCAGGGGTTCATCGTTACGGACCAGAACTATCTCACCAGCATTCCGGGCATTTACGCCGCCGGGGACGTACGCTCCAAGAACGTCCGCCAGGTCGCTACCGCGGTGGGCGACGGCGCTGCAGCGGCAAGCACCGTCATCAGCTACCTGGAAACCCTGGGCCACCATTAACACAGGCTCGTAAGCACCATCATGACCAGAACCAACGTCCTGCGCGCCATATCCTTGGCGCTCCTCCTCTTCGGCCTTTCCGGCTGCGGGTTCATCGACTACTACTTCCTGCCCCCGCCGGAAGACACCGCCCAGGAACTCTGGGAGGCCGGGCGCGAAGCCATGAAGGAAAAACGCTATACCGAGGCGCAGGACATGTTCCTGAAGCTCAAGGACCGTTATCCCTTCAGCCCCTACACTCCCGACGGCCTCGTGGGCCTGGGCGACGCCTACTTCATGGACGACAAGTTCCTCCAGGCCGCCGACACCTACAAGGAATTCGAGGCCCTGCACCCGCGCCACGAGCAGATTCCCTACGTGCTCTACCAGATCGGCGTGGCCACCTTCCGCAGGCTCGACTCCATCGACCTGCCCCAGGACGGCCTGCAGGAGTCCATCCAGTACTTCACCGTGCTGCGCGACGCCTACCCCAACACCCAATGGGGAAAGGATGCGCCCGGCTGGATCATCAAGTGCCGCACCCGCATGGCTCAGCACGAGATATTCATCGCGGACTTCTACTGGAACACCGGACGGTTCGGGGCTGCCTGGCGGCGCTACATGTACACCGCCGAAAACTTCAAGGACCTGCCGGAGATCCTCCAGTACTCCAAGGAGCGCGCCCAGCTCTCCTACCTGGAATACCAGAAGACGCTCTCCGAGACGGAACGCCGCGAAGTGGAAGGCAGTTGGCGCAACTTCATGAAAAAATGGCTCTAACGAAAGGCGGCCTCCGGGCCGCCTTTTTCTTCACCATATGACCACGGACACACCCGAAACGCCCGCCGCGCTCACCGAAACCTTCGACGCCTGCCGCGTGGGCGACGCTCTGTTCGCCCGCGCCTACGCGAAGACCGGCGACAGGGGCAGGGCGCTCATCAAGAGCTCCATCGCCAGGCTTTTCGAAGCCCGGAATCCCGGCGGCCCCGTGGCCGCCACCCTGGCTGAACGCTTCCCCGGCGGGGGCGTGCGCACGCAATACGTTGCCGCCCGTCCCTGGTTCGCCCTGGTGTTGGACCCCGAAACCACCTCCCCAGCCCAACTGGTAGCCGCCGTCATGCCCGCAGTGGCCGCGCGCATCCCGCTGGTGGCCGTGCTGCGGCCCAAGGGGCGTGGCCCCTGGCCTCATGCGCTGCTCACCACCCTTGAACTGTGCGGCGTGGAGCAGGTCTTTTCGCCGACCCTAGCGCAACTCGGGGAGTGCTTATCGGCTCTGCGTGAGCGGCACGGCGTGGGAGGGGTGGCCTGCCTGGGTTTCGAGCCCTTCTGGAACCGCGTGCGGCCGCTGTGCGCCCCGGCCTCCGCCGTCCATTGGCTGCGCGCTCCGAGCGAGATAGGGCTGCTGGACCAGGCGTCCCTGGAGTGGGATCGCGAGGCCGTGGCCTTCGCTCATGCTGGCACGGCCTTGCGCGAATACCCGGACGCGGCAGCGCTCGCGGCCGCCGGCCATGACGCCGTGCTGGCTCGGACCGGAGCCGCCCCCGGCGCGTCGCTCACCCTGGAACCTGGGTGCGAAACCCTCTGGGACTGGCCCGAGATGCCCCGCGAGCTTTTCTTCGGCCGCCGTCTCGTCTATAGCTGATCCCCATCATGGCTTCGCATAGTTCACCGGGCAATCCGGCTCCGGGCAGACCGGGCATCGGCGCGCTGCGCAACATCGGCATCATCGCCCATATCGACGCGGGCAAGACCACGCTCACCGAGCGCATCCTCTACTTCGCGGGCAAGATCCACCGCATGGGCGAGGTCCACGAGGGCACGGCCACCATGGACTACCTGCCAGAGGAGCAGGAGCGCGGCATCACCATCACCTCGGCCTGCACCACCTGTTTCTGGGCCGGACGCCAGATCAACATCATCGACACGCCAGGCCACGTGGATTTCACCATTGAAGTTGAGCGCTCGCTGCGTGTGCTGGACGGGGCCGTGGGCGTGTTCTGCGCGGTTTCCGGCGTGGAGCCGCAGTCCGAGACGGTCTGGCGGCAGTCCGAGCACTACCGTGTGCCCAAGCTGGCCTTCGTCAACAAGATGGACCGTCCCGGCGCGGATTTCCAGGCGGTGCTCGCCTCCATGCGCGAGAGGCTGGGCGCGAACCCGCTGGCCGTTCAGGTCCCCCTGGGCGAGGGCCCCGAGTTTTCCGGCGTGGCCGACCTGATCCGCATGGAGAAAATCACCTTTTCCGGAGAGTCCGTCAGGCGAGAACCTTTGAGCGGCGCCGAGCGCGCCCTGGTCGAACCCTGGCGCGACAAGATGCTGGAAGCCCTGGCCGAGCATGACGACGCCCTCATGGAAGCCTATCTGAACGGGGAGGACATCCCCGTGGAGACCGTGGTCAGGGCCGTGCGCGCGGCCACGCTCTCTCGCGCCGCCACTCCGGTGCTGGCCGGGTCGGCCCTGCGCAACATGGGGGTGCAGCCGGTTTTGGACGCGGTGTGCGACTTCCTGCCCAGTCCCGCCGACATCGCCCCGGCCCATGGGATCAATCCCTTCACCAAGAATGGTGTGGAGCTCCCCCCGGACCCCAAGGCCCCCCTGGCAGCCCTGGTCTTCAAGGTGCTCATCGAGGCCGGACGCAAGCTGGCCCTGGTGCGGGTCTACTCCGGGGTGCTCGCCGAAGGTGAGGACGCCTACAACTCCACCCAGGCCAAGACCGAACGCCTGGGGCGCATCTTCCATCTGCACGCCGACCAGAAGGAGCCCCTGCAAAAGGCCGGGCCGGGCGAGATCGTGGCCCTGGCCGGCATGAAGCTGCCGCGCACCGGGGACACCCTCTGCCGGAAGGACCATCCGGTGCTTCTGGAGAGCATTTCGCTCTACAAGCCGGTGCTGTCCATGGCCCTGGAGCCGCGCAACACCGAAGAGCTGGACAAGCTCAAGGAAGCCATGTCCCGCTTGCTCCTGGAGGACCCCACGCTCACCTGCCTCCATGACGACGATACGGGCCAGCTGATCCTCTCCGGAATGGGCGAGCTGCACCTCGAAGTTGTGCTCGAGCGCATCCGGCGTGAAAGCGGCCTGGCCCCGCGGGCGGGAAAGCCCCAGGTTGTCTGCCAGGAGACCATCACCCGCGAGGCGCGCGGCGAGGCCGAGTTCCACCGGGAGCTGGGCGGGCAGATGCACTACGGAAAGGTGTCCCTGTCCGTTGTGCCCATGCCCCGCGAGCACGGGCGCGAGGTGCACGTGCCCCTGGACCCCAAGGTCTGGCCCAAGCCCTGGCTGGACGCCGTGGCCGAAGGCCTGGAGGACGGGCTGCTCTCGGGGGCGCTGCAGGGATTTCCCGTGCAGGACGTGTCCGTGCGAGTGGAGGAACTGGGCAGGCTGGAAGGCCAGTCCTCGGCCGTGGGCTACCGCATGGCCGCGGCCCAGGCCCTCAAGGCAGCTCTCCAGAACGCCGCTCCGGCCCTGCTCGAACCCATCATGAACCTGGAAATCTCCGTGCCGGACGACTTCGTGGGCGACGTGATAGGGCTTCTGGGCTCAAAAGGGGCCAAGATCGAAAACCTTTTCGACCGGGCCGGGCAGAAGGTTGTGCAAGCGCTCACGCCCTTGCGCAAGCTCTTCGGCTTCTCCACCGAGCTGCGTTCCGCCACCCAGGGCAGGGCGGGGCTGGTGATGCAGTTCGCCCGGTTCGATCTTTTGGACTAGGCCATGCGCATACTCGGAGGAATTTACAAGGGGCGCGACCTGCCCACGCTTTCGGGCGACGGCTGCCGCCCGGCCATGGCCAAGGTGCGCGAGGCGCTCTTCAACATGCTCGCCGCGCGCGGGCTCGATCTTCCCGGCCTGCGGGTGCTCGACGTGTTCGCGGGCACCGGAAGCCTCGGCTTCGAGTGCTTGAGCCGCGGCGCGGCCTTCGCCCAGTTCGTGGAGGCCAACAAGACACTGGCCCGGCGCATCGCCGACAACGCGCGCCTGCTGAGCCTTTCGCCCAGAGCCTACGCGGCCGCTCCCTCGGACGCCCTGAAGCTTCTGGCCAAGGCTCCCCGTGAGCCCTTCGGCCTCGTTTTCGTGGATCCGCCCTACGGACGGGACCTGTTCCTGCCGGTGCTGGAACTGCTCGCCAAGAACCGCTGGCTGGGCGAGGAGGCGTTCCTCGTGGCCGAAGTGGAAAAAGACCTTGTCATCGACACCTGGCCCGACTCCCTCGAACTGGAGACGGACCGACTCTACGGACAAACCAGGATACTCATATGGACACACCGCAACCCCGGACAGCCGTCTACCCAGGAACCTTCGATCCCCTGACCATGGGCCACCGCAGCCTCGTGCGCCGCGCGCTCAAGGTCTTCGATCATATCGTCGTGGCCGTGGCCGAGCAGACGCCCAAGCAGCCCCTGTTCAGCCTGGAGGAACGCGTGGACATGATCCGCGAGGTCTTTGTCAACGAGCCGCGCATAAGCGTCGAGCCCTTCCACGGCCTGCTGGTGGACTACGTGGCCGAGCGTGGAGCCAGCGTCATCCTGCGCGGCATGCGCGCCGTCTCGGATTTCGATCACGAATTCCAGATGGCCCTCATGAACCGCCGCATGAACAAGGACATCGAAAGCGTCTTCCTCATGACCGACTTCAAGTGGCTCTACATCAGCTCCACCATCGTCAAGGAAGTGGCCAAGGCGGGCGGTGACTACGAAGGGCTCGTGCCCGTGCAGGTCATGCGCCGCCTCCAGGAACGCTTCGGCCCCCCCAACGGCAGAAATAAATGAGCCGCAAGGCCCTGTGCGTGCTGGGTCCAACCGGGGCGGGCAAGACCGAGGCGTCGCTGGCCCTGGCCGAGGAGTTCCGGGGCGTGGTGGTCAATTTCGACTCCCGCCAGGTCTACAGGGCGATTCCCGTCACCACGGCCCAGCCCTCGCCCGAGGAACAGGCCCGCTTTCCGCACCTGCTCTATGGTTTCCTGGAATGCTCGGAAACCGTCTCGGCCGGTGCTTTCGCGGAGATGGCTGCGCCCGTGGTCCAGGACATCATGGCCAAGGGCATGACCCCCATCCTGGTGGGGGGGACGGGGCTGTACCTGCGCGCGCTCCTGGACGGGCTGGCTCCCATCCCCGATGTTCCCGAATCCGTTCGGGCCAAGGTCTTCGCCGATTGGGACGAGCTTGGCGGGTTAGCCATGCACGACGCCCTGCGCCAGGTGGACCCCGACTACGCGGCCAAGGTGCATCCCAACGACCGCCAGCGCGTCACCCGCGCCCTGGAGGTCCACGCCGCCACCGGCCGGAGCTTCACCCAATGGCACGCCGCCACGGCCAAGGTCCTGGACGTGCCCTGCCTCAAGATGGGCATCCGCATGGACAAGCAGGTCCTGGACCGCCGCCTGGCCCTGCGCATCGAGGCCATGCTGGCCGCCGGGGCCCTGGACGAGATCCGCCAGGCCATGCGTGCCTGCCCGGATGCGAGCGCGCCCGGGCTCTCCGGCATCGGCTGCGCGGAACTGGCCGCGCACCTTCGCGGCGAAATTTCCCTGGACGAGGCGTGCGCATTGTGGCTTTCCAATACCAAGGCCTACGCCAAGCGCCAGATGACCTGGTTCAAGAAGGAGCCGGACGTGCATTGGTTCGGCCCGGGCCAGGCCGGGGCGTTGGTCGCCTTGGCCCGGAAATGGCTGGCTGAATGACTTGTCCCGTTCGCGCCAAGCCATCCGGCCAGTCCGTTCCCCGCGAAGCTGTAGGGGATTCCAAAGGGACTGGTCCCTTTGGCCGCCGGAGGCTTCTTCCCCTGACACCATGCCGCATGCCATGATAAAGATGCCTCAATGAACCGCCGCACCGCCCTGACCCTTCTTTCCTCCGCCTGCCTGGGCCTGGCCGCCCGTCCTGTCTTCGCGGCCCAGGACAAGGGGCAGGAACTGGCCTCCAAGGGCCACGAGCTGCTTCTCTCGGGCAAGCCCGCCGAGGCATTGTCCACGCTCAAGGAGGCGGCCAAGCTCGACCCGTCCAATCCGTGGGTGTTCAACCTCATGGGGCGGGCCGCGTACGCAGCCGGGCAATTCCATCAAGCGGCGGAGAGCTTCCGCATGGCCCTGCGCATCGATCCGGGCGACGGCTACGCCCGCATGATGCTGGACGTCCTGTCGCAACGCCCGCTCCCGCCCCCTCCTGTTTCAGGGGACGAGCCGCGTCCCTCGAAGCACAAACGCGCCTCCCAGATGGAGGAGGACGCCAAGGCCGAGATGGACGCTTTCGCCAAAACCGGCAAGGTTCCGGGAAAGCGCCTGATTCTGATCGATCCCGGGCACGGCGGAGCGGATAAGGGCGTGACCGGTGCATCCGGGCTGGCCGAAAAGGCCGTGGCCCTGGACCTGGCCCGGCGCGTGGCCGCCGTCGTGGAGGAGGAGAGCGGGGGAGGCGCCAAGGCTGTCCTCACGCGCGAGGCGGACTTCTCGGCTCCCCTGTGGACCCGGTCGGCCATGGCGGCGCTTTTCGGGGCGGACCTGTTCGTGTCGCTGCACTGCTCTGGGGCCGTGCCCGGGCGGGGCGGCGTGGAGCTGTACACCTACGCTCCCGAGCCGTCCGACGCCCAGGCGGCGGCCGTGGCGGAGTTCGAGAACGGCGTGACCCGTTTCGAGCGCGTCCAGGCTCCGCTTACGCCTGCGGGCATGTCCCAGATGGAACTGGTGGCCTCCTGGCAGGCCAGGCGGCTGGCCTCGTTGTCACGGGACGCGGCGGAACGCATCGCTTCCGGGTTCGAGTCCGTGAAGCCGCTGAATGGCGTCCGGCTGTGCGGCGCGCCGCTCAAGGTGCTCCAGAACGCGGGGCGTCCGGCGGTGCTCATCGAGTCGGGGTTCCTCTCCAATCCGGGAGAGGAGGCGGCGCTGGCGAGCGGGGAATTCCTGGATGTGCTGGCGCGATCGCTGGGGAAAGCCTTGACTCGAAGCCTGGGATGAGGTTTTCAAAGTCCTATGGTGTCAGGCTCAAGCAACTGGACCATACCCAATGTTCTCACCGTGGCGCGCATCCTGGCCACGCCGCTCTTCGTGACGCTTTTTCTGGACGGCGGCTATCTGGCCGCGCTCTCCATTTTCTTTCTGGCCGGGATCACGGACGCCCTTGACGGCTTCCTGGCCCGCGTGCTCAACCAGCGTTCGCCGCTGGGGGCGGTACTGGACCCGTTGGCGGACAAGATCCTCCTGGACACGGCTTTCGTCTGCCTGGGCCACGAGGGGTGGATATCCAACTGGCTGGCGGTGGCGGTGGTGAGCCGTGACGTGATCATCCTGGGGGGAGTGGCGCTTTTGACCTTCTGGGGGCGCGACATGCGCGCGAGCATACGGCCGAGCCTTGTGAGCAAGGCTACCACGCTCTTCCAGATGGCCATGGTCCTGGCTGCCTTCATCAGCGGCATGTCCGGCGGGGCCGGCGGACTGGCCTTGGACGCGCTGGCCTGGGCCACGGCCGGACTGACGCTTGCCTCGGGGGGGCATTACGTGGTCAAGGGGCTGGCCCTGTTCACCAACGCAGACGCTCCGGGTTGATTGGAGGCCGCGAAGCCCGTCCCGAGGCGTAAAAGAGATGGGGTTGCAAGGGGACGAAGTCCCCTTGGCCGCCGGAGGTTTCTCCGGCTTGGTTGTTCAAACCGTCTGGAAACGCGAATCTAGGATTTGTCCTTCTTGTTTTCATCCTTGCGCGAGGCGTCTTCTCCGGATTCGGAAAGCGAACCCCTGAAATCCTTGATGGCCTTACCCAGGCCCCGGCCGAGTCCGGGGAGCTTGCTGCCGCCGAAGAGGAGCAGAATGATGGCGAGTATGAGCGTGAGCTCCCAGAAACCCAGTCCGAACATGGTCTGCCTCCGGTGGATGTATTGTTTCGAGGCTACAATGCGCCGGATGGCCGGTCAAGGCGGGCAGGCGGCATGAGCCAGATCCTCAGGTTGCCGGCCACCGGCTGCCGGCATTTCATCCAGGGACGCTGCCTGTACGAGGAGCACCTCAATCCGGGGTATCACGGAGAGTACCGCTGCCGGGTCATCACGAAGCTGCAGGAGCTCTATGACTCCTTCCTGAACCAGGCGGACGCCTTCGGACTGGACGAACTCAAGGCTACGGACATCTGGGAGAAGCGGTTCCGGGAACTGTACCGGGAGGATACGGGTTGTCAGGGGCACGAACCCGGTGATATGAATGTGTTTCCAGGCTGCGTTCACTGCCTGGAGGACATCTGCGTGCCGCTTTTGCCGCAATGCGGCGGATGCTGTTCCAATTACACCCACAAACCCCGGTGACGGCACGACACATGAGCCTTACTTCCGACGATTTTCTGGTCAATGTCCCCGCCCTGCATCCCGAAACCACTTCCGGCACGCCTCAGGGCGTGCGTTTCCTGAATCCGGGGCTGCCGGTCCAGGGCGAGGCCGGGGTATTTTTCAGGCCGGGCAATCTGCCCATGGGCGAGGCCGTGGCCTCCGCCATGCTGGCCCAGTTCGCCCAACTGGCCCGCGAGTCCAAGAGGCTGGGTGACATCTCCGCCTTTGCCTCGGGCATCTACGAGGATTTCCACTCCGGCACCAGTTTCGCCATGCGCGACGAGATCCGGGCGGAGCAGTCCGGAACCAAAGCGGGGGAGGACGCCCGCAAGGCGCTGTCCAAGGCCCAGACAGAGCTGTGCCTGGCCTGGGCGCTGGAGGGCGTGTCGCTCGAGCTGGCCGGTCTCGAGGAAAAGCTGGACGGGCAGTGGGCCGTGTTCGAGCAGAGCCTGGGCCTGGAGGAGGACGACACCCTTGAGGGTGAAGCCGCGGCCCTGACCGGGGCCAAGCCGGACCTGGTTCCCGGCGGCCCCAGGGTGCCCGTGCCGTTGCTGCTGGCCTCGGTGTTGGCCTTCCTGCCCGAGAAAGCAGGACTTTTCTGCGCTGACCCAGCCGTGATCGCCGACTGGGAGGAGTACGGGGTAACGTTTGCCGCCGCCTCGGACGCGACCCTGGCCCGTTTCGGACTTACGGGAAGTTGGCGCGAAGCCGTGGCCCCGGGGCATCTGTTGTGCCTGTCCAAGAGGCCCGATCCATCCAAACCCTGGCTCGACCTGCCACGCCTGGTCGTGGCTGCGGCCGGAGACTAGCCATGCCTAAGATTTACCACGTCGCCCCGGGCAGCTTCCTGGAGGGCGTCAAGGGCGTGATATTCGACTGCGACGGTGTCCTGGTGGACTCCAAGGACGCCAACCGGATGTATTACAACACCATCCGGCGCAAGCTGGGCCTGCTTCCCATGACCCCCGACGAGGAAGACTTCGTCCACGCCCACGCCGTGATCCCCTCCATCGCCCACATCATTCCGGTGGAGCGCCTGGCCGAGGCCGAGGCGGCGCGCCGCGAGATCGACTACGTCGAGGAGATCATGCCCTTCACCTTCCTGGAGGAGGGGCTGGTGGACCTGCTCAAAGATCTCAGAACGCTGGGCCTCCTGCTGGCGGTGAACACCAACCGCACCGATTCCATGGAGATGCTCCTGGAGACCTTCGACCTGACGCATTTCTTCTCGCCGGTGGTCACGGCGGCCAAGGTCAGCCATCCCAAGCCCAACCCCGAGGGGGTGCACCGCATCCTCAAGGATTGGAACCTGACCCGCCACGAGGTGGCCTACATCGGAGACTCCGGGGTGGACGAACAGACCGCGCGCGCCGCCGGGGTGGCCTTCTGGGCCTACAAGAACCCCAGGCTCGCGGCCAGGGCGCACATTTCGAGCTTCGAGAGCCTGCGCAAGGAGTTCCTGTCCGACAGGTAGCTTCGTCCGGGAGAAAAGCCCTTGATTTGCGCGGGGGCGTGTGAGAGTCTGAACTCACCGTGGAATATTCGGTGTAGAACGTAACTACGAGGAAAAACATGCCTTTTGTGGGACCACTCCTCAAGACTATCGCGTTGATTCTGGATTTCGTCTTCGGCGCCTACAAGTGGATCATCATCATAGCGGCCGTCGTCTCCTGGGTGCGGCCCGATCCCTATCATCCGGTCATCCGCTTCCTGTACTCGGTCACCGAGCCCGTGCTCTACCGGGTACGCCGCTTGATGCCGTTCGTGATGGTAGGCGGCATGGACCTGTCCCCCATCGTGGTCATTCTGGCCTTGCAGTTCATCGGCCAGGTGTTCATCGTCGAGTCGTTGATCCAATTGGCGTTCATGATGCGTTAACCGGGATAGAGGCCGTGACGATCTCCAAGATCGACCTTCTGGGAAAGAAATTCAACCGCTGCATGCGCGGGTACTGTCCTGATGAGGTAGACCTGGTCATGCACGACGCCGCCGAGGCTCTGGGCGAGGCAGCCGACGAGAACCGCAGGCTCCTCGAACGGCTCGACGAGCTTGAGCGCTCCCAGCCCGGCCGCGCCCCTGAACCGGCCCTCTCGCAACCCCCCGCCGATATCCGTGGAACCCTGGCCGCCGGGCGCAAGATCGTGGTGGAAATCCATGAGAACGCGCGCCGCGAAGCCTCGCGTATCCTGGATGACGCCAGGATAGAGGGAGGACGCATCGTGGCCGATGCCAACCTGGTCAAGGCGCGTATTTTCGAGGAGATCGCAGACCTGCGCTCCCAGCGGGAAGCCTTCGAACAGGAGCTGCGCAAAATTCTGGAAGATCATTTCAGGCTGCTCGAGTCCTCCGGGACTCAGGCGGCCGGTGGCCCCGGCGGGGATTTCATCTTCGCCGACGGGTCTGAGGGGCGGGAATAGCCCGTGGGCCTGCCGCCCTATGCGGAGGCCGCCAAGGACGGATCGCTTCGCCTGCTGGTCTGGGTGCAGCCCGGGGCCAAGCGCGACGCGACCGCCGGGGTGGCCGACGGCAGGCTCAAGGTGAAGCTCAAGGCCCAGGCCCTGGAGAACAAGGCCAACGAGGCCCTGGTGGCGTTTCTGGCCAAGCTCCTGGGGCTGCCGCGGAGCGCCATGACGCTTTCGGCCGGGCAGACGAGCAGACGCAAGACGATCCGCGTTCAGGCGGGTTACGAGCCCGACTGGCGCGTACTGGATGAGGCCACAAGATAGGGTACCAACCTCAACAGGAGGCAACGGCCATGGACAGTCGCGATCTGGAGCTCATCAACAAGCTCGTTGATTCGGACGTGGAACTCAGGGCGCTCTATGATGAGCACGTGGCCTTCGGCAAATTGATCGATAAACTTGAGAGCAAGCCTTATCTGAATCCTACCGAGGATCTTGAGGTCAAGGAGCTCAAGAAGAAGAAGCTGGCCGGCAAGACGCGCATGCAAGGCATTCTGCAAAACTACCGCAAGGCGGAGGCGAACTAGATCATGGAACTGACCGGGGCCCAAATTCTCCTCGAGTCCCTGGGACGCGAGGGAGTTGACGTTATCTTTGGCTTCCCAGGAGGCGCGGTGATAGACATCTATCACCAGATTCCCAATTATCCCAACCTCAAGCACGTTCTGGTACGCCACGAGCAAGGCGCCATCCACATGGCCGACGGCTACGCGCGCGCCACGGGCAAGGTAGGGGTATGCCTGGTAACGTCGGGCCCCGGCGCCACCAATACCGTGACCGGCATCGCCACCGCCTACATGGACTCCATCCCCGTGGTGATCATCACCGGGCAGGTCCCGACGCCGCTCATCGGCAACGACGCTTTCCAGGAAGTGGACATCGTTGGCATCACCCGTCCCTGCACCAAGCATAATTACCTGGTGAAGGACATCACCAAGCTCGCCAAGACCATCAAGGAAGCCTTCTTCCTGGCCCAGTCCGGACGGCCCGGCCCTGTGCTCGTGGACCTGCCCAAGGACGTGCAGCAGCAGCGCTGTGTGTTCAACTACCCCAAGAAGGTGGCCCTGCGCGGCTACAACCCGCACTACGACCCCAACGTCAAGCAGGTGCGCAAGGTGGCCGAGCTTCTGTGCAAGGCCAAGCATCCGGTCATCTACGCGGGCGGCGGCGTGATAAGCTCCAGCGCCTCCAAGGACCTGACCAAGCTGGCACAGACCTACAACATTCCCGTGACGGCCACCCTCATGGGCCTGGGCTGCTTCCCCGGCGACGACCCCCTGTGGCTGGGCATGCTCGGCATGCACGGCACCTTCGCCGCCAACCACTCCATTTCCAATGCGGACCTCATTCTGGCCGTGGGAGCGCGCTTCGACGACCGCGTCACCGGCAAGCTTTCCGAATTCGCCAGCAAGGCCACTATGGTCCACATCGACATCGATCCCACCTCCATCCAGAAGAACGTGCGCGTGGACGTGCCCATCGTGGCCGACTGCCGCCTCTTCATGGAGGCTCTGAACCGGGAGATGGCCGACGTGGCCCAGCAGAAGGACGCCTGCGTCCCCAAGGACAAGTGGCTGGCCCAGATCACCGAGTGGAAGACCAAGCATCCCCTCAAGTACAAGCCCGCCGCCAAGGGAGGCCCCATCAAGCCCCAGTCCGTGGTGGAGGCCATCTACAAGATCACCAAGGGCGACTGCATCATCTCCACCGAGGTGGGCCAGAACCAGATGTGGGCCGCCCAGTTCTTCAACTACAAGAAGCCCCGCACGCTCCTGACCTCCGGTGGGCTCGGCACCATGGGCTTCGGCTTCCCCGCCGCCATCGGCGCGCAGGCGGCCTTCCCGGAAAAGCTGGTCATCGACGTGGCGGGCGACGGCTCCATCCAGATGTGCATCCAGGAGTTGGCCACCGCAGTGTGCTACAACCTGCCCGTGAAGATCGTCATCCTGAACAACGGCTACCTGGGCATGGTCCGCCAGTGGCAGGAGCTCTTCTACGACAAGAACTATTGCAGCACCTGCCTGGACGTGGCCCCGGACTTCGTCAAGCTGGCCGAAGCCTACGGCGCGGCCGGCTTCAGGGTCACGGAAGCCAAGGACCTGGACGCCACGCTGAAGAAGGCTTTCGCCACCCCCAAAGCCTGCATCGTGGAAGTGGTCGTGGACCCGGAAGAGAACGTGTACCCCATGGTCCCCGCCGGCAAATCCATCACCGAAATGATCCTGGTCTAAGGAGGACGCCGTGCGCCACATTCTCTCCGTTCTCGTGGAAAACGAACCGGGCGTCCTCTCGCGCGTTTCCGGGCTCTTCTCCGGCAGGGGATTCAACATCGAAACCCTCAACGTGGCCCCCACCCTGGAAGACGGGGTGTCCATCATGACCATCACCACCATCGGCGATGAGCAGATCATCGAGCAGATCATCAAACAGCTACGCAAGCTGGTCACGGTGATCAAGGTGGTGGACCTGACCGAGGTGAAGAACGTCGAGCGCGAAATGATGCTCCTCAAGGTCGCGGCCGAGGAGGGCAAGCGGGCTGAGATCCTGCGCATCGTGGACGTGTTCCGCTGCAAGGTGGTGGACGTGGGCTTCGACGAACTCACCATCGAAGTGACCGGCACCCAGGACAAGCTCACCGCGCTCATCAACCTCATGCAGCGCTTCGGCATCAAGGAGACCGCCCGTACCGGAGCGGTGGCCATGAGGAGAAGCATGCAGTAGGGCGGGGGGGATGCTGGGGGAAAGCCTCCGGCGGCCAAAGACTTGACTCGGGCCATCCTGGCCCTCGCCCTACGGGCGCTGCAAGCAGCGCCCAATTTCGCTCTCCTGCGAAATTGGCGCGCCCTTTGGGATCCCTATCGGGGATACCCGCGCGTGAATCAATGCCGTGAACGGGAGCCCGCCTGAGGCGGGCTCCCGTTTACTTGCCATATTGACGGATTTTGTCTAATCTCATCGTCCCACGATTACAGCTACCACCTCCCAGTGAGGCACATAAGGAGCCCCCTCAATGAAAGTTTTCTATGATGCCGACGCCGACCTCTCCCTTCTGAAAGACAAGACCGTTGCCATCATCGGCTATGGTTCCCAGGGACACGCCCATGCCCAGAACCTGCGCGACTCCGGCGTGAAGGTGGTCATCGGCCAGCGCGAAGGCGGCCCCAACTGGAAGCTGGCCAAGGAGCACGGCTTCGAGCCCATGGACGCCGCCAAGGCTTCCGCCGCCGCCGACGTCATCATGATCCTGGTGCAGGACCAGTACCAGGCCGATCTCTACAACGAGTGCATCAAGCCCAATCTGAAGCCCGGCAATGTCCTGGCCTTCGGCCACGGCTTCAACATCCATTTCAACCAGATCGTCGCTCCCGAAGGCGTGGACGTGATCATGGTCGCCCCCAAGGGCCCCGGCCACATGGTGCGCCGCGTCTACACCGAAGGCTCCGGCGTGCCCTGCATCGTGGCCGTCCACCAGGACGCCTCCGGCAAGGCCCTCCAGATCGCCCTGGCCTACGCCAAGGGCGTCGGCGGCACCCGTTCCGGCGTGCTGCAGACCACCTTTAAGGAAGAGACCGAAACCGACCTCTTCGGCGAGCAGGTCGTGCTGTGCGGCGGCGTGTCCGAGCTGATCAAGGCCGGCTTCGAGACCCTGGTCAACGCCGGATACCAGCCTGAGATCGCCTACTTCGAGTGCCTGCACGAGCTCAAGCTCATCGTGGACCTGATCTACGAGGGCGGCTTGGCCAAGATGCGCTACTCCATCTCCGATACCGCCGAGTACGGCGATTACACCCGCGGGCCCCGCATCATCACCGATGAGACCCGCAAGGAGATGGCCAAGATTCTCAAGGAGATCCAGCAGGGCGAGTTCGCCAGGGATTTCATCACCGAGAACCGCGCCGGCGGCCGCGCCCACTTCCTGGCCCTGCGTCGCGTCAACGCTGACCACCAGATCGAGGAAGTCGGCGGCAAGCTGCGCGGTATGATGAGCTGGCTGAAAAAATAATTGGTAGGAATACCTGAAAAAAAGGCCGTGGTCCTGGACGTGACCACGGCCTTTTTTTATAGGATGTCGAGAAGAAGACTTTTTCACCGGTGGCGACCAATGGCTTTACTCATATCCCCTAAGCCTCCGACATGTTCCGGCATGGCGGCTTATCTACGTCTTTTCATGGCGGCCGTGCTGGTCGTGACCGTTCTCGCAGGCCAGGTCCATGCTCAGGACAAGCGCGACGGGAATTACTGGCGCACCATCCCCGAGACGGAGAAGCTCGACATCATCCTGGGCTTTTTCGACGGCATGGCCCTGTCCGAAAGCCTCATCCACATCGTCGTGCGCGAGAACTATTCGCTGTGCACCGACGTGATCGAAAGCATCATGAGCCAAACGGACAAGTATCTGGACAACCTTTCCACCGCCCAGATAGCAACCGGCCTGGACACCTTCTACGAAGACGCCGCCAACCGGAAGATCCCCATTTTCTGGGGCATCTGGGTGGTGGCCCGACAGGCCAAAGGCGACAAGGACGTGGGGAAATTCATCAAGGAACTCAGGAAGGCTCATAAATGATCAACGCACCCGATGGCTGGGACCCGTCTCTCGACTTGGGTGTGCCGGAGATCGACGAGCAGCACCGCGCGTTGTTCACCATGATCGTGGAACTCGACGAGCGCATCACCCGGGATGAATTCGGACAGGGCGTCCTGGACGCCCTCCAAGGCATGGTGGCCTATGCGGCCACGCATTTCGAGGAAGAAGAGAACCTCATGCTCCAGGCCGGATGGCCCGGCGTCGACGCCCATCGGAGCATGCACGCTGATTTCATGCAGAAGACCTCCCTGTTCAAGGGAGAAGCCCTCATCGACAGCGAATGGACCTCGCTGGACGTGCTCAGGTACCTCCTGAAATGGCTGGTGAAGCACATCAAGCTGGAGGACCGGGCCTTTTTCTCCTGGCGCGGCGAAGGCTGACGCCGCAAGATACCCAGCGCGGGACCGTCGGACACAGCCGCCCAAGGCGGCTGGCCGTCACGGCTTGTCGGGCTCCGGCGTGACGCGCCTGCGTTCGCCCGATTGTCCCGTTTCGCCGGAGAAGCGCACCTCTACCCGTGCTCCGGGCGTGCATGCAGTGGACACCGTCCCCCCAATCTGGCGAGCCAGCTCCGTAACCAACTGGAATCCGAGAGTTTCCGACTCGCGGATGTCGAATCCTTCCGGAAAGCACATCCCATCGTTCTGCACCACGAGTACGGCCATGCCGTCCTCGCGCTTGAGCGAGATGTCGAGCACCCAGCCATGGCTGCTGGGGTTGGCATGCTTGAAGGCGTTGGTGATCAGTTCGTTCAGCATCAGCCCGCAGGGGATGGCCTTGTCGATTCCCAGCCGCAAGGGAGCCGCATCGACCTGTATGCGCACCGGGCCGGATTTTCCCCGGAAAACGGCGGAGAACTGCCCAGCCAGCACGCGGATGTACTCGCCCATGTCTATGGCCGAGAAATTGCCGGCCCGGTAGAGCTGCTCATGTATCAGGGCCATTGATTTGATCCTGCCCTGAAGGCGTTCGGCTCTGTCCATCTCGTCGGGTGATGCGGCTGCCTCGGATTGCAGGTACACGAGGCTGCTGATCAGCTGGAGGTTGTTCTTGACCCGGTGATGTATCTCCTTGAGCAGCAGATCTTTTTCCTTAAGCGAGCGCCTGATTGCGGCTTCGGCTTGCTTGCGCCGCTGGATGTCCTGCACGACGCAGATGAGGTAATCGGGATTATCCGACGCATCGCGTGCCCGGGAGACTGTGAGCCCCGTCCACACAGGGTCGCCGCTCTTTCGCAGCAACCGTATGTCCGCCATGCTTGCTCTTTCCGCTCCCGAAAGGACCAGCCGGAAGAGCGTTGAGCCGTCAGGGCGGTCATCCGGGTAGGTTATGTCTTCGAAGATGGGCGGAAGAGCTTCGCCAGGGCCGTATCCGAGGATGTCGCGGAATCTCTCGTTGACGAGCAGCCAGCGGCCCTCGCCGGAAACATGGGCGATACCCACGGCCGCCTGCTCGAAGGTGTCCTGGAAGCGTTGCTGGTTCTCTCGAAGGACGGCCTGGTGGCGGCTACGGTCCCGCAGGAGACCCTCGATCCTTGCCAGGAGTTCCTCGCAGGAGAAGGGCTTGGTTATGTAGTCCTGAACCGCGCCTCTCAAAAGCCTCATCCTGAGACTTTCGTCCGCCTTGGCGCTGAGCATGACCACCGGGACGTCGTCCAGCTCCCGATGGCGGCGCAGTTCCTCGACCATCCACTCGCCGCTGAAGCTGGGCATCATCACATCGGAAATGATCAGGTCGGGCTTCAGCTCCAGGGCCATGTTCAGGCCTTCGCGGCCGTCGTAGGCGCTGGCTATGCGGTAAGCGGGCTCCAACGCCTCGCGAATGAAGGCGTTCATGTCCGGATTGTCCTCGACAACCAACAGAAGGGGAAGGCCTGAGGCGGACTCCGTCGGCCAGCCCGGTCTGGAATCGAGGCGGGCCTGATGCTCCTCCACCGCCTGTAAGGCCAGTATCTCGTCCAGCAAGGCCGGGGTGTCCTGGATGTCTGTGCCGGGCGGCGCCGTCAGGGGCAGGGAAACGGTGAACAGTGCCCCTGCGTCGGGCCCGTCTTCCACCGTGACCGAGCCGAGATGCATTTCGGCGAATTCCTTGACTATGGCCAGGCCGAGGCCGGTGCCGCCGAAACGGCGTCCGCTGTCGCCCTCGACCTGACGGAATCGCTCGAACACGGCCTCGCGCATGTCCGGAGGCACGCCGGGTCCGTTGTCTTGGACGCGGATGACGGCGAACTGGCCGGAGGTGACAAGGGAAACGGAGATCGTTCCTCCGGGCGGCGTGAACTTGAACGCGTTGGACAGGAGGTTGATGAGGATGCGTTGACATTTGCCGGGATCAACCTGGGCGGAAAGGCTCCGGGGCGCGACCACAGTGAGGGCTATGCCCATCTCCTCCGCGAAGGATTCGAAGTGCGACGTCATCTGCCGCACCAGCAGCGCAAGGTCGCATTCGCCGTACCGCATGTCCATTCGCCCGGCCTCGAGCTTGGCCACGTCGAGCAGGTCGGTCACATGCCGGTAGAGCAGGTTGACGTTGCGGCGGGCGGTGGCCAGGGTGCGGGCGGTTTCCTCTGGGAGACCGCCGGCGGCCAGCACTTTGCTCAGCGGGCCAAGAACCAGGGTCAGGGGCGTGCGCAACTCGTGGCTGACGTTGGCGAAGAAATGGGACTTGAGTTCGTCGAGTTCGCGCGTTTTCTCGTAGAGCTGGGTGATCTTCTCATTGGCCTGCTTGATGCGGGTGTTGGCAGCCGCCACGTCCTTGGCGCGGGAATATATCTCGGCCTCCATCTGGAGCGCGCGCTCTCGCAGTTCTTCCGTCATGCGGTTCTGCTCAACGCCCTGCTGCTTGAGCCGGATGAAGTCGGTGATGTCCTCGACGCGGTGGATGATGTTGGCGAGCGACCCGTCCGCACGCAGCACGGGGCAGTTGTACGGGCTCCAGTAGCGTGCCTCGAAACCGCCGCCCTCACTCTCGGGCTTTCGGATGTCGTATTTCTGCACCGCCATGGAGTCTGGCTTGCGGCTGAGGAGAACGTGGTTGAGGGAGGCCTTCAGGTTCCGCACACCTTCCGCAGCCGGGTCGTCGGGGTTGTCCGGGAAGACGTCGAAGATGCCCTTGCCGAGGATGTCTTCCTGGCGGGTCATGGTGGCTTTGGCGTATGCCTCGCTCACTGCCACGATGCGAAGATTGGTATCGAGAACCAGGAAAAGGCCGGGGGCCGACTCGAATATGGCCTTGAAATCCGGCTCGGAACCGGAGTTATGGGCGGTGTTCGCTTCATGCTGCACGCGGTGGTTCGTGTTGCTCATACGTGAGGTCCGATTTTGACATTGAATGAACAATGCAAATCTGCTGCTGGTGTATCACGACCGAAGAATTTGTAAAGCTCCGAGGCCTGAATGAGAAGGGGGACGTTATGCGGAAACAGAAGGCCGCAGCGGTGAGTGCCGGTGCGTAACACACCGCTTGCAAATGAGAAAAAGCCAACAAAAGGGCTTGTGAATCCAGATGAGCAGGGGAGTGATGGCGGAGAGGGTGGGATTCGAACCCACGTGCAGGTTATTAGCCCACAACCCGATTTCGAGTCGGGCCCGTTACGGCCACTTCGGTACCTCTCCGCGCCGTGAAGGAAGGGGACCTTAGAAAAAAGCCGTTCTCTTGGCAAGCGCTCTTTGATGAGCGCGTATCAAATTGCTCCAGCCCACCCGATGACCACCGCTTCGAACGGTGGGGCTCTGCCCAACACCCCGGCTGGGCGCTGCCCTCCACCCGCCAAAGGGCTTCGCCCTCTGGACACCTTATTGCCTCGCGGGAGTCGGGAGGCGGTCCAGGTGGGAAGAAGGGGCCGATTGGCCGGCCGTCGTGGGTGCCGCCGATGCCGCGCTTCAAAGCAAGTGTTTACATCGGCGGATCGCCATCGCCGCAAGCGGCGATAGAGTGAACAGTTAATACAGGATGATGCGCGGCTTTGCGCGCTGATGTCCAGGTCGCGTCCGCATCGAAGGCGACGAAGCGAGAGGGGATTCCAAAGGGACTGGTCCCTTTGGCGGCCGGAGGCATCCTGCTCCTCACGCTTCCACCGTCCGTCCGGGCATTATTACTCGTCGCACTTTCGAGGTGTTATGAAGAAGTTGTCGAAAAGTTCGAAAAAGTCGTTGACGTTTTGGCTTCGTGCCCATAAAAGCCTCCTTCTGCCTGACGGGGACAACGTCTCGGGACGGCGGAAGTAGTTGAGATCTTTCACAATCGATCTTGAGTGCAGAGGGAGAGCGCCTGGCGGCGCCGACCGTTCCGGGTGAAAGTCCGGGGCGGGAAAAAGGTGAGCGACTTTGAAAAAAAGGAGTTGACCTGACGGCGGTCGGCGGGTAGTTAGCCCCTCCGCCTGCGACGGAAACCCGAGAGGGTGGTCGGAGCGGGCGCGGAGAAAAGGTTGACGGCAGATAAAAAAGTCGTTGACGCCGCGACCGGGTGGGGGTAGATAGCTCC
>NZ_JAKZFS010000007.1 GCF_022808915.1 Fundidesulfovibrio terrae
GGAGCTATCTACCCCCACCCGGTCGCGGCGTCAACGACTTTTTTATCTGCCGTCAACCTTTTCTCCGCGCCCGCTCCGACCACCCTCTCGGGTTTCCGTCGCAGGCGGAGGGGCTAACTACCCGCCG
This sequence comes from Fundidesulfovibrio terrae, assembly GCF_022808915.1. NCBI lineage: Bacteria > Pseudomonadati > Thermodesulfobacteriota > Desulfovibrionia > Desulfovibrionales > Desulfovibrionaceae > Fundidesulfovibrio > Fundidesulfovibrio terrae. The sequence continues at coordinate 128 of NZ_JAKZFS010000007.1, forward strand.
GCCGCCGTCAGGTCAACTCCTTTTTTTTCAAAGTCGCTCACCTTTTTCCCGCCCCAGATTCGCACCCGGAACGGTCGGCGCCGCCAGGCGCTCTCCCTCTGCACTCAAGATCGATTGTGAAAGATCTCAACTACTTCCGCCGTCCCAAGACGTTGTCCCCGTCAGGCAGAAGGAGGCTTTTATGGGCACGAAGCCAAAACGTCAACGACTTTTTCGAACTTTTCGACAACTTCTTCATAACACCTCGAAAGTGCGAAGAGTAAAAATGCCCGGACGGACGGTGGAAGCGTGAGGAGCAGGATGCCTCCGGCCGCCAAAAGGACCAGTCCCTTTGGAATCCCCTCTCGCTTCGCCGCGTTCGATGCGGACGAGGCCCCAAGTATCTTCGTACGACAGAAAAGACGCCGGTCAACTCCGCAAACGAAAAGAGGCCGGGGACCCCATTCGGGACCACCCGGCCTCCCATCGCGGCACACCCCGCGGCCTGCGCGTCGTTAGAATTCCAAATGCTTGTACGTCCTGGGGAAGGCGATGACGTCACGGATGTTGGTCGCCCCGGTGGCCAGCATCACCAGCCGCTCGAAGCCCAAGCCGAACCCTGCATGAGGGGCCGTTCCGAAACGCCTAGTGTCCAGGTACCACTGGTAGCATTCCATATCCAGCCCCATTTCGGCGATGCGGGCCTCCAGGCGGTCCAGACGTTCCTCACGGGCGCTGCCGCCCACGATCTCGCCGATGCGCGGCACCAGCACGTCCATGGCCCCAACGGTCTTGCCGTCCTCGTTCTGGCGCATGTAGAAGGCTTTGATATCCTTGGGGTAGTCGTACACGATGACCGGCTTCTTGAAGTGTTCCTCGGCCAGGTAGCGCTCGTGCTCGGTCTGGATGTCCTTGCCGAAGGCCGCCTCGTACTCGAACTTCTTGGTGGCCTTGCGCAGGATTTCCACGGCCTCGCCGTACGGGATGCGCTCGAAGGGCTCGCTCACCAGCTTCTCGAGCGTCCCCATGAGGGACGTGTCCACCCACTTGGCGAAGAGTTCCAGATCGCCCGCGCGACGATCCATAACGTCCGAGATGCAGTGCTTGAGCAGGTCCTCGGCCAGGTCCATGTTGTCGGTGAGGGTAGCGAAGGCCATCTCGGGCTCCACCATCCAGAACTCGGCGGCGTGGCGCGCCGTGTCGGACGGCTCGGCCCTGAACGTGGGGCCGAAGGTATACACGTCGCCCAGGGCCAGGGCGAAGGGCTCGGCCGAGAGCTGGCCGGACACCGTCAGAAAGGCTTCCTTGCCGAAGAAGTCGGCCTTGGCCCCCTCGGCGCCGAGCGGCTGGCCCGGGTGCAGGGTGGTCACGCGCAGCATCTCCCCTGCTCCCTCGCAGTCCGAGCCGGTGATGACGGGCGAATGCAGGTAGAAGAAGCCCCGGTCCTGGAAATAGCGGTGGATGGACAGGGCCAGCTCGGAGCGTATGCGGAACATGGCCCCGAACTTGTTGGTGCGCGGACGCAGGTGTGCTATGGCCCGCAGGAACTCGTCGGAGTGGCGCTTCTTCTGGAGGGGGAAGGTCTCCTGGGCGGCCGCGCCGATCATCTCCACGGATGTGGCCTTGATCTCCCAGGCCTGGCCCTTGCCCGGCGAGGCGATGAGCGCGCCGGTCACGGCGACGGAGGCTCCCGTGCCCATGTCCTTGACGGTTTCGTATCCGGGGATGCCCGCGTCCACCACGGCCTGGATGTTGGCCAGGCAGGAGCCGTCGTTGATCTCCAGGAAGGAGAAATCCTTGGCGTCGCGGCGCGTGCGCACCCAGCCCTTGACGACAACCTGCTCCTTGGGGCCGTCGGCCGAGAGCAGGGATGCGATTTTCGTGCGTTTCATGCACAGGCAGATAACGCAGGGGCCGTTCGGGGGGCAAGCCTTGTCTCCAGGGCGACTGTAGGTTAGGAAGCCTCCGGCGGCGTTCTCCATACCATATAAGGAACATCCATGGGATTTTTCTCCAAACTGACTTCCTGGCTGGGCGGCAAGAAACCGGAAGAGACTCCCGAAGCGCAAGCTCCTGAAACTCCGGAGGTTCCGGCCGAAGGCGTCGCCGAGGCTCAGGAGGCCGCACCGGTCGCAGCCCCTGCAGCCGAGACCGCGCCCGAAGCTCCCGCCGGGGCCGAGGCGCCTGCCTGCCCTGCCCCCAATCTCGTCAGCGAAAACTGGCAGAAGGAACTCACCCTCACCCTGCGTGAGGCCGAGCCCAAGCTCTCTGTCTGGCTCGGCATCCTGCTGCAGGGCGTGGACAAGCCCGGCCCCGAGCTGTGGCAGCGTCTGAGTTTCCTTTTCCAGTGCCTGGAGGCCCCAGCCGCCGAAGCCGAGGAGTTCGTCTCCTCCTTCGAGAAGTGGCTGGCCAACATGGGCTACGAGGAGGTCGAGGAGTTCCGCTCCGAGCTGCAATACCGCCTGGCCCTGGCCCTGGACCTGGAGGACGAGGAGGACGAGCGTTCGCGCCTGTTCGTGAAGCTCTCCGAGGGTCTGGCCAAGACCCGCGAGCAGATCGCGGCCCGCATCGACGGCCTGCTCACCTCCCATGCCAAGATGGACGACGACTTCTGGGACGAACTGGAGGAAATCCTCATCATGGCCGACGTGGGCTTCGAGCCCGCCGGGAAGCTCCTCTCCCAGCTCAAGAACCGCGCCCGCAAGGCCGGGGTCAGCGAGCCCGCCGGGTTCAAGGACATCCTGCGCGAGGAGCTGGCCTACATCTTCCGCGCCCCCAAAACCATCAAGGCGGTCAACCCGCCCGAGGTGGTGATGATGGTCGGCGTCAACGGCGTGGGCAAGACCACCACCATCGCCAAGCTGGCGTACCGCGCCCAAATGCAGGGCCGCAAGGTGCTCATCGCCGCGGGCGACACCTTCCGCGCCGCCGCCATCGAGCAGCTCCAGATCTGGGCCAAGCGCGTGGGCGCGGGGTTCTTCTCCAAGGGCGAAGGGGCCGACCCGGCCGCAGTGGCCTTCGAGGCCATGGAGCGCTGCCTGGCCGAGGGCTACGACCTGATGCTGCTGGACACTGCCGGACGACTGCACACCAAGATCAACCTCATGGAAGAGCTCAAGAAGATCGAGCGCGTGCTCGGCAAGAAGCACCCCGGAGCGCCGCACCGCACCATCCTCGTGGTGGACGCCACCACCGGCCAGAACGCCCTGTCCCAGACCAAACTCTTCCATGAGGCCGTGGGCGTGGACGAGATCGTGCTCACCAAGCTCGACGGCACCGCCAAGGGCGGCGTGGTGGTGGGCATCGCCCTGGAGCACGCCATTCCCATCACCTTCGTGGGGCTTGGCGAAAAGATGGAAGACATGCGCCCCTTCTCCGGAGAGGATTTCGCCAAGGCCCTGCTTGTCTAAACTCCGCGAATGGGTATCATGTAGGAAGATTGAGGAAACAGGCAGACGGTTTCACCCATAACACCTGATAATTCATGCATATACCCGACAGAACCACATCCATCGAGATACTCGAAAAGCACCAGGGCGATTCGCCCGAACGCATAGCCCACTCCATGGCCGTGGCCGAACTGGCCATGGCCCTGGGGCGCGAACTGGTCGCCCAAGGCCATTCGCTTGATTTGGGCCTCATCGAGGCCGCCGCCATCCTGCACGACATCCTCAAGGGCCAGCCCGCCCACGACCACGCAGGCGGCGAGATGCTGCGATCCATGGGATACGCGCAGGTGGCCGCAGTGGTGGAGGTGCACACCCGCCTGGGAGGACGCACCCCCGCTCCCGAGGAGCCCATCTCCGAGGCCGAGGTGGTCTACATGGCCGACAAGAGCTACCGCCGCGTGAACCGCGTCACCATCGAGGAGCGTTACGGCATCTGGCGCAACACCTGGAAGGACAACCCGACGCGCCTGGAGAGCCTGACTCGCGGCGAGAACCGGGCCAAGACCGTGCGCGAGAGGATCGAAAAGGCGATGGGGAAGACGTTGGGAGATATTTAAAGCCAAGAAAGAGAGAAGAGTAAGAGCCTCCTTAGGCCTTAGGGACCAGTCCCCTTGGAATACCCTTTAGCTTCGCGTGATGCACCGGAATGACCGGTGCATCACGCGAAGCATCTTGGAGGGCCAGTGAAATCATCCCTCTGCCGGATCCCAGCGGCCCCCGGCCATAATCACTTCATCAGCGAGCCCCCATGCCTGAACCGACCGTTTCACCCGATATCGAAAGCCTGCTGCGCGACGCCTTCGGCTTCGATTCCCTGCGCCAGGGCCAGAACGAGGCCATCAGCCGCCTTCTAAACGGCAAAAGCGTCCTGGCCATCTTCCCCACCGGCGGCGGCAAGAGCCTGTGCTACCAGCTGCCCGCCCTTGCCCTGCCCGGCGTCACCCTGGTCATCTCGCCCCTCATCGCCCTGATGAAGGACCAGATCGACTTCCTCAAGGCGCGGGGCATCGCCGCCGAACGCTATGACTCCAGCCTGGACGCCCAGCAGTCCCGCGAGGTGTTGGGGAGGCTCCGGGATGGGACGCTGAAGCTCCTCTACATCTCGCCCGAGCGCCTGGCCAACGAGCGTTTCCTCCAGACCATCCGGCGCGCTAGAGTGTCGCTTCTGGCAGTGGACGAAGCCCACTGCATCAGCCAATGGGGGCATAACTTCCGGCCGGAGTATCTGAAGATCGCCCGGGCGGCCAAGGAACTGAACATCCCGCGCGTGCTGGCCCTCACCGCCACCGCCGACCGCGAAACGGCCGCCGACATCGCCCGCGCCTTCGACATCAACGAAGAAGACATCGTCCACACCGGGTTCTACCGGCCCAACCTGGAGCTTCGCGCCACTCCGGCCACGCCCGGCTCCAAGAAGGCGCTCTTGCTCGAGCGGCTGCGCTCCCGCCCCAAGGGCTCGGCCATCGTGTACGTCACCCTGCAAAGCACCGCCGAGAAGGTGGCCGCGTATCTCACCGAACACGGCACCCCGGCGCGCGCCTACCACGCGGGCATGGACACCGAAAGCCGCAACGCCGTGCAGGAAGCCTTCATGGCCTCGGACTCCATGGTCATCGCCGCCACCATCGCCTTCGGCATGGGTGTGGACAAGGCCGACATCCGCGCCATCTACCACTACAACCTGCCCAAGGGAGTGGAGAGCTACGCCCAGGAGGTGGGCCGAGCCGGACGCGACGGCAAGCCTTCCATCTGCGAGATGTTCGTCTGCCTGCAGGACACGCTGGTGCTGGAAAACTTCGTGCTGGGCGACACGCCGGACATCGAATCCCTGCGCTCCATCCTGGGTGAACTCTTCGGCGGCGAGGAGCCCCTGCTGCTCTCTCCGCCCGCCCTGGCCAACCGCCACGACATCCGGGAACTGGTGGTGCGCACACTGCTCACCTACCTGGAGCTGGACGGCTACATGCGGGCGCTGGGGCACATCTACACCAGCTACACCCTCACCCCCAACAAGCCCTCCTCCGAGATGCTGGCTCCCTTCGACGAGGCGCGCCGGGCGTTCCTGAAAAAGGTGCTCGCGCGCTGCAAGAAGAAACGCAACGGCAGTTACACTCTGGACGTGGAAGAGGCCGCCCAATCCATCGGCGAGCCACGCGAAAGGATCCTGACCGCCCTGGAATACCTGGAAGGCAAGGGCGACATCGATCTCAAGGCCAGCGGCACGCGCCAGCGTTATCGCGTGGAAAGGCGGCCGGGGAACCTGGAGGGCCTGGCGCGGGAGCTTGAGGTACGCTTCGCCGAACGCGAAGGGCGCGAGCTGGAGCGGGTGCGACAGATGCTGGTGCTGGCCGGGGAGCCGCACTGCCTGACCATGCGGCTACTGGACTACTTCGGAGAGAAAAGTGGGCCGTGCGGGCATTGCGGCCCGTGCTTGGGCGAGGACCCGTGCGTGCCGCCTCCGTTTGCCCCGCGCAAGCCGCGTGACCGGTCGATCACCAAGCTGGACGCCCTACTGGCCGAGAAACTGCCGCAGCTTTCCACGTCCAGGCGGCTGGCCAAATTCCTCTGCGGCCTGTCCTCTCCGGCCACGTCGCGGCTCAAGGACCACGAGGCATTTGGACTCTTCGAGCGCGTCCCCTTCAAGATGGTGCTCGAGATGGCCGAGCGCGTGACATTGTAAATGGCCGTTTGTTCAAAAACAGACCGCATGGCCTTGCTCTTCACCAGGGGGTTGTGAGAGGAAAATACACAGTACACTCAGGCACAGCCATACCCTGGAGAAGAGCACCTTGAGCACCAATATATTCTGGCGGCCATTCCGACACCGGTGCGTCGTGGCGTTTTTGGCCTTGGGCCTGGCAGTCTTGAATCTCGCATCGTCGGCGCCGGCCGTGGACGTCGCCGATCAATCCGCCTGGCGCGACACGGTCAAAAGAATCACCCAGGGTCTCGCCATCCGCTCGGATGAATTGAACGCCACACGCAGGGAGACGGCCGTGCTGCTTCAATCGCTTGAAGCCGACCTGGCCAAAAGCAGCCGCCGCTTCCATCAGGTGCAGCTTCTGCGCAACGTCTCGGGAGATACCCCCTGGGCCGTTCGTTCGATCCTCCTCCAGCTCCAGGACCTTCATGACGACCTGAACCTCAAGGCCCGTCCCCTGGTCCAACTCAAGGAGCAGCTGGTCCGGTCGCGGGGGGACGATCCCTCCTTCCTGGACATCCAGGAAGACATCGCGGCCAAGGATCCCACCTCTTACGAACTTGAGGAACTCAAGCCCACGCTGGAGCGCCTCAAGACCCTCAGGATGGAGGAAGAGGCGGTTCTCAAGGACGCCGACGCGGGCCTTGCAAGCGCGGTGCGACTTCTCGACCGTGTCGCCGCCGCCCAGGAGCGGGAACGAGAACACGTCATCAGGGCGTTGTCCGCGTATTATTTCGAGCAGTACGAATCCTTGCTCACCGCCGCGGGACGGGACACCGCGATGTCGGAGATGCGAACCTGGGCCAACGATTTCCCGCAATTCGCCACCATGCTGATCCGCTGGATACGCTGGGACGAAGCACTCGGGTTCACTTTGACCTGCTTCATTGTCCTGTATTGGATTTTGCCTGGCCTTTGGCGGCGCTCGCGCGGCCAAGGGGAAGGCAGGACGCGCCCGTCACCCCGCAACCCTGGCTGGCTCGTATTCAGTCTTGGATTGGCAGCGGTCATGGCGTTTCGTATCGGGCTTTTCACCCTGAACCAGTTCACCAGCCTGGGAGCCTTGACGCTGTGCACCCTTGGTTTGGTGATTGCCCTGGAATACACACCCGGGAACGATTCCCGGCGCTCCTGGCTTTGCCTGGGATCCCGCCTGTTCGCCTTGTGGACGCTTTTCGCCGCCGGGGCATTGGCCCTGGCCATGAGCGTCCCCCCCACGCCGCTGGGGTTGTATTCAGCCGTTTCGTCCCTCCTTGCGGCATTGTATCTGTACAGATTGAAGACGCACGGCGAAAAGGACGCCCGGAACACCTCGCTCTCCCTGTTGACGGCGCTGCTGATCCTGTTCGCGATGATCGCGCCGTTCGGATTCGGGCCCCAGACACTCATCCTGGGTCAGGCCCTGTTCATGCTCATGCTTACGCTGCGCGCCATGGATGCGGCAAAAAAAAGGCTCTACGAGGCCGACACGACCGAGGATGACAGCCGGAAAGCGCCCGGGGTCTCCGTCATGGCCTACCCCCTGGTCGCGGCCGTCCTGGGTTTTCTGTTCATCCTGTGGGTGTTCATGTTCATCGGCGGTCCGGGATTTTTGCAGCATATGCTTGCCCATAAATGGGCCATCGGCAGCATGTCGCTCAGCATCGAATCCCTGGGCATGATTTTGATCCTCTTTTTCGCCCTGCGGCTGGCCATGGCCTGGATCAAACTGGCCTCGGTCCACACCCGGTTCAAAGGGGAAAGGCTCAATCCCGCGATGGCCCATACGGTCAACGCCACTGTCTCCTATTTCGCCTGGACCCTGTTCATCCTCCTGTCCATCCACCTGCTCGGCGTCCCCCTGTCATCCCTGACCTGGATCGCCAGCGGCCTCTCGGTCGGCGTGGGCTTCGGCCTCAAGGACATCGTCAACAACTTCATCAGCGGCCTGATCATCCTGTTTGGGGGGGCCATCAAAAAAGGGGACGTCATCCAGCAAGGCAAAAATCTGGGCGAGGTCATAGACGTGTCCGTGCGCAACACCACCATCCGCACGCCCGACAACACCATGGTCATCATTCCCAACTCCACGTTTCTGCGCGGGGAGATCATCAACCTGAGCTACCAGGACACCAAGACGCGTCTGACCATACCGGTTACCGTCGTACCCGGCACCAAAGTGAAAAAGGTCATCAAAATTCTGTTGGCGGCCGCCAGGAAGAACGAAAACGTCTTGAAGGACCCGCCCCCGGAGGCGTCCCTGGTCCGCTTCGGCAGGATGGGATTGGAGTTCGAACTCTACGTATGGATCGAAAACTTCCTCAAAAAATTTGAGACGGAAGCAGATTTGGTGACCAAGATAGACCGACAGTTCCAGGACGAAAAAGTGATGCTGTCGTTCCAGGGCGTCAAAATCAAATACAAGCCCAAAGGCAACGAGGAACAGCAATTGGAATCGCAGCGGGAAGCAATACGGGCCAAGCGCAAAAAAGTTCTGAGCCGCGTGCGTCCGCTTCGGAGTGTGTACACGCGCCTGAGATGGAACGTGGCCACGGTCGCGACACACGACACGGAGGATTAGCGCGGCGTCGCGTCCCCTCCCGGCTTGTTCCCGGGTAACTTCTCCGCTATCAACAGGGTAGCATGAACGCATCCGACCTTATCCGTTACACTCCCCTGGCCACGGCCAACCGCCTGCGCATCATCATTCAGGTGCTGGCCAAGCACGGCTTCGACGAACTCCTGGACCGCCTGGGGCTCCGCCGTCTCCCCTTCTGGCGCAAGCCACGCGCCGAGCCTCACGCCCTCCCCATTTGGAAGCGCCTGAAGCTCATCATCGAGGAACTCGGCCCCACGGCCATCAAGATCGGCCAACTGCTCTCCATGCGCCCGGACATGATCCCGGGAGAACTCTGCGACGAACTCAAGACCCTCCAGGAGAACCTGCCCCCCGCGCCCTACCCCGCAATCCGGGCAGCCATTGAGCTGGCTTATTCCCGCCCGCTTGAAGACGTCTTCACCAATTTCGAGCGCGTGCCCGTGGCCACGGCCTCGGTCTCCCAGGTGCACCGCGCGCGCCTAGCCTCCGACGGCAGCCTGGTGGCCGTGAAGGTGCGCCTGCCGGGCGTCTCGGACACGTTGGCCGCGGACCTGGACATCCTGGAATTCATCGCGGAACTTCTGGAGGAGCGCGCTCCCTCGGTGCGGGCCTTCAAGCCCGTGGACGTGGTGCGCGAGCTGCGCAAGAACGTCCGCCGGGAGCTTGATTTCATGAACGAGGCCGTGAACATGCTGGCCTTCAACGAGATGTTCGCGGACAACAAGCGCGTCTTCGCCCCCGCCGTGCACGCCGACCTGGTGCGCCCGGACGTGCTGGTGATGGACTTCATCGAGGGCGAGCGCCTGGACCAGTTCACCGGCTCCGATGCCGAGCGTGCCGAACTGGCGGCCCTCGGCATGGAGGCCGCCGTGCGCCAGATCATGCATGAGGGCTTCTTTCATGGCGATCCGCACCTGGGCAACCTGCGCATCGTGGGCGCAAGCAGGCTCTGCTACCTGGATTTCGGCATGTGCGGCCGCCTGGCCCCGGCCCTGCGTTCGGCGCTTACGGACTGCGTCATCGCCCTGGCCGGGGGCGATCCGGTCAAGCTGACCCGCGTCGCCGAGGAAATGTCCTACTCGGTGCCGCCGGACCTGGACGTCATGAGCCTTGAATCGGACCTCATGTTCATCATCCAGAAGTTTCGCACGCCCTGCGGCGAAGGCCTGCTCGGCCGGCACATGCTGGACGTGACCAACGTCTGCCGCGAGCACGGCCTCACGCCCAGGCCCGACTTCGTCCTGGTGGCCCGGGCCATGCTGGCCACGGAATCGGCCCTCAAGTCCCTGGCTCCCGGCCTGCGCCCAGCGGCGGACCTCTCCGGGCTGGCCCAGGCCTTCTCGATACGCCGCCTGATCCCCGGCCTGTCGGACCGTTCCTTGTGGGCGGAACTGGAGGAAGCAGCCAGGGTCATGGCCGGGTTCCCGCGCCGGATGGATTCGGTGCTGCGCAAGCTCGCGGCCGGGCAGCTCACCGTTGAGCTCAAGCAGCACGACTTCGGCAAGATGCCCGCCACCTTCAGGCTGGTGGGCAACCGCCTCGGTGGGGCGTTGGTGACGGCAGCCCTGGCCGTAAGCTCGGCCGTCGTGTTCAACTCCGGGCTCGGCCCGCACATGTGGGGCATGCCGGTCATCGGCCTGTGCGGCTTCGCCCTGGCCGGGCTTTTGGGCATATTCCTGACCTTCAAGATGTTCCGCGATACGTAAACATCCGGGACGCCCTGAACGGCTGCGTCCCAAGGAGACACTGCCATGAGCGATCTGCTGAAAAAGGGATTCTACACGGGACTGGGCGCGGGCCTTTTGCTCAAGGACGAAATATTGAACGCCCTGAACCCTCCGGTGAAGGTGGACGACCAGCCCGTCGAGGAAATCCGCGAACAGCTGCGTACCGTTCTCGGCAAGCTCGCTGGCAACATGGGCCAGGGCGTGGACGCCCTCAAGGATGCCGGGGAAGCGGAGCTGGCCGGGCTGCTGGAACGCTTCGGCCTGGCCAAGGCCGAGGACGTGGAGGCGCTGAAGGCCCGCATTGCGGACCTTGAGGCCAAGCTCAAGTCCGGGAAGAAGAAATAAATTAAAACAGGCCGGAAGCGCGGCTTTGCGCGCTTCCGGCCCCAATAATTTTCTCATCGATCGACGCGAAGCGATAGGGGATTCCAAAGGGACTGGTCCCTTTGGCCGCCGGAGGCTCCTACTCTTAAATATGCTGCTTCAGCAGGTCGTACGGCGTATCTTCCGGCAGTTTGATGCGGTTGTCGGGCAGGAACGTCGAGGCCAGCGCCCCCAGCCATTCCCGGCTCACTTTCAAGCTCTCGAAGGCCAGCACCGCCCTGCCCTCTTCCTGAAAGAGCCTGTAGCCCACGATCTCCACCTGCACGGGGGCGGCCTCGCCCCTGGGCAACGCCTCCACGGTCATGACCTTGGCCGAGGAGTTCACGGTGAGCTTGAACGAGTGGCAATAGCTGTCCACCAGCGGGGCCAGCTTGCTGGTGATGGCCGACGACACGGCCATGTCCTTGAGTGCTCCGAACATACGGCTACCAGGTCAGGGCGTTGGACTCGTCCATGCAGAGCTTGGTCCCTTCCGCGCAGGGGGGGATGACGTATTCGCCGTTGAAGCAGGCCATGCAGTACTGCGGGTCGCTCATATTGGCGCCCACGGAGTTGAGCAGGCCGTCGATGGACAGGTAGTGCAGGCTGTCCAGGCCGATGTAGCGGGCGATGTCCTCCACGGAGTTGTTGGCCGCGATGAGCTCGCCCTTGGAGGAAAAGTCGATGCCGTAGAAGCAGGGGAACTTGATGGGCGGACAGCTCACGCGCATGTGGATCTCGCGCGCGCCCAGTTCGCGAAGCTTCTTGATGCGCGTGCGGATGGTGGTGCCGCGCACGATGGAGTCTTCCACGATGATGATGCGCTTGTTCTTGATCATGGAGCGCACGGGGTTCAATTTCACCCGGACGGAAAAGTCGCGCATGTTCTGCGAGGGCTGGATGAAGGTGCGGCCCACGTAGTGGTTGCGGATCATGGCCACCTCGAAGGGCAGGCCGGACTGCTGGGCGTAGCCCACGGCCGCGTACACGCCGGAATCGGGAAAGGGCATGACGAAGTCTGCGTCCACCGGCGCTTCCAAGGCCAGGGTCTGGCCCATCTGCTTGCGGCGGGAATAGACCACCTCGCCGAACACCAGGGAGTCCGGACGGGCGAAGTAGACCAGCTCGAAGATGCAGCGCCTGACGGGCTGGGACTCGCTGATGCGGTAGGACTTGAGGCACTTGTCCTTGATGACCAGCATCTCGCCGGGCTCGATGGGGCGCAGGTATTCGGCCTCGATGAGGTCGAAGGCGCAGGACTCGGAGGAGATGACGTAGTTGTCGTCCAGGCGTCCCAGGGCCAGGGGGCGAATGCCGTTGGGGTCGCGCACGGCGATCATCTTGTCGTTGGCCTGGATGAGGAGCGAATAGGAGCCCTTCACCTTCTGGCAGGCCTTGATGACCGCGTCCTCGATGGTGCCGCCGTTCAAGTTCTTGGCGATGAGGTGGACGAAGACCTCGGAGTCGATGGTAGTCTGGAAGATGGAGCCGGAAGCTTCAAGTTCCGCGCGCAGCTCGTAGGTGTTCACCAGGTTGCCGTTGTGGGCGATGGCCAGGTGCCAGTCGCCGAAGCGCACCAGGAACGGCTGGGCGTTGCGCAAAAGCGAGGCGCCGGTGGTGGAGTAGCGGATATGGCCCACGGCGATGGTGCCCTTGAGCTCCTTGCCGAGGTGGCGTTCGCTGAACACGTCCGCCACTAGGCCCATGCCCTTCTGCTCGCGGATCTTATCACCGTCCCAGGTGACGATGCCTGCCGACTCCTGGCCCCGGTGCTGCAGGGCGTAGAGGCCGAAGTAGGTCATGCGCGCGGCCTCGGGATGGCCGTAGATGCCGAACAATCCGCAATACTCTTTTTTCATAATACGTACTCGCCGCCTTCCTTCAAGAAGGCTTTCAGATAAGGCGTACGCGGGCCCTGTCAACGGGCCCGCGCGGGGTTAGGCGTAGTATTCCTGCAGGCTCTTGACGTCGAGCCCGGAGCCCTTGAGTTCCTTGATGGCCAGGGCCATGGCCTTGGCCCCCGCCACCGTGGTGGTGTAGGGCACGCCGTAGAGGAGCGTGGTCTGCCTGAGCTGCGAGGAATCCTTCACGGTCATCTTGCCGGAGACGGTGTTGATCATCAGCTGGATGTCGCCGTTGATGACCATGTCCGCCGCGTTGGGCCGTCCTTCGTAGACCTTGAGCACCTTCTCGGCCTTGACGCCGTTGTCGACCAGGTGCTTGCAGGTGCCGCCGGTGGCCACGATCCTGAAGCCGAGCTCTTCGAACATCCGGGCGGCGGGCAGGATGCCCTCCTTGTCACGGTCGTTGACGGAGATGAACACGGTCCCGGACATGGGCAGCCGCTGCCCCGCGGCCAACTGGCTCTTCATGAAGGCCAGCCCGAAGTTCACGTCCACGCCCATGACTTCGCCGGTGGAGCGCATCTCGGGTCCGAGCAGCACGTCCACGCCGGGGAAGCGGTTGAAGGGGAAGACGGATTCCTTAACGGACATGTAGCCGCCCTTGCGCTGTCCCCAGGGGTCCAGGTCCCTAAGCTTCTCGCCCATCATGACCTTGGTGGCCAGCTTGGCCAGGGGCACACCCGTGGACTTGGACACGAAGGGCGAGGTGCGCGAAGCCCGGGGGTTGACCTCCAGGATGAACACCACGCCGTCCTTGAGGGCGAACTGGATGTTCATGAGGCCCACCACGCCCAGCTCCAGGGCCAGGGCGACGGTCTGGCGCTCGATCTCGGACACGATGTCGGCGGAAAGGGTGTGCGGGGGCAGCACGCAGGCCGAGTCGCCCGAATGGATGCCGGCCTCCTCGATGTGCTCCATGATTCCCGCCACGTAGGTGTCGGTTCCGTCGCAGATGGCGTCCACGTCCACCTCGATGGCGTTCTCCAAAAACTTGTCGATGAGGATGGGATGCTCGGGGGAAACCGCCACGGTCCGCTTGAAGTAGCTGGCCAGGCCCTCCTCGTCGTAGACCACTTCCATGGCCCGCCCGCCCAGCACGTAGGAGGGGCGCACCACCACGGGGTAGGTGATCTCCTGGGCGATCTTGCGCGCATCGTCGAAGGACTTGGCCGTGCCGTTGGGGGGCTGCTTGAGGTCGAGCTTCTTGAGCAGCGCCTGGAAGCGCTCGCGGTCTTCGGCGCGGTCGATGGCGTCGGGCGAGGTGCCCATGATGGGCACGCCCGCACGCATGAGCGGCACGGCCAGATTCAGCGGAGTCTGGCCGCCGAACTGCACGATGACGCCCTCGGGCTTCTCGTGCTCGATGATGTTCAGCACGTCCTCGAACGTCAGCGGTTCGAAATACAGCTTGTCGGACGTGTCATAGTCGGTGGATACGGTTTCAGGGTTGGAGTTGACCATGATGGACTCGATGCCCATCTCGCGCAGCGCGTAGGAAGCGTGCACGCAGCAGTAGTCGAACTCGATGCCCTGTCCGATGCGGTTGGGACCGCCGCCCAGGATGACCACCTTGCGGTTGGCCGAAGGCGCGGTTTCCGAGCCGGTCTCATAGGTGGAGTAGAAATAGGGGGTGTAGGCCTCGAACTCGGCGGCGCAGGTGTCCACCAGATAGTAGGTGGGCTTCACCTCGAGCTTCTTGCGGATGTCACGGATGTCGAGCTCGGACTTCTTCCAGAGCGAGGCCAGCTGGCGGTCGGAGAAACCGTACTGCTTGGCCTTAAGCATGACCTGGGCCAGCTTGGGGTTGGCCGCGCTGATGGAATCCTCAAGGGCGAAGGCGTGCAGCTCGCCTTCCATGTCCACGATTTCTTTGATCTGGCGCAGGAACCACGGGTCGATCTTGCAGGCGTCGAAGATTTCTTCCAGGGACATGCCGCACAGGATGGCCGAGCGCACGTCGAAGAGCCTGCGGGAGTTGGGCTTTCTGAGCGAGGCCAGGATGGCTTCCTTGTCCCAGGAGCACTTGTCGTACTCCTTGGAGAGGCCGGGCATGCCGATCTCGAGCGAGCGCAGGCCCTTCTGCAGGGCTTCCTTGAAGGTACGCCCGATGCTCATGGCCTCGCCCACGCTCTTCATGGCCGTGGTGAGGTAGTCCTCGGCGCCGGGGAACTTCTCGAAGGTGAAGCGCGGGATCTTGACCACCGTGTAGTCGATGGTGGGCTCGAAGGAGGCCATGGTCTCGCGGGTGATGTCGTTGGGAATCTCGTCCAGGGTGTAGCCCACGGCCAGCTTGGCCGCGATTTTCGCGATGGGAAAGCCCGTGGCCTTGGAGGCCAGGGCCGAGGAGCGCGACACCCGGGGGTTCATTTCGATAATGATAAGCTCGCCGTCCTCGGGGTTCACCGCGAACTGCACGTTGGACCCGCCGGTCTCCACGCCGATCTCGCGCATGATGGCCAGGGCGGCGTCGCGCATGATCTGGTATTCGTCGTCGGTGAGGGTCTGGGCCGGGGCGACGGTTATGGAGTCGCCGGTGTGCACGCCCATGGGGTCGATGTTCTCGATGGAGCAGATGATGACGCAGTTGTCGTTCTTATCGCGCATCACCTCCAGCTCGAACTCCTTCCAGCCCAGCACCGAACGCTCGAGCATCACTTCAGACTTCATGGAGAGGGCCAGGCCGCGCGCGGCGATCTTCTCCAGGTCTTCCATGTTGTAGGCCACGCCGCCGCCGGAGCCGCCCATGGTGAAGGCCGGACGGATGATGATGGGGAAGGGAATCTTCTTGCCCCAGTGGCGCACGTCCTCGATGGTGCGGCAGATGCCGGACTCGGGCACGTTGAGCCCGATCTTCTTCATGGCCGCCTTGAATTCCTCGCGGCTCTCGGCCTTCTTGATCACGGCCAGGTTCGCGCCGATGAGCTCCACGCCGAACTTGTCCAGCACGCCGGATTCGGCCAGGGCCACGGCCGTGTTCAGGCCGGTCTGGCCGCCCAGTGTGGGCAGCAGGGCGTCCGGGCGCTCGCGCTCGATGATCTTGGCCACGATGTCCGGGTCGATGGGCTCGACATAGGTGCGGTCGGCCAGCCCCGGATCGGTCATGATGGTCGCAGGGTTGGAATTGACGAGCACCACTTCGTAGCCCTCTTCCTTGAGGGCCTTGGCGGCCTGGGAACCGGAATAGTCGAACTCGCAGGCCTGACCGATGACGATGGGGCCGGAGCCGATAATGAGAATCTTCTTGAGGTCCGTGCGTTTGGGCATGACTGGGCGGGGTTAGGGTTGCGGAACGTCTCTTAATGCCGGAAAGATGCGCGAAATGTCAAAACGGGACTTTGCCCCGGGCGAGGGTTTACGCAACTTATCCCCCGCCTGCAAGACACTTTCGCCCCCCGGAACGATTGACTTCCCGGCCAGCTCGCTTAAAGGAGTGCCAGCCGGACAAACCCGGAGGAAAAAGCCCGTGAAGCCCCAGTACATCCTGGCCGGAAGCATTGCAGCAGGCGTGACCCTGCTGGACCAGATCACCAAACTCCAGGTGCAGAAGCACCTGGTGCTCTACACATCCCGGGAGATCATCCCCGGCTTCTTCAACCTGGTCCACACCCTGAACAAGGGGGCGGCGTTCGGGTTCCTGAACCGGCCCGACACCTCCTGGCAGACCTACTTCTTCATCGCGGCCACGGCCCTGGCCGTGGTGATCGTCTTGAACCTGCTCTCCAAGGCCGAGCCCGGGGCCAAGCTTTTCATCATCGCTCTGGGCCTCATCCTCGGTGGGGCTCTCGGCAACCTGATCGACCGGATGCGCACCGGGCAGGTGGTGGACTTCCTGGAGTTCTACCTGGGCTCCTTCGTGTGGCCGGCCTTCAACGTGGCCGACATCGCCATCACGCTGGGGTCCCTGGCCATGATTTTATCCTTCTACGGACGCAAACGGCCGAAATAAGCGAAACCTTCGGCGGCCTTGCCAAACGGCCCGCGCGGAGATAGCAAGGACGGACTATGTCTCTCATGACCACCATCGGGGGCTATCCCCTCTGGTTTTTCCTGGTGCTGGCCCTGCCGGTTTTTTTCAACTTCTGGGCCATCGCCCACGCGTTTTATCGCAACTTTCCCACGGTCCAAGAAAAGATGGTCTGGCTGTGCCTGGCGGTCTTCGTGCCGGTGCTGGGCGGGCTCATCTACCTGATCGTGGGCCGTAAAAGAGGTAGTAAACCGTAATGAAGACTCGTCTCGCCATATTCGCAGCACTGTTTCTTCTCTCCGGCTGCGCCGGTTCCGAAACGTCCAGCGCGCCGGTGAAGGGCAAGCCCATCGATCCCCAGGCCCAGGCCCAGGCCAACCTCGCCGCCGAGGTGGACGGGCTCAAGTCCCGGGTGCAGGCCCTCGCCGTCGAGGTTGAAGACCTGAACACGCAGGTGCGCAGCCTGACCGAGGGCGGCGACGCCTCGGGCGGAGCCACCCTGCCGGAGCTTAACAAGCGCCTCCAGAAGCTCGAAGGCAACCTGCGCCAGATGGGCTCGCAACTGGGCGTCGAAGTGGACGGCCAGCAGCCCGCGGGCGGACAGCAGCCCGGCCCCGGCTCGGGCATCGACCCCCAGGCCCAGCAGGCCTCGCTGCCCCCGGGTTCGCCAGTCGGCTCCGGCCCGCAGGCTCCGGCCGCGCCTGCTCCCCAGGCCCCCGGCCGCACCGACGTGCCCGCCGCCAACAACGCCGACCCGGCCGAAGCCATCTACACCAAGGGCATGCAGGCATTCCAGGCCAAGGACTACGACAAGGCCGCCTCCATGTGGCGCGACGTGGCCAAGAACTATCCCAAGCACAACCTGGCCTCCAACGCCTACTTCTGGATGGGCGAAGCCTACTTCCAGAAGGGCGACATGGCCCAGGCCGTGCTCAACTACAACGAGGTCGTGGAAAAGTTCCCCAAGAGCACCAAGGCTCCCTCATCCATGCTCAAGATGGGCATGGCCTTCCAGAAGCTGAACAAGAAGGACGCCGCCCGGCTCATGTTCCAGGACCTGATCAAGAAATTCCCCGATTCCGCCGAGGCGCGCCGCGCCAAGGCCCTTCTGTAAGGATTCGACGCCATGAGCGAGATACGCAAGATCGTCCACCTGAGCTTCTCCCCGGAGACATCCGGCAAGCCGGTGGTGTGCAACATCATCAAGCTGTTCGACCTGTGCTTCAACATCCTCAAGGCCCAGATCAATCCCCGCGAGGTGGGCGAGATGATCCTTGAGATCCACGGCCTGGAGCCCGCCGTGCGCGACGGCCTGGAGTACCTCAAGGAGCACGGGGTCAAGGTCACGCCCGTGGCCCAGAAGGTCCGCAAGGACGAAGAGCTGTGCATGCACTGCGGCGTGTGCACCGCCCTGTGCCGCCCCCGCGCCCTGGAGATCGACCGCAAGACCTGGAAGGTCTGTTTCGACTCCGAGAAGTGCGTGGCCTGCGGGCTGTGCGTGAAGGTCTGCCCGGTCAAGGCCATGGAAACGCAGTTGGAGAACGGGGCCCTCTAACCCCCGCCTCAGGAGGCTCGCTTATGGGAGAGGAGCAACGCACCTTCCTGCGCATCCCCACCAAGCTGCATGGCCGGATGCGCTTCGTGGCGTCGGAGAGCGAACTCCAGCTCTTCCGCGAAGCCCCCATCACCAGCTCCACGGTCACCGTCATGGAGCTCAAAAACGCGGGCATCAACGAAGCCTTGGTCCACGCCCTGCAGGACATAGACCGCAAGCTGGACATGCTCATCGGCATCCACACCCAGGACAGCATCCAGGACGACTTCCCCTACCCCATGGAAGTGGTGGAGATCTCCGGAGCCGGGGTGAAGGTCTCCAGCGCATCGCCCCTGGCCGTTGACCAGCTGGTGGAGATGGTCTTCACCCTGACCCAGCTGCCCGTGCGCATGGCCGGAGCCATCGGCCGGGTGATCCGCGAAGAGGTCCAGGACGGACGCCAGATCTGGGCCATCGATTTCACGAAGATTCGCGACCGCGATCTGGAAACCATCGTGCAGTTCGTTTTCCAAACGCAGCGGGACGAGCTTCGCGTCAAGAAGTGGGAGTAGCGCGCATGACCGGACCCGACACCATGATCGACGGCCTGATGGACAAGTACATGGATGACATGGTGGACAGCCTCAAGTCCGCCATCACCCAGGCCGTGGAAAAGGAACTTTCGCGCTCGCTCACCCGGTCGCTTCTGCAGAGCGAATTCTACAAGCGCATAAGCGACGACATGCGCAACGGCCTGCAGTCCATCTACAAGGAGCTCTCCAACGCCCGCCAGGAGGAGTCCGGAACCGGCATCGTCAAGGAGAAGAAACGCGCCGACCAGCTCTTCAGCGAGGCCGCCGACCAGCTGGACAAGATCCTCTCCACCACCGAGCAGGCCACCGGCGAGATCATGGACATCGTGGAAAAGCACATGGATATGCAGTCCAAGTCCAACCAGATCCTGCACAGCCTGAAGTCCGGCGGCGTCACCAAGGAGCAGTTGGGCGACCTGCGCGAGATGAGCGATTCGCTCAACGCCGACCTCATGACCATCATGACCACCCTCTCCTTCCAGGACCTCACCGGCCAGCGCATCAAGCGCATCATCGGGGCCATCAAGAACGTGGAGGCCATCGTGCTGGACCTCTACCTCTCCACGGGGCTCAAGGTGAAGGCCCACGAGGAGGCTCCGGACATGGACCTGGACCAGATCGAAGCCGAGGCGGACAAGAAGGTCAACGAGCTGAAAGGCCCCCAGGTGGGGACCAGCCAGGCCAGCGTGGACGATTTGCTGGCGTCGCTTGGCATGTAGGAGGATCAGGTGCTGCCGCCGGGCTATCGGCGGCGCAGTGCGGACGAATGTTTAACGGGGGCTTCGCGCCCCCGTCTTCATTCCGCCCTGGCGCCGTACTGCTTCTGCCACTCGTCCAGAAAGAGAATCGCCGTCTCCACGGGCGTCAGCTTGCCCGCCTTGGCCCGTAACGCCCAGACCAGATCCTTGAAGGGCGCGTCTTCGGTGAGTCCGAGCCCGGCCAGGAGCCCCCTGGCCTCTTCGCGGTAGGCTTCGGGCAGGGCCGCAAGCGCTCCCTGGCCCTCCCGCGGCGCGGGCCAGCCATCCAGGCGCTCTTCCAGAAAGGCGAGCAGGGTTTTCATGCGCGCCTGGTAGGTGTGCTCCTTGAGCGCCCGCTCCCTGGCCCTGCGGGCGTACGCCTCGCGCTCCTCCGGAGCGGCAAGGAAGCGCCGCACGCCGTCCTTCAGCCCCTCCATGGAGGTGAACGTGGCCAGTTCGTCCGGGGCGAACAGCTCCGGCAGAAGCGTCCGCTCGTCCACCAACTGGAAGGCCCCGCACATGGCCAGCTCGAAGGTGCGGGGGTTCACGAAATCGCCGCCGGACACCAGCTCCTTGGCCGAAACGCTCGAATGCAGGTTCAGGTTCACGCTGGTGGCGTTGAAAATCTTCACGCTGTCCTCGGAGGATATGCGCTCGCCGCCGCGCTGCACCAGCTGCGCCAGCACCTCGTCTCCCTCCCAGTCCGAACCCCAGATCTTAAGGCCAGTGCCCATGAGTTCCTTGAAGGCGGCCCGCCGGTTGGGGTAGCCCGCGCCCAAAAAGGCCACGTCCGCGCCGAAGACGCGCTTTTCCGCCGAGGTGAGCTCCAAGGGCTTGTGGAACTCAGGGTCGGCTGCAAGCGGCAGATACAGCCCGTTCTTCTGGCCGACCTCCCCGAGCTTGGAGAGCAGCGGCTCCTTCTGGATCACGGCGAAGGCGTCGTACTGGGCGGCGTAGCTCTCCCAGTAGGTGAAGAGCCTGAAATCCTCCACGAACCACATGACCGAGGGGATGCCCGCCTGCCTGAGGCGCTTGAGCACCTGCCGGGTCAGGGGGGCCTGGGCCATGGCCAGCACCAGATCGGGCTGGAAGGTCTCGGCCTTGCTCATGATGGCCTGGGCCACCACCTGCAAAAAGGCGTGCTCCAGGTAGTCCAACCGCTCGGTGGTGACGCGCAGATTCTTGAGCGCCGAGAAAGCGCCGAAAAAGTCCGGGGCCTCGAAAGTCTCGGCCACGTGGCCGAGCCCGGCCAGGGCCCGGGCGCAATACCGGCCTATGGGCAGCGAGCCGCCGTAGAGCGGCAGGACCACGAGCACGCGCAGGGGACGGTTCATAGGTGTTCACGCAACCCTTGAGGTTTATCCAGCATGAAATCGGGCTCTTCAACCAGACGTTCGGCCAGGTCCGGCGCAGGGGAGGCCGTCTGACCGGCCTCGATGCCCAGGTGGCGGCACAGGAACGAGCGCACCCGGGCGCGCTCGGCCGCCCCGGCGTCGGTTCCCGTGAAGGCTTTGCAGACTACGCCCAGCGCGTCCAGCTCCGTGCGGAATCCGATCATCCCGGCCGGGGGATCGCCCTTGGCCTTTTCGGCCACCAGGCGCAGGAACTCGCGGCGCTTGAACGGCTCCAGGCAGGCCTGCCCGCAGGGGCACGGCGCGGACTCCAGGCACGGCGTGCAGGGCAGCACCGCCTGCCAGACCGTGTGTCCGGCGCCGTAGGGGCCGGTCTCGTGGCACCAGGCCGAGGAGAGGAACGTGGCCGTCACCGGCACGCCCAGGTGGGCGGCCAGGTGCATGATGCCGGTGTCCGGGGTGAGCACGCGGTCCAGGCCGGACACCACGTCGGCAAGCTCGTCCCAGCCGGTCCTGCCGGTCAGGTCCACCACCATCTCGGCCACCCTGGCCGGAAGGCGCACCGTGAGCTCACGGGCGCAGGCGCGTTCCGCCGCCGTGCCCAGAAGGTAGATCTTCGGCGTCTTCGCGACCGGCACCATGGCCTGCACCACGGAAGCCAGCACCTCCGGGGGGAGCGAGCGCCGGGCGCTGCGTCCGGCCATGGCCACGCCGAGCCCGCCGCCCTTGGGCGCGGCGTTGGGGTTCACACCCGCGGTGTCGGCCATGGGCAGCGAGAATCCGGCCCAGAAGTCGGCCAGGTTGACCGCCGCCTGCCTGCGGTTCTTGGTCCAGCGAAAGGCCATAGCCGCCCAGGGGTCGCGCACGGGCTGTCCCGCGTCCAGGCGGTAGCCGCGCACCGCGTCCGGATCGAACAGGGCGCTCACCGCCAGGCTCATGCCCGCGAAATTGAGGTTGTAGACCCGGTGGAACCGGACCTCGGCGAGGGCGGCCAGGGTGGACTTCAGGGCCATGGGGTCGGGCTGCGAATGGGAGTTCACCGTATGGACGGTGACCCCGGGATAGACGAGGGCGGCAAGACGGGCCAAGGATGCGTCCACCAGCAGGTGGACGCCCAGGCCTTTCGCCTGCAGGCCCCTGACCAGGCGCTTGGTCTGGATCAGGTCCCCGAAGCGGGCCAGCTGCATGACCAGGACGGGCTTCATGGTCTTTTGGATTATCCCAAGGCCGGGGGGAAAGAAAGTGGCTTTGCGCGCGGGGCGGGATTTGTTATGGTGCCCGCCCATGCGATACTATCCCCTATTCGCGGACCTTACCCGCAAGCGCTGCCTCGTGGTCGGCGCTGGCGAGGTGGGCCGCCGCAAGATCGGCACCCTGGCCGCCTGCGGAGCCAGCGAAGTCCTGGTCCTGGACACCCGCGCCCCCGACGCCGACCTCCAGGAAACCCTGGCCCTGCCCGCCGTGACCTTCGAGCAGCGCTCCTTCGAGGACTCCGACCTGGACGGGCGTTTCCTGGTGATCGCCTCCACGTCCAACGAGGAGCTCAACTGGCGCATCAGCCGAGCCTGCGAGTCACGCGGCATCCTGTGCAACATCGTGGACCAGCCCGAGAAGTGCAGCTTCATCGTGCCGGCCCTGTTCACCCAGGGGGACCTCACCGTGGCCATCTCCACCGGCGGCGGCTCCCCGGCCCTGGCCCGCAAGATCCGCAAGGGCCTGGGCGATTTCCTGGGCTCGGAATACGGGGCGGTGCTTACGCTCATGAGCCGCCTGCGCCCCCAGGTGCTGGAGCTGGGCCTGGGTTCGCCCAAGAACGCCGTCATCTTCCGGGGGCTTCTGGACTCGGGGCTTCTGGAAGCCCTGGAGAGCAAGGATTCGGCCAAGGCGGCCGAGCTTCTGGCCGCGCACATCCCCACTGAACTGCATTCCCGCATCCCGGAGATTCTGGATGGGCTTTGCTGAGCTGATCCTCTACTTCGTGCTCGCCCTGTACCTCGTGGGCAGCGGCGGGCACATCTGCGGCATCCTCACCCGCAAGGAGCGCCCCCGGGCCCTGGGCGGCGTGGTCTCGGGCGCGGGCTTCGCCCTGCACGGGCTTTCCCTGGGGATCATGCTGGCCCAGACCCCGTCGCTGGCCCTTGCCAGCGGCGAGTTCTACCTGAGCCTGTTCTCCTGGAGCCTCCTGCTGGTTCTCTTCATCCTGTGGGTGAAGCTCAAGCTCTCGTTCCTGGGGCTCATCGCCACGCCCCTGGCCCTGGTGATCCTTTTGGGCTCCCAGGCGGTCACGGCGGCCCGCCTTCCCCTGCCTCCGGCCCTTGCCGGGC
Source organism: Fundidesulfovibrio terrae (assembly GCF_022808915.1). Taxonomy (NCBI): domain Bacteria; kingdom Pseudomonadati; phylum Thermodesulfobacteriota; class Desulfovibrionia; order Desulfovibrionales; family Desulfovibrionaceae; genus Fundidesulfovibrio; species Fundidesulfovibrio terrae. The sequence goes on from NZ_JAKZFS010000007.1 coordinate 23,333, forward strand.
TCTTCTTCGGGCTGCACATCGGCACGCTCTTCGCCTCCATGGGGCTCATGGCCATGGCCTGCGCGGCCGGCATCGCCTATCTCAAGCTGGAAAAACGCATCAAATCCAAGGAAAAACTCACCGGCGTCTGGGCGTCGCTGCCGTCGCTGGACAAGCTGGACGCGGCCAACCGCCTGGCGGTGACCGTGGGGTTCCCGCTCTACACCATCGGACTCGTCTCCGGATTCCTCTGGGCCGGGATCACCTGGAAGCACTTCTTCTCCTGGGATCCCAAGGAAGTGGCGGCGGTGTTCGTGTGGCTCCTTTTCGCCTACCTGTTCCACCAGCGCATGGCCCTGGGCTGGCGCGGCAGGAAGACGGCGTGGCTGGCCATCTGGGTTTTCGGGCTGTGCCTGGCCTCGATGCTCGGGATCAACTTCTTCGTCAAGACGCACCATAGTTTCGCCTGATGCAGCACGACATCCATCTTTTCGGCCTGAACCACCGCACGGCCGGCGTCGAGGTGCGGGAATGCTTCGCCCTGTCCGACCAGGAGCGTTTCGAGGAGTGCGTTCTCTCCTTGGGGCGCGCCGTGGACGAGGTCATGGTGCTTTCCACCTGCAACCGCGTGGAGATACTGGTGGTTTCCCCACGCGGCTCGGGGGTTTCGGAAAAGGTTCTCGAATGCTGGGCGCGAGCCAGCGGCAGGCATTCGCCGGACCTGGCTCCCCACGTCTACGAACATCGCGGCCTGGAGGCCGTGGAGCACCTCTTCCAGGTGGCCTCGGGGCTGGACTCCATGGTGCTGGGCGAGCCGCAGATCCTGGGCCAGCTCAAGCAGGCGTACAAAGCCTCGGTGGACCGGGGCCAGGCCAAGGTGGTGGTCAACCGCCTGCTGCACAAGACATTTTCCGTGGCCAAGCGGGTGCGCACCGAGACCGGCATCGGCACCAGCGCCGTGTCCATCAGCTACGCCGCCGTGGAGCTGGCCAAGCGCATCTTCGGGGACATGGCCGACAAGAAGGCCATGCTCATAGGCGCAGGCGAGATGGCCGAGCTTGCCGCCACCCATCTGGTGGGCGCGGGCGTGCGTTCGCTGTGCGTGGTCAACCGCACCCTCTCGCGCGCCGAGGAGCTGGCCAAACGCTTCAAGGGCAAGGCCTACGCCTTCGCCGAGCTGATCGACCGGCTGCCCGAGGTGGACATCGTCATCACCTCCACCGGCTCCACCGAGCCCATCATCCGGGCGCGCGACATCAAGGACGTGCTGAAGAAGCGCAAGTACCGGCCCATGTTCTTCATCGACATCGCCGTGCCGCGCGACATCGACCCGGACATCAACAGCCTGGACAACATCTACCTCTACGACATCGACGACCTCAAGGAAGTGGTGGAGGAGAACAAGGCCCAGCGCCAGACCGAAGCCGAAAAGGCCCGGGAGATCGTCAAGAGCGAATCGATCAAATTCGGCCATTGGCTTGACTCGCTGGACCTGCAGCCCACCATCGTGGACCTTCTCTCGCGCGGCGAGGCGCTGGCCCGCAAGGAACTCAAGAGGACCCTCAAGCGCCTGGGGCCGGACTGTCCGGACGAGGTGCGGCTGGCCATGGAGACCCTGGCCCTGGCCGTGGCCCGCAAGCTCCACCACGATCCGCTGGTGTTCCTGAAGCGCCGCGCCCAGGAGGAATCCGGCGAGCGATTCCTGGACCTGGCCCGGCGCATGTTCAATCTCGACCAGGACACGGTGCCGCCAGACGCGCACCAGGACCGCAAACCAGGCTCGGAGGATTAGATGCGCGCCTACACCATCGACGAACTGAGCGACGAGGACGTCGTCCGGATCGAAGACCGCCTGACGCAGAAAGGCTGGACCGGATCCATAAAAGGCATGTACTATGTGCCCATCCCGGAGGAGTTCCTGGGGCCCGAGCAGCGCGAGCACCTGGAGTCGTGCGGGCCGTTCTTCCTGCCCCTGGAGACCGGCGACGGCTGGGTGCGCCTGGAGCTTCTGGTCAGGGCGCGCCAGATTCTGCGCTGCTCGTGCATCGCCTACGCCAACCCCGGCCTGCGCGAACACATGGTGGACATGATCGACAGCCTCATCCGGGATCTCGACATCGCCGTCTAGGAGTGCCCCATGGCCAAAGTCCAGTGGTCCGAAGAGCTTTCCGTAAACATCCAGGAAATCGACCTGCAGCACCGCCAGCTGGTGGCGCTCATCGCGGAGCTGGAAACGGCCCTGGCCGAGGGCCACGGCAAGGACGTCCTCGGAGGGGTCATCAAGGAGCTCAACGCCTACGTGCGTGAGCATTTCACCACCGAAGAGCGCCTGATGCGCAAGTACGGCTTCCCCGGCCTTCCGGCCCACGCAGCGCAGCACGAGGCGTTCATCGAAAAGCTCCTCCACGTGGAGCTCGACTACCTGGGCGGCAAGGCCGACCTCCCCGAAGACCTCTTCGACTACCTCATGGACTGGCTCAAAGTGCACGTCACCGGCTTCGACCAGCTCTACGCCAGCTACTTCCTGGAGCGGGGCCTCGTCTGATCCCATGCCGATCCCGGCGGGCTTGAGTGACCTGACTCCCTGGGGGGCGCGTCTGTGCCTGCGCACGGAAGCCTTCATCAGGGAACTGGGCCCGCAGGGCCTGGAAGGCGGCACGCTCGTGCTGGCCGTATCTGGCGGCCTGGACTCCACGGCCATGGCCGTGATCGCAAAGCTTCTCGCCCCCCGCCTGGGCGTTCGCCTGCGGGCCGCGCACCTAGACCACCTGCTTCGTCCGGAATCAGGCGGCGACGCCCTCTTCTGCCGCTCCCTCTGCGGGGAGCTGGGCATCCCCCTGGACGATGCCTCCCGGGACGTGAAGGCCCTTGCCGCCGATTGGAAGACCGGCATCGAGGACGCGGGACGCCGGGCGCGCTACGCCTGGCTCGAGGAAATCCGCCATAACGCCGGGGCCTGCGCCGTGAGCTGCGCCCATCATCTGGACGACCTGGCCGCGGACCAGCTCATGCGCCTGATCCGGGGGGCCGGCTGGCCCGCCCTGGGCGGCATGCCCGCCTGGGACCCGCGCAGGCATGTGCTGCGCCCCCTGCTCCTCACCCCCAAGGCGGACCTGCGCCGCCTGCTGGCGGAGTCCGGCCTGTCCTGGCGCGAGGACGCGAGCAACGCAGACCACGACTTTACCCGCAACCGGGTGCGCCTGAACATCCTTCCGCTCATGGCTCGTGAAAATCCGGACTATCTCGGCAGCGCGGCCGAGCTCTGGAGGCAGGCCAGGATGGACGAAAACCACTGGAATGAAGAGGTGTTGAAGGCCACACCACAGGCTGGAGGCCCAGGTTGGAGCTTTCTGGACGACGCCATCCTGCGGGCATCGAGCCAGGCCCTGCGGCTGCGCCTCTACAAGCGGGCCGTGGAGGCCCTGGGCCCCGGGCAACCCCTCTCCGCCGCCCTGCACGGCCTGGACGAAGCCTGGCGCAACCGTGCGACAGGAAAGCGCTTTCAGTTTCCGGGCGGCAAAGAGGCCCATGTGGAACGCGGCGGCATCCGCTTCCAACCCGGACCGGAACCCGGCGTTGACACTTCGGGGTCCGGGGGGTAGAGATTCCCGATTGTTATTTTTTATACAAGGAGGCGGCGCGTGAATATCCTGATCTTCGGGCCCAACGGCAGCGGTAAGGGAACCCAGGGTTCCCTGGTGAAAGACAAGTACAACCTGGCTCACATCGAGTCCGGCGGCATCTTCCGCGAGCACATCGGCGGCGGCACCGAGCTGGGCAAGAAGGCCAAGGCGTACATCGACCGCGGCGACCTCGTGCCCGACGACATCACCATCCCCATGGTGCTTGAGACCCTGAAGTCCAAGGGCGGCAGCGGCTGGCTCCTCGACGGCTTCCCCCGCAGCATCGTGCAGGCCCAGAAGCTCTGGGAAGCCCTGCAGGCCGCGAACGTGAAGCTCGACTACGTCATCGAGATCCTGCTGCCCCGCGAAGTGGCCAAGAACCGCATCATGGGCCGCCGCCTCTGCAAGAACGACAACAACCACCCCAACAATATCTTCATCGACGCCATCAAGCCCAACGGCGACAAGTGCCGGGTCTGCGGCGGCGATCTCTCCGCCCGCGCCGACGACCAGGACGAGGGCGCCATCGGCAAGCGCCACGACATCTACTACGACACCAAGACCGGCACCCTGGCCGCCGCCTACTTCTTCAAGGACCTGGCAGCCAAGGGCGTGAGCAAGTACATTGAACTGAACGGCGAAGGCTCCATCGGGGACATCAAGGACAAGCTGCTCTCTCAGCTGGCCTAGTTCCAAGCCATGCCATCACGGCCCCGGGGCTTTGCGCCCCGGGGCTTTTTTTAGGCCATGACCAAAACCGCCTCCATCGACGCCCTGCTCGCCCGCCTCGCGGCTGTCCCAGCCACCCGGTCCCTGGGAAACCCCTTCGCGGACTCGCGGCTCGCGGGCAATCTCAAGCTGTATCTGAATTTTCTCGCGGCGCGCCCCGCGCCCCTGGCCCTGATCGGCGAGGCCGCCGGACACCGGGGCTGTGCGCTTACCGGCATGCCCTTCACCAGCCCGGAAACCTTGCGCGACTGCCCGAACGCCTTCTTCGCCTCCCACCGGGAGCGGATGTTCCGCCAGGGGGAGATCTTTGAGCAGAGCGGGCGCTACGTGTGGGGCGTGGCCGACGCCCACGGCATCGTCCCGCTGCTCTGGAACGCCCTGCCCTTCCACCCGCACCAGCCCGGCAAGCCGCGCTCCAACCGCACGCCCACCAACGCCGAACTCGAGATGGGCGAGCCCTTCCTCACCGCCATTCTGGACATCTTCACGCCCAGCGCCGTAGTAGCCGTGGGCAAGAAGGCCGAGCAGTCCCTGCGCAAGCTCTACCCCGGTCTCGAGTTCACCACGGTGCGCCACCCGGCCATGGGCGGCAGCACGCTCTTCAAGGCCCAGATGGCCGCGATTCTGAAGACCTCCTGACACTTTCCACCGAGGCAGCCGAGCCTTCGCATCCTGTACGTCGGCGCGCATCTGCTCATGAGCGCGGCGCGCTTCGCCGTCGTCCCACACGCCTTCGCCTCCCCCAGGCCGCACTCTTCACGGCCGGAGAGAGGCTTCCGCGCGCACCTGTCCGGCATTTCCACTTCCGGCTTGGCACGGCATCCAGACTGTGTTCTAGAGAAAGGAGGACTGTTTCCCGGAGGTTCCCATGCTGCGTTCGTTGTCCATCTCCACCCGCATATACCTGTCGCTCCTTGGCCTTGCGTTCTTCCTGATAGCCACGGTAGGCGGATTCCTCTTCGGTGCGGACAGGATCCGCGATCTCATCCTCACAGAGGTCGGCGTGATGATGCTCGACGCCCAGAAAGCCAAAATCGAAGTGGCCACGCGGGGGGCGGCCGAAACCTTCGGACAGCTCTTGCAGTCCGTCCCCAAGGAGCAGCAGCTCGACTTCCTGCGCAAGGCCATCTCGACGTTCCGCTACGAAGAGGACAAATCCGGGTATCTCTTCATCAACGAAGGCAACACCATCCGGGTTCACCCGGTCAACGCGGCACTCCAGGGGAAGGACATGTCCGACGTCAAGGACAGGAACAACGTCTACTTCACCAACGAGATGCAGCAGAAAGCCAAGCAAGGCGGTGGATTCGTCGAATATACCTTCCCCAAGCCCGGCAAAGGAGACCAGCCCAAGCTGTCGTTCGCAACAACCATCCCGGACACTCCTTATTGGGTCGGAACAGGCGTGTACATCGACAACATCGACGCGGAAAAGGCCCGCATCGGGGATGTCATAACGAGTGTGATCCGAAAGAACACGACCACTGTTCTCGTCTGCGTCTGCCTCGCGATCCTGTTATTGGTTCTGCCATCCACCTATTTCGTCGTGCGCAGCATCACCCGGCCCATCGCGCTGGCCACCGACGCGGCGCAACAGGTGGCCGAGGGCAACTACGACATCCGCGTCGACGAGGCCGGGCGGGATGAAGCTTCCAAGCTCGCCCGGGCGCTGAACTCCATGTCAGGCACCCTGCGCGAAAGCATTGAAAAGATCACCGCTAAAACCCGGGAAGCGGAACAGAAGGCCGAGGCAGCCGAACTGGCCTCGCGCGAAGCCGAGGCGGCCAAGTGCCAGGCCGAGCAGGCCAAGAGCGAAGGCATGCTGCAGGCTGCCGGCCGCCTCGAGTCCATCGTGGGTGTGCTGGGCGCGGCCTCGGACCAGCTCACGGAACAGATCGAGAACTCGAACAGGGGAGCCCACTCCCAGGCGGACCGCATAGCGGAAACGGCCACGGCCATGGATGAGATGACCGCCACGGTCCTGGAGGTGGCCAAGAACGCGGCCATGGCCGCCGAGACGTCCGATTCGGCCCGGACCCAGGCGGAATCGGGGTCGCAAGTTGTCAGCGACGTGCTGGCGGGCATGAGACAGGTTCAGGCCCAGTCGGACCAGCTCAAGCAGGACATGCGCCAACTGGGCAAACAGGCCGAGGACATCGGACGGGTGCTCACTGTCATATCGGACATCGCGGACCAGACCAACCTGCTGGCCCTGAACGCGGCCATCGAAGCCGCCCGCGCAGGGGACGCGGGGCGCGGCTTCGCCGTGGTGGCCGACGAGGTGAGAAAGCTCGCCGAAAAGACCATGACCGCCACCCGCGAAGTGGGCGACGCCATCACCTCCATCCAGCAAAGCGCCAGGCGAAACGTGGAGAACGTGGAACGCTCCGTGGCCCTCATCGGCGACGCGGCCGGGCTCGCGGGAAAATCAGGCCAGGCGCTCAGTGAAATCGTCGGGCTGGTTGGATCGACCTCGGATCAGGTGCGCTCCATAGCCACCGCCTCCGAAGAACAGTCAGCCGCCAGCGAGGAGATCAGCCGCTCCATCGAGCAGGTGAACGCCATCTCCGCCGACACGTCGCGCATCATGAACGAAGCGGCCACGGCAGTGGCCGAACTGGCGGGACAGGCCCACAAGCTCCAGGAACTCATCCAGGACCTACAGCACGAAGCCGGTGGGACGTAGTGGAGATGACCTGGGGCTCCGCCCCAGACCCCGGCAGGGCTCCGCCCTGCACCCGCCAGGGGGATGATCCCGCCTTACCCCTCAATGAGCTTCGCGAGCTTTACCGGCATGCCGGTAAAGCTCGCGAAGCTATTGGTGATTCCAAAGGGACTTGTCCCTTTGGCCGCCGGAGGCATCATCCTCTTCCCTCCCCGGCATCCCGCAGGCAAAACGAAAAGCCCGCGCGGCCCAGGGCCGGCGGGCTTGGGAACAATCGTCCAGACCAGCTAGGCGCCGATCTTGTTGACGGCCAGATTCAGCCGGGAGACCTTGCGAGCGGCGGTCTTCCAGTGAATGATCTTCTTGGAGGCGGCGCTGTCGAGGACGGCGGTGGCTTCCTTCAGAGCGGCGGTGGCAGCGGCGGCGTCCTTCTGGTCGATGGCGGCGCGCACGGCCTTGATGACGTTCTTCACCTGGGTCTTAGCGGAACGGTTGCGGGCGCGGGCAACGAGGCTCTGACGGTGCCTTTTCAGCGCGGACTTATGATTGGCCAAGGGATCTCCCTCCTCAAAGCAAGTTCAAAGACGGACTTGATAGACGCGAACGCCAACCCTGTCAAGCATCCAGTTGGCAAAACGGCCATCAAACCGGCAATTCTCCATACGCTTCCGCATCCGGCCCGCGTCAACCATTCGCGCGATGCCGGACGTACCGGAAGCAAACCATACCCGATACGGGATTCCAAAGGGACTTTGTCCCGTTGGCCGCCGGAGGCCTCCCCCACGGCGAATCCCCTGCGCCCTACACCTGCAGCGCGGCGAAGTCCGCCAGGCGTCCCAGGCGGTCCACCAGCGATTTCAGCAGATTGAGGCGGCTCATCTTCAAGGTCTCGTCGTCGCACATCACCATGACGTTGTCGAAGAACGCGTCCACGGCCGGACGCAGTTCGCCAAGCAAACCGAACAGGGCGTCGAAGTCGTCGGCGGCCCACAGCTCCTCGAAGCGGGAGGCCGTGGCGGCCAGGGTGTCGGCCAAGGCCAATTCGGCAGGCTCAACCAGGGACGCCTTGTCCACGGAACCGGTCAGCGTGAGTTCGGCGGCCTGCTTGCGGATGATGTTGGCCGCGCGTTTGAAGGCCAGCACGGCCTGGTCAAAACCCACGCCCTCGCTGAAACGCACCAGGGCGGCCACGCGGGCGTCCAGAGCCCAGACGTCGGTGAAGCCCGCGCCCATGGCGGCTTCCACCACCTGCGGGCGCACGCCCTTGCCCTGGTACCAGGCCTTGAGGCGCGATCCGAAGAACTCCACCAGCTTGGTCTTTGCCTCGGCGGGGTTGAGCTTCCAGGCCACACCGGAGTAGCCCGCGAAAGCCGCGTCCACGAGGGCTTCCAGATTCAGGCGCAGGCCGTGCTCGATGACGGTACGGCAGATGCCCAGCACCTGGCGGCGCAGGGCGTAGGGGTCGGCCGCGCCGGTGGGGATCATCTCCAGGCCGAAGCATCCAGCCAGGGTGTCGATCTTGTCGGCGACGGACAGGAGCGCTCCGGCCAAGCTCGCGGGCACGGGGCTGTCGGGGCCGAGCGGCAGGTACTGCTCGGAAATGGCCTGGGCAACCTGCTCGTTCTCGCCCTTCTTGCGGGCGTAGACGCCACCCATGACGCCCTGGAGGTCGGCGAATTCACCCACCATCTCGGACACCAGATCGGCCTTGGAAAGCCGTCCGGCCTGGCAGAGGTCCAGCATGATGGAGGGGGCGGCCAGTTCGGCCAGCTTGCCGCACAGGGCCTCGATGCGCCGGGTCTTGCTCCCCATGGACCCGAGCGGAGCCAGGAAGGTGACGTTGTCGAGCTTGTTAAGCCAAGTGTCGAAGCTGGAGGCCAGATCGGTCTCCCAGAAGAAGCGGGCGTCCTCCAGGCGAGCCTTGAGCACGCGCTCCCAGCCCTTGCGCACCAGGGCCACGTCGGTGGGCTTGAGCCCTGCCGTGGTCAGGAAGTGCGGCAGCAGGCGGCCCTTGTCGTCCTCCACGCCGAAGCTCTTCTGGTGGCTCTCCATGCTGGTGAGCAGCACCTGCCTGGGCAGTTCGAGATAGCGCTTGTCGAAATTGCCCAGGATCACCAGCGGGTATTCCACCAGTCCGCAGACTTCCTCCAGCAAGCGCTCGCCGATGATGGCCCTGCCCCCGGCAGAGGCGGAGGCCTCCTCGCACTGCTTGACGATGGATGCGCGACGGACCTCGGGGTCCAGGGTCACGCAGCCCTTGCTCTCAAGAGTAGGGAAATAGTCGGCCACAGTGGCCAGTTCCCAGGGGCCGGCCCCCATGACCCGGTGGCCGTAGGTGGCGCGCCCGGAGGCCACGGTGGCCACCTCGAAGGGGATGACCTCGTTATCCAGCAAGGCCACGATCCAGCGGATGGGGCGGCCGAAGGTGTAGTCGAGGCTGCCCCAGTGCATCTTCTTGGGGAAGTTGAAGGACTTGAACACGGCGGCGCAGATGCCGGGCAGGAGCGCGGCGGCCTCGGTCCCGCCTGTGGCCTTGCGCACGGCGAGGTACTGGCCCTTTGGGGTGTCCACGGTGAACACGTCGGACATCTGCGCGCCCTGGCCCTTGGCGAACCCGAGGGCGGCAGGGGTGGGGTTGCCGGAGGCGTCGTAGGCGGCCTTCACGGGCGGACCGGTGACGACCTCTTCCTCGCGGCGCTGCACGGCGTCCAGACCTTCCACCAGCGCGGTCAGGCGGCGCGGGGTGGCCCAGGCCTTGACCTCGACGAATCCCAGTTTGTTCTGCTCCAGAAGCCCGGCGAGTCCCTGGCGCAGCTCCCCGGTGAGGGAGGCCAGGAAGCGCGAGGGCATTTCCTCGAAGCCGATTTCCAGTAGAAAGGCGGGCATGGATGGCGTCCTTTAGCTTTTGAGAAGGGGGTATTCCATGTCGCGGCGCTGGGCGGCGTAGAGCCGGGCAAGCGACGAGGCCAGGGCGCGCACGCGGGCGATGTAGCCGGTGCGTTCGGTGATGGAGATGGCCCCCCTGGCCTGGAGCATGTTGAAGGTATGCGAGCAGCGCAGGCAGTAGTCGTAGGCGGGCCAGGGAAGCCCCGCCTCGCACAGGCGCTTGCACTCGGCTTCGCAGGCGTTGAAGAAGGAAAGCAGCATGTCCGGGTCGGACAGCTCGAAATTATACTTGGAGTGCTCCACTTCGCCCTGGTGGTGCACCTGGCCGTAGGTGACCTTGTCGTTCCAGGAGAGGTCGTACACGGACTCCTTCTCCTGCAGGTACATGGAGATGCGCTCCAGGCCATAGGTGATCTCAACGGCCACCGGCGAGAGCTCGATGCCGCCGATCTGCTGGAAGTAGGTGAACTGCGTGACTTCCATGCCGTTCAGCCACACTTCCCAGCCGAGGCCGGAAGCGCCCAGGGTGGGGGATTCCCAGTCGTCCTCCACGAAGCGGATGTCGTGGGCCTCGGGGGGAACGCCCAGGGCGCGCAGGCTCTCCAGATAGAGGCTCTGCACGTTGTCGGGCGAAGGCTTCAGGATCACCTGGAACTGGTAGTAGTGCTGCAGGCGGTTGGGATTCTCGCCGTAACGCCCGTCGGTGGGGCGGCGGGAGGGCTCCACGTAGGCCACGCGCCAGGGCTCGGGGCCGATGACCCTAAAGAAGGTGGAGGGGTTGAAGGTCCCCGCGCCCACTTCAAGGTCGTAGGGCTGGACGATCAGGCACCCCTGCTTGGCCCAGTAGCTCTGCAGGGTGAGAATGACGTCTTGAAAGTGCATGAGAACTCCTCGGAGTAAAAGGCGTCAGATGCGCCTAAACGAGCCGTGGTCCCAGGTCAAGCCCAGGTGATACTCCACGAACAGGTCCAGGGCGCGCCCGCACTCCATGCGGGCCTGCCCGGTCACGGGGATGTCCGCCCATCCGGCGGGGGGAAGCACGGACACCGCCCGCAGCACGAGAAGCGCCTCGCGCCCGAGATGGACGCTGGCCCCGTGTCCCCAGCGGCGGCAGTCCATGCAGTGCAGCCTTCCCTGCTCCACCAGGAGCTGCGCGTCACCCGAGGCCGTCAGGTCGACTCCGCAGCGGGCGCAGGCGTCGAGCTGAAGGGCGAATCCCTGGTCGAAGGCCATGCGCGCCCGGAAATACAGCGGCATCATCCGCGGCGGTTCCTCGCTCTCCTCCAGGGCGGCCAGGGTTTCCAGGAGCAGGCTGAAGGCGGCATCGGACCCGGACGGCCCCAGGTGGGCCGCCTCGAGAAACTTCACGCAGTTTACGGCCATGCCCAGGCGCTCGGTGTCCTGGCGCAGCCTGGGGTGGGAGGCGATGAGCGAGCCTTCCAGCAGGTAGGTGTAGCCCTTGGCCGAATCGGTGCGCACCTTGAAGGCCACCAGGTTGAACGGGTCCAGGCAGCCCAAAAAGCGGCGGCGGCTCACGGAGCCGCCGAACGCGAAGGCATTGAATATTCCCTTGCGGGGCGAGAACAGGCGTACCCAGGCATCGACTTCGCGGAAGCGTCCGACCTTGAGCACCAGGGCTTTTTCGGTGGACTCCATGGGGACCCGGTGTGGCATTCCTGGGAGGCGCGACGGCCTCATCCAGGAACGAGTTCATGATTTACGCGTGTCAGGCCGGAAATCCGCGCAAGCGAACTCCCGCAGGAGCACGGCTAGGGGAACTGGATGCTGCGCCCCTCCGCCTTGCCGCCTTCCAGCGGATAGGCCTTGCCGTTCAGCTTCACGTCAACCGAAGGGGCCTGCTGGAAGCGCACGCCCACCTTGTCATCGAAGCGTAGGGTGAGGCGCTGGCCCTTCACCAGGGTGAAGGAGCGCTTCTGGCCGTCCTCGGTTGAAACCTCGAGGGTGGCCGGCTGGCTGGCGTTGATCTCCACCACCTGCTTGCCGCTTGCGGCGAACTGGGCCTCGGCGGCCAGCTTCTCCGGGGTGATGTCCTGGTCGGCTGACGGCTGCTGCGCCGGGGCGGGAGCGGGCTTCACGCCGCCGGACCCCGGAGTGGTGGCCAACAGGTCGCGAGGGACGAGCGGAGCCGGTTCCGGCGCGGAGGCCTGGGCGGGCTCGGGCTTGGCCTCCGGCTTGGATTCGGCCTTGGGCTCGGGCTTGGGCTCAGGCTTTGCGGGCGCGGACTTGGCGTCCGTCTTGCCCTGCTGGGCCTTGGACGGCTGGGGTGCTTCGGGGGCCTGGCTCTCCAGTTTGGATTTCAGGAACCCGGTCATCTCCTCGATGTTGAAGCTCTTGCCGGCGCTTGAGAAGAAAAAGTACCAGACCAAGCCGCCGAAGACGAGCAGCAGGGGCAGTCCAAGCCACAAGGAGGGCCTGAACCCGGAGGAGCCGGACGACGCCCCCATGGACGATCCGCGATCGCGGCGTTCCTTGCGGGGTTTGATGGCGGCCACGGGCTCGCGGATCTCCGTCCGGTGGGTCTCCCGGAGCTGGTCGTCGTCCACGGCGTAATGATTGGAGAGCACCGCACCCATCTCCTCGGGGTCGAGACCGAGCAGGCGGGCGTAGTTCTTGACGAAGCCCTTGGCGTAGACCGGATGGGGCAAATCCTTGGTGTAGCCTTCCTCGAGCGCGACCAGGTACTTCTTGCTGATCTTGATCTCGGTGGCGGCCTTCTCCAGGCTTATCCCTTGGCGTTCCCGCTCTTGGCGCAAAAGAGCGCCCATTTCCTCGAGGGTCATCATGTACCTTCCGAAGGTGAGACGAATCAGAGGTTCACTTTGATGACGGACTTGGCGCGCAGCTTGTCCATGTATTCGGTGAACTGTTTCTCGAGTTTTTCACGATAAAGGCGCTCGTAAATGGAGTCCTTCACGGCCTCGAAATCCGGAGCGCCGCCGGATTTGGCAGCGGCCTGTCCGGAGTCGCCCCCGATGGTGAGCAGCACGGGCTTGCCGTCGAGCAGCACGGGCTCGCTCACCCCGCCGGGTTTCACGTTTTCCAGGGCCTGGCGCAGTTCGGGGGCCAGGTCCTTGAGTTCGACCTTGCCCAGGTCGCCGCCCTGGTCCGCGCCGGGCCCGATGGAGAACTTGCGGGCGGCATCGGGAAAGGCGATCTGGCCGGAGAGGATGCGCTGCCTGAGCGCTTTGGCCTCGTCCATCTTGGCGACCATGATCAGGCCGATACGCTGTCCCGATTCGACTCGCAGGGACCCCTTGTTGGCGTCGTAGAAGCTCTTGATCTCATCCTCGGTCACCACGACCTTGCGCTGCACCATGTAACCCAGGATCTGCTTCTTGAGCATGTCCTTCTTGAGGCTCTCGGCCAGCTGCTTGCGGGTCAGTCCTTCGACCCTGAGCTGCTGGGTGAAGTTCTCCTCGCTCAGGCCAGCCTTTTCACGCATCTCTCGGATACGCGAATCCACCTCGGTGTCCGAGATGTTGACCTTGAGCCGGACACCTTCCTGCTTGAGCAGGATGTCCTCGATCATGGTGCGCAGGATGCGATCCTGGATCTCCTTGAAGCCCGGGCTATCCGGGTTGTAAGCCTTTTTTTCGACCTGCGTGATGTAACCACGCACCCTTTCATTGAGGTCGAACAGGGTGATCATCTCACCGTTGACCTGGGCCACGATCTTGTCCACCACCTGTTGGGCGGCGAAGGACGAGGTGGCCAAGGAAAGAAACACGGCTGCGGCAATGATGAATCGGGACACGGCGGACAATGGCATCCTCCACGGAGGCGGGTTGGCGGGCAACGCCCGGCCTTACGGCGAGGCCCTTGTATGCGCTTTTTTGAAACCTTGCAACGAAACCCGTGATCAGGGCTTCGCTTTTTCGGGAACAAGCCCCGGACTGATGGCGATTACCGACCGTTCCAGGGCCTGGGCCAGCCAGAGGGAGAACTCCTGGGCGAGTTTGGCTTCCGACAGGCGCTTTTCCACCAGCGGGTAGACCTGCACGAGCCCTTCCACCTTGGACTCGGAGCGCTCCAGCACAAGATAGGCCTGGAAGCCCATCCCCCCCTGCGTCACCGGGCTCGCCTGCCCGGGCTGGACGCCCTTGAGCATTTCGCGCGTCCGGACTGGGAGCGATTCCTCGGGCAGGGCCTGGATGTCCATGGCCACGTCCTCGAACACGGTGAGCATGCCGGCCGGATCCGGGGCCTTCCTGGCGGAGTCCAGGGCCTTCTTCAGGGCGTCGGCGGTCTTGGACTCAACCTTGATATAGCGCACCCGGGCAGGCTGGGCGAATTCCTGGGCGTGGGTCTTGTAGTATTGCTGCACCTCCCAGGAGGCGATGGAGACCCTGGGCCGGAGCACGCGCGCCACGAAGACGTCCATGCCCACCCTGGCCCGCAGCCGTTCACGCCAGACGTCCAGGTCCAGCCCCTCTTCCCGGAGGGTTTCCTCGAAGGTGCGGCCAGGATACCCGGCGCGTACCGCGGTTTCGGCGTTCTTGAGATCGGCCTCGCCCACCTCGATGCCGCGCTTTTCCAGTTCCTGGAAGACCAGTTCCTCCACGATGAGCCCGGCCAGGGTTTCGCCGTACTCATCCCGGAGGCGTGACATGGCCTCGCCCGGCACGGCCGAGGCGGTGGACACCTTGAGGCCCTGGGCGAACTCCAGGATCTTCAGGTCGATGGGCTTTCCGTTGACTTTGGCCGCCAGCCCCTTTTCCAGGGGGTCGTCCTGGCAGGCCGAGAGGCACAGCGCCATCAGAAGTGCAAGAACGAACTTCATGCGACCAGCTTGGCCAGTTCGGCCGTGGCCTGTTCCAGGGCCTTGCGCAGCGGCGCACCCTGGTCGAGCCTGAATTCCAGTTTGGCGGGGGGCAGGAGCTTGGCCTGGGGCTGCCTGGGAGTGATCCAGGCGATGAGCGCCTCGGGCGACACGGCCTTGGCCCCCTCGTCCCAGGTGAGGGCCACCTTGGCGGCGTGGATGTCCGCCCGGCGCACGCCGAGCTTGGTGAGCACGCGCTTCAAGGCCAGCACGGCGGCGAAGTTCTCCAGCTCCTCAGGGGCATGGCCGAAGCGGTCCTTGATGTCGGCCATGGCCTCGGCCAGTCCGGCCTCGGTCTGGGCCGCTGTGAGGTTTTTATAGAGGCGCAGTCGCTCCTTGGAGTCGGGCACGTACTGCTCAGGGATGCGCGCGGGCACGCTCAGGTTGAGTTCGGTCTCCACCTCTTCACGGGCGGGCTCGCCCTTGACCCGGCGCACTTCCTCGTCGAGCATTTCCAGGAACAGGTCCAGGCCGATCTTGGCGATGTGCCCGGACTGGGCCTCGCCCAGGATGTTGCCAGCGCCGCGCAGGCGCAGATCCTCCATGGCGATCTGGAAGCCCGCGCCCAGGTAGTCCATGTCCAGGATGACCTGGAGGCGCTTGCGGGCAAGCTCTGGGATGTGGTCGATGGAGGGCACCACGAAATAGGCGTAGGCTTGGCGGTCCGAGCGCCCCACTCGGCCGCGCAGCTGGTAGAGCTGTCCCAGCCCGAACATCTGGGCGTTGTCCACGATGAGGGTATTGGCGCGGGGGAAGTCCAGGCCGGACTCGATGATGGCCGTGCACACCAGCACGTCGATCTCGCCGTGCCAGAACTTGTGCATGGACTCTTCCAGCTCCTTCTCGTTCATCTGGCCGTGGGCAACGGCGATGCGCGCGCCCGGGGCCAGCTTGCGCACGAAGTCCGTCACCTGGGGCAGGCTCTGCACCCGGTTGTGCACCCAGAACACCTGGCCCTCTCGTTCGAGCTCCCGGGCCACGATGTTGGCCAGCATGCGCTCGTCGCGGTCCACCAGGGCGGTGTCCACGGCCTTGCGGTCGGCGGGCGGAGTCTCCATGACCGAGAGCCCCCGGATGCCCGAGAGCGAGAGCTGGAGCGTGCGCGGGATGGGCGTGGCCGAGAGCGTGAGCGCGTCCACGTTCATCTTGAGGGCCTTGAGCTTCTCCTTGTGCTTGACCCCGAAGCGCTGCTCCTCGTCCAGGATGATGAGCCCCAGGCGGGGAAAGCTCACGTCCTTGGAGAGCATGCGGTGGGTGCCGATCAGGATGTCCAGCTCGCCCTTGGCCGCGGCCGCCGTGACCATCTTGGCCCGTTTGGGGGGCACGAAGCGTGAGAGCATGCCCACATTGACGGGGAACCCCTCCAGGCGTTTCATGAAATTCTGGTAGTGCTGCTCGGCCAGGACCGTGGTGGGGCACAACAGGGCCACCTGCTTGCCGTCCAGCACGGCGCGGAAGGCGGCGCGCATGGCCACCTCCGTCTTGCCGAAGCCCACATCGCCGCAGACCAGGCGGTCCATGGGCTCGGGGCGCTCCATGTCATCGAGCACTTCCGAAATGGCCCGCTCCTGGTCCGGGGTCTCCTCGAAGCCGAAGGTGGCCTCGAACTCCCAGTAGAGCTCGCTCACCGGCCCGTAGGCGTAGCCCTTGGCCACGCGGCGGTAGGCGTACATCTCCACCAAATCCTGGGCGATCTTCTCGATGGCCTTCTTGGCCTTCTCGCGGCTGGACTTCCAGCGCGTGCCGCCCAGGCGGTCAAGCGACGGATCCGTGCCCTCGGGGCCCTTGTAGCGCTGCACCAGGCTCAGGCGGTCCACGGGCAGGTAGAGCTTGTCCCCGCCATCGAAGACGAGCAGCAGGTAGTCGTTGGCGGCCTGGTCAACTGAGAGGCGCGAGAGTCCCTCGAAGCGGGCCAGGCCGTAGTCGCGGTGCACCAGAAGGTCGCCGGGATTGACGTCGTCGAAGGCGGTCATGCCCTTGAAGCCCTTTTCGGGCTTGGGGCGCGCGGACGCGGTGCTGCCCGGCTGGATGACGTCCTCGGGCAGGATGAGGCAGTTGTTCCAGCCGAGTTCCATGCCCCGGCGCAACGGCGAGATGAGGGCGTGCAGGCCGGGCTTGCCGGTGGCCGGATCCTGGGTGAGGGTGATGCCCTCGTGCTCGCAAAGCTTCAGGAACTTTCGCCGCGACTGCTTGGAATGGAAGGACAGAAGCACCTGGCGGCGCTCCTCCTCCCACTGCTTCATGGCCGCGACCAGGGTGCTCCAGGGGCGGCGGCCCTCGTCGGGGCGCCAGAAGAGGTCCTGGAAGTTCTCGATCTTGCGCTCGGGCAGGTCCTGGCCGTGCTTTTCGTGACCGATTACCATGTCCTCGAACACGATCTGCGGCTTGCCCTGCCAGGCTCGCCGGGCCATGGCCTCAGGCCAGAGGACCTGGTGGCGGGGCCAGGACACGCCATGGGAGGAGGAAAGCTTTTCGAACTCCGTCACCCAGCCGAATTCCTGCTCCTCCAGGCGGGGGCGCAGGCTGGTGGACTGGGCCAGCACGAACACCGCATCCTTGGGCAGCCAGCTCTCCAGGGTGGCGGGGGCGTCGTAGAAGAGCCCGGGCCAGATGTTGCCGTCGCCCTTGATGAGCATGTCCTCCAGGTGGGCCTGGGTGGCGCGGCTGAGTTCGCCGGTCTGGGCAAGCTTGGCCCAGACAGCCCTGGCGCGAGAGAGGAACGGCTCGGCCAGGATGGCCGGAGCCACGGGCAGGATGGACACCTCGCGGATGTCGGCCAGCGACCGCTGGCTGGCAGCGTCGAAGAGGCGGATGTTCTCCACAGTGTCGCCGAAAAACTCCAGGCGCACGGGGTGGTCGTAACCCGGCGGGAAGATGTCCATGAGGTCGCCGCGCAGGGCCAGGTCGCCCAACTGGGAGGCCATGCCCATGCGGCGGTACCCCCAGGCGGCGGCCTGCTCCAGGATCATCTCGGGCGAGAGGTCCTCCCCCGCCCGGATGTCCAGGATGTTGTGCTCCAGGGCCTGCAAGGGCGGCCACTTGGGCAGCAGGTTCTCCACGCTCATGCACAGAATCTTGGGTCTGGAAGAGTCGGCGCAGGCGTGCAGGAAGGCCCAGCGCTTGGCCCAGGAGGCCTGGCCGGGCAGTCCCGGCATGTAGGACGGCAGGGCTGCCCAGGGCTTCAGTACGGCCGGTTCATCCGATGCGGGGAAAAAAAGATGCAGAAGCGCCGAGATCTGGGCCAGGTCGGCGGCGCCCGGGGTCACCAGGACCACGGTGCGCCCCTTGGCCAGCATGTCGCGGCACAAGGTCACAAGGCTGCCCGGCCCGCTCTTGTAGACGCTTACGGACTGGGTTCTGCCGGAGAGGATGTCGTGGACGGGGTTTATCTGGATGGCCATGGGCCTAACGTGGAAAAGCCGCCGGGCCGTTTCGGCCCGGCGGCGTCGGGTTCGGGTTGCGCACCGGTTCTAGACGCCGGTGAGGGACTCCTTCTCCTCGTGGGAGAGCAGGCGGTCCAGGTCGAGTAGGATGAGCAGGCGGTCTTCCAGCTTGCCCACGCCGCTGATATATTCGGACTCCATGCCCGAGACCACCGGCGGAGGCGGCTCCACCGTGCTCGAAGGAATCCGCAGCACCTCGGAGACCGAATCGACGACGAAACCGACGATCATGTTGTTGATCTCGATGACGATGATCCGGGTATGCTTATCGTGCCCACGCGCAGAAAGCCCGAAACGCCTGCGCAGGTCGATGATGGGGATGACCTTGCCGCGAAGATTGATGACACCCTCGACGAATTCGGGGGCTCGCGGCACCTTGGTGATCTCCATCATGCGGATGATCTCCTGTACCTTGAGGATGTCGACCCCGAACTCCTCTTCGCCGATGCTGAAAGTCACCAGCTGCATGAGTTCAGCGTCTTGTTTCTTCAAAACCTCGTCCATCCTGGGTTCCTCCCGGACAGGTCGTTGAGTTCCCGCGGCACGGGGCATTCCGCGGGAACATGGAAGGTCTATTTCGTAACCGGATTTCCAGGCAGTGGCAACCGCCTATTTCATACCTGATCTGAACACCTTGACCCAATATGCATACTTGCAAAAATTTCATGCTTGCTACATGGTGGCGCGCCGGATGCTTCCGGCGGAGGCGCCCTGACGGTATGGGACAGTACTTTCCCGAGAATGATCGATTCCCATTGGAAGAACAGGTCAAGACCCTAGCCGACGACGAACTGCTCGACTTCTGGGAGGAAGCCCAATTCCTCGACCGCCCGTTCGCCGAAGAATCGGCCCCCGTGCCGGTGAACCAACTCGAGTACGAGCGCATCATCCTGCAGGAGCTCATGCTGCGATCCTGTATCCGCGGCGCGGGCACCGAAGGCATCCGGTAGCCCCGCGCGTTTCGCGACGCCACGCACATTTTTCAAGCCCGGCCCAGGCCGGGCTTTTTCTTTCCATTCGGCTGCGAAGCCCCCTTGCTCGGCCCGGCCCTTCTCACCGACACCTCGCCCACCGATCGCCGACCACGCCCCCTTCCAGAATACCCTCCTTGGGATTGACTCGCGAGCGCCGAGGGATTACCCAAGAAACACATTGAGAATGACTTTCATTTTTATCGAAACACCAGACAGAATTCCCCCGGCTGCTGACACTGCCGGGGGACCTGGCCGGCCATCAGGAAGTACGCATGAATGCACCGGACAAGATGACGTTCTCGGTACCTGAAATGGATTGCATGGAGGAGGCCGCGCTCCTCAAGAGGGCGCTCGCCCCGCTGGTGCAGGATGAGGACCGCCTGGACTTCGACTTCATCGGGCGGCGCATGACCGTGAACCTGGACGGGTTGGACGTGTCCCGGGAGCGCATCCTGGCGGCCGTGGCCTCCACGGGTCTTGCCGCATCGGAACAGTCCGGGACCGGCGGCGGGATGCTCGACGGCTGCTCCTGTTGCGGCGGGTCGTGCTCCACCGGGAGCCAGAAGCAAAGCTACCTCCGCCGCAACCGGCGGGCCATCGCCTGCGCGGCCAGCGGAACGGCCTGGATCGCCGGGCTTGTCACCGCCGCCGTCGCCGGAGGATCGTTCCTGGCCGCCTTCCGCGAAGGCGCGAACGCTCCGGCCGCCTCCATGGCCTTCTGGTTGTTCGCGGCCCTGGCGGGCATGTGGCACGTGCTGCCCCGCGCCTGGGCGTCACTCAAAACTCTCCGCCCGGACATGAACCTGCTCATGGTGGCGGCGGCGGTAGGGGCCATGGCCCTTGGCGACTACTCCGAGGGCGCGTCCGTGGCCTTCCTCTTCGCCCTGGCCAACGAGCTGGAATCCTGGAGCATGGGCCGGGCGCGCCGGGCCATCCAGTCCCTGGCGGACATCACGCCGGCCACGGCCCTGGTGCTCGAGCCGCTCATGCTCACCCCGGTTCAGAAGCGAGTTGAGGAGGTGGCCGTGGGCGCGACGGTGCTGGTGCGCCCGGGCGACAAGGTCCCGCTGGACGGCGTTGTGCGCAAGGGGGCCTCGGCCGTGGACCAGTCGCCCATCACCGGCGAATCCATGCCCGTGCCCAAGGGGCCGGGCGACGCGGTCTACGCCGGCACCATCAACGCCGAGGGAGCCCTGGAGGTCGAGACCACCAGGCCCGCCTCGGACACCACCCTCGCCCGCATCATGCACATGGTGGAGGCCGCCCAGTCCCGCCGGGCCAAGGCCGTGCAATGGGTGGACAGATTCGCCGTGGTCTACACCCCGGCCATGATCGGCTTGTCGCTTCTGGTGGCCGTGATCCCCCCGCTCCTTTTCGGTGGCGCGTGGGCCCAGTGGTTCTACCAAGCCCTGGTGGTGCTGGTGATCTCCTGCCCGTGCGCCCTGGTGATCTCCACGCCCGTGAGCGTGGTGGCCGCCCTGGCCTCGGCCGCGCGCAACGGCGTGCTGGTCAAGGGCGGGGCCTACCTGGAAGCGCCCGCCTCCGTGACCGCCGTGGCCCTGGACAAGACCGGCACCCTGACACTCGGCCGGCCCTCGGTCACGGCCATGGAGGCGTTCGGGAAGGTCTCCGCGCGGGAGCTCCTGGCTGCGGCGGCGGCCCTGGAATCCCGCAGCAGCCACCCCCTGGCCGGGGCCGTGCTGGCCCACGCCCGGCGCGAGAGCGTCGAACCTCCCGTGGTGGAGGACGCCCGGGCCATACCGGGCCTGGGCGCGCAAGGGCTCATCGGCGGGGTGCTCCACTTCGTGGGCAACGCGCGGCTCCTGCGCGAGCAGTCGCCCGCCCTCCTCACGCCGGAGTTGGCCGGGCGCTTCGAAAAATGCGCCGGCGAGGCGGCGGCCGCAGTGGCGGTCTGGAACGAGTCGGGCGTACTCGGCATCCTCACGATCGAGGACAAGGTGCGCCCGGAAGCCCCGGCCGCAGTGGCCGAACTGCTGAAACTGGGAGTCGAGCGCGTCGTGATGCTCACCGGCGACAACGAAGCGGCGGCCCAAACCATGGCGCGCCGCACCGGCGTCACCGGCTACGAGGCGGACCTCTTGCCCCAGGACAAGACCCGCATCGTGTCCGAGATGGCGGAAGGCGGCGTCAAGGTGGCCATGGTGGGCGACGGCGTCAACGACGCCCCTGCCCTGGCGGCATCGAACCTGGGCGTGGCCATGGGCTCCATCGGCACCGGCGTGGCCATCGAGACCGCCGACGTGGCCCTCATGTCCGACGATCTGTCCAAGCTGCCCTGGCTGATCCGCCACTCGCGCCGCACGCTTGGCACCATCAAGTGCAACATCGGCTTCGCGCTGGGGCTCAAGGCGCTCTTCCTGGCGATGGCATTTCTGCAGCTGGCCACCCTCTGGATGGCCATCCTGGCCGACATGGGGGCGTCGCTCATCGTGATCTTCAACGGACTGCGCCTGCTGCGCATCCGCAAATGAAGCCGGATTGGCCTTCTGGAATGAACCAGCCCTAAACAGCGTTTCGCGAGTTCTTGTCAGAGTCGCGCAACACTTCGCCGATCAAGGCGCTGAATTCATCGTGTTCGCCGGTTCGGCAGAATTGCGAATCCACCCGTCTCCCGGATGAATCCCGCGCATGATGGGGAATTGTCGACAACAGATGCTCCACGAACACATCTTCAGCAACAGGACCCCGAGCGTACGCAGGGCCATTCCCTGCCCCACGGCCTGGGCGCTCGTCCAGATAGCGGATCAAGCGGCCCTCCTTCATCAACCTTTTCGCCAGTTCGGGATCATCTTCGAGAAGCCACTCGAGTGCCAAATCCCACCAAAATGTTTTCCCTTTGCTGTTGACATAATACATGGATGCTCCTTTGTTCAGGAGTGGTGCCCCCGGGCCGTGTCAACGGACAGGACCTTCCCGGGAACGGCGATTCACTGCCAAGGAACCATCGCCTCAAAACGATAAACTATAACAAGCACATCCAAAGCATATGCGATCCATCCAGACTGGCCCCCTAAAAAATGGGACTGAGTTCCTCGATTGTATAACACACAAATCACCCGCGACCATCCGTTTCGGCAAGAAATGCGGGACTCCCTCTCAGGAAGATCCGGCCTTCAAGAGCCACGGGCTGCGCATTCCCCGGATAAACTTTCAAAATATAAGTACATTCAACCAGGGTAATTTTGCGGGAAATTGGAATGCGGAAAAGCCGGCCCCGCGCCCCAAGCGGGAGCACAGCCCGGGAGGCGAAGCTTTCTGGATATGAAAGGGGGGAGGATGAACCAGACGCCCAGCGAGGCTGGGCGGGAACGCTCGCGCCCGGCCCCGCTGAGCCCTGCCGGTCAGCCGGGCAAGCGGCAGACCAGCACCCCGGACCCAATGGGCACGATGACGCTATCCACCCGCGAGTCCTGGGGAATCATGGCCAGAAAATCCTCGATCTGATGTTTGTGGCTGATGACGTTGTCCGCGCAGATGATCCCGCCCGGGACCATGCGGGTGAGGAGCAACTCGTAGCAGGGCGCAAGGATCGAGCGCTCGGCGTCCAGGAAGGCGAAAGCCACGCCACGGCGCTTCTCCAGTTCTTCCAGAGCGTCGCCCTGGACGAGCTCCACCTGTGACTCTATCCCGGCCAGGCGCAGGGTCTCGCGGGCCAGGGCGGCCTTCTTCTCCGACAGCTCATAGGTGGTGAGCCCGCGCCCTTTGGCCTTGCAGGCCAGGGACAGCCACATGGCCGAGTAGCCCGCCCCCGACCCCACCTCCACCCAGTCCCCCTCCGGGGTCGATGCGGCCAGGATGGCCAGAAACTTGCCCGTATCCGGGGGGATCTGGCGCAGGCGGTCTGCGTGGGGGGTGCCATCGGTGCGATCCTCGGCGTCGCGTGCTTCCAGCACGCGCATTCTTTCGAGCATGGCTGGCGAGAGGTCGTGGAACATGCCGGCTCCTTGCGAAAGGGCGGGAAACGGTTCGAAGAAGCCCCTTTTCCCGCGTGCGGCGGCTTCTTCCGGGCGTCCCTTCGCGTACAACTCCTGCGGGAAAATGAAAAGCCGGGAAGGCTTTCGCCCTCCCGGCCTGTTTCGATCGGCAATTTGCCCGGTCCTAACGGATACGCCTCCTCATGCCCGGCGGGCAGATCCCTGCGAAGCGAAGCGGGATTCCAATGGGACGAAGTCCCTTTGGCCGCCGGAGGCATATTCGCCCCTGCCGCTGCCTGCTACAGGTTCTTCTGGAGCAGCTCGCCGAAGGCGGTGCAGCCCACGGTGGTGCTGCCGGGAATCTGTCCGGCCAGGTCCACGGTGACGGTCTTGGCGCTGATGGCGGCGTCCATGGCGTCGTGGATGCTCTTGGCGGCCTCGAACCAGCCCAGGTGCTCGAGCATCATGGCGCCGCAGAGCACCAGGCTGCCGGGGTTGGCCTTGTCCATGCCCGCGATGGTGGGGGCGGTGCCGTGGGTGGCCTCGTAGAAGGCCAGGCTGGCGCTCATGTTCACGCCGGGGGCCAGGCCGAGCCCGCCCACCTGGGCGGCCAGGGCGTCGGAGAGGTAGTCGCCGTTCAGGTTGGTGGTGGCGATCACCGAATACTGCTCGGGGCGGATGAGCACTTCCTGGAACATGGCGTCGGCGATGCGGTCCTTGAGGATGACGGGCTTGGTGCCGCCTTCCTTGGCCTGCTGCTCGGTCATGACCTCGGCGGCGAACTCCTCGGCGGCCATCTCGTAGCCCCAGGCGCGGAACGCGCCCTCGGTGAACTTCATGATGTTGCCCTTGTGCACCATGGTCACGCTGGACTTCTTCTGGGCGATGGCGTGTTCGATGGCCTTCTTGATGAGGCGCTTGGAGCCTTTGGGGGTCATGGGCTTGATGCCCACGCCCGCGGTCTCGTCCACGTTCTTGCCCAGCGAAGCCAGGAACTCGATGAGGCGCTTGGCCTCGGGAGTGCCCGAGGCCCACTCGATGCCCGCGTAGACGTCCTCGGTGTTCTCGCGGAACACGATCATGTCCACCAGGTCGGGGCGCTTCACCGGAGACTCAATACCTTTGAAATACTTGATGGGACGGATGCAGGCGTAGAGGTCCAGCACCTGGCGCATGGTGACGTTCAGGCTGCGGATGCCGCCGCCCACCGGAGTGCCCAGGGGGCCCTTCATGGCCAGCTCCGCCTTGGCCAGGGTATCCAGTGTCTCCTGGGGCAGGTAGTTGCCGGTTTCCTTGAAAGCCTTCTCGCCGGCCAGCAGCTCCTTCCATTCGAGCTTGCGGGAATCGCCGTAGGCCTTGGCCACGGCGGCGTCGATGACGGGGCGGGCGGCGGCGAAGACCTCGGGTCCGATGCCGTCTCCGATGATGTAATGGACGGTTTTGTTCATTTGGCGCTCCTGGAGTTCATGTGAGAAAAAGCGCTTACGGGCTTGGGGGAGCTGATGTCAACCGCGGCCGAGTGGGAAGACGCGGCCGCCGAGACGGAAAAGAACCCGGGATGAAGAGGTCTGACGGCAAGGCCTGGCGGATGATTTCCGGCACCCAGGCGCACCCGGGCGCTTCAGGATTCTTCCTGTATTTGTTGCCTCGGGCCTTCATTCATGCAAAAATGTAGGGGAAAGTACATACCGTTATCCGGCGCTCAAATTCGGAGCTCGCCGGTCTGGATTGGGCCGGTGGCGTTTCAACTCCAAACCAGAAGAGGTGGCCGCATGAAGCTTTCGATCAAGACCAAACTGATCACCGGTCTGCTGCTCGTGATAACGGTGATCATGGCGTCCATCTTCCTGCTGGTGGGGTTCAACTTCAGCAACCAATCGCTTGAGTCATTCATCCAGTCGGCCAGGAAGGAACTCGCCCATGTCGACTATTCCATCACCCTCTTTCTCGATGAAAGCAAAATGAACGTGGACATGATGGCCAGAGACCCGTTGGCCATGAAACTCGACGAAGTCACCACGAGCCACGTCAAAAGCACGCAGGCGCGCAAGGCGCGGGTGGATCCTGACGACCAGGCGGGAAAACAACTCGTCGAGCTGTTCACCGCCATGCAGGCATCGCACCCCGCCTTCGTGGAGGTCTTCCTCGGGAACAAGAACGGAGGCTTCATCAGCGCCCTGCAGGACTCCGACATGCCCGCCGGGTATGATCCGCGCAAACGTCCCTGGTACATCGAGGCCCTGCCAATCACCGACAGGCCGTCCATGTCCAAGGCGTACATGTCCACCACTGGGGAGGCGGTCACCAGCGTCACGCGCACCGTGAAACGCGGTTCCGAGACGATCGGCGTGATTGGGATCGACATTTCGCTCAAGAAGCTCACCGACCTCGTCAAATCCATCAAACTGGGCCAGACCGGCTATCTGGTGCTCATACAGGATGACGGCGTCATCATGGCCGATCCCAGGCACGAGCAGTACAACTTCAAGAAGGTCACGGACATTGCCTCGCAACACCTGAACGAACTCTTCAAGCTCGGCACGGGTGAAAAGTCCCTGACCGTGGACGGCAAGGAGTATCTGGGCCTGGTGGCGACCTCCCCCAAGACGGGCTGGAAGCTGCTGGGGTTCATCGAGCGCGACGAAATCATGGCCCCGGTGAAGCAGACCATCTTGAACCTCGCCCTGGTGGTCCTCGCGAGCCTGGCGGTGATCACCGTCATGGTGTGGCTGTTCTCGACGCGGGTGATAATCAACCCGTTGCGGCAGGTGAGCGAATTCCTGGCCTGCATCTCGCGCGGCGATTACGCCCACCGGGTTCGGCACACCCGCACGGACGAACTCGGCGCCATTCTGGACGCGCTCAACGGCACGGCCGGCATGCTCGGAGAGAATATCGAGGAGATCAAGCGCAAGACCCTCGATTCCGAACAGAAGGCGCTGGCCGCGGAACAGGCCACGAAAGAGGCCGAGGACGCCAGGTGCAAGGCCGAGCAGGCCAGGAGCGAGGGCATGCTCCAGGCCGCGTCCAAGCTCGAAAACATTGTCGCGGTGGTGGGGTCCGCGTCCGAGCAGCTCTCGTCGCAGATCGAAGAATCAAGCCGGGGCGCCGAAACACAGGCCCAGCGCGTCGCCGAAACCGCCACCTCCATGGAGGAAATGAACTCCACCGTGCTGGAAGTGGCCAGGAACGCCTCCCAGGCGGCCCAAACGTCAGAATCGGCACGGTTGAAAGCCCAGGAAGGATCCCAGGTGGTCAGCACCGTCCTCGCGGGGATGACCGAGGTCCAGAACCAGTCGGCCCGCCTCAAGGACGACATGCACCAGCTGGGCCGCCAGGCCGAAGATATCGGCCGGGTCCTCACCGTGATCACGGACATCGCGGACCAGACCAACCTGCTCGCCTTGAACGCCGCCATCGAAGCCGCCCGCGCGGGCGAGGCCGGACGAGGGTTCGCCGTGGTGGCGGACGAGGTCCGCAAACTCGCGGAAAAGACCATGACCGCCACCAAGGAGGTGGGCGACGCCATCGCCAACATCCAGCAGAGCACCCGGCGCAATGTCGAAAACGTGGAGCGCTCGGTGTCCCTCATTTCTGAAGCCGCGACCTTGGCTGGCAAATCCGGAGACGCCCTCGGCGAGATCGTGCAGCTGGTCGATTCGGCTTCGGACCAGGTGCGGTCCATCGCCACCGCCTCGGAGGAGCAATCCGCCGCAAGCGAGGAGATCAGCCGCTCCATCGAGGACGTGAGCACGATTTCCGCGGAGACGTCCCAGGCGATGACCGAAGCGGCCAAGGCCGTCACCGAGCTGGCGGGGCAGGCCCATGTGCTTCAGTCGCTCATCGACGAACTCCAGTCCGACGCGGGAGCCCCGGGCGCCTGCCCGCCGCCCGCCAGGCAGCTCACGGCCGGACGGCGGTGAACCGGTCCGACGGACGGCAAAAGCAAAACCGGCCTGGAGCTGATCCAGGCCGGTTCGTGGTGGGGATGTTCCCCTTGATTTCAGTGGCGCGAGAGACGGGACTTGAACCCGCGACCTCTGACGTGACAGGCCAGCGCTCTAACCAACTGAGCTACTCCCGCGCATGCCTCGTAGCGGCTTCACCGCCACGGGGAAGCGGTAACTATACCGACGCGCGCCCGCCGTCAAGCGTTCTTTTGAAAACTTTTCGCGCAGAGAAACCGGTCGGTTGCCCGACTTTCATTCCCCCTGAGCGCTCAAGAGCGCACCCCTCTTCTCGCGCGCCACGAACACGACCAGCGCGAATACCGCTCCCAGGGTGTCGGCGAGCATGTCCTTCTGGGCATCCCAGGGGTCTCCCTGGCTTCCCAGGAACTCGACTCCCGCCTCTCCGCCCTCAAGGGCCGCGTACCACCACTCGATGATCTCGTACGCGCATGCCACGGCCATCACCGACGCGAGGCTGAACGCCAGCACCACCGCCGGGTGCGCCAACCGCTTGCGCTGGAGGTATTCCGCGAGCGCGAAGGCGTAAAATCCCACGGAAAAATGCGCGATGCGGTCGTAATTGTTGCGCTGGAATCCGAAAAGGTCCGTCACCCATCCGAACGGGACATGGGCGAAGGTGTAATGCCCGCCCACCGTGTGCAGGAAGAGCCACGCCGCCATGAACGTGCAGGCCAGGGAAGAAAAACGAAGACGCTGGTACGAAACCGCCAGGAACGCGAAAACAGCCATCACCGGGATGTTCTCCGCCCACCAGACATCGCGCGACACCGGGGAAACGGCCAGGATCGACCAGAAGACCGCGAAGGCCAACCCGAGAAGAAGAGGATAACGCGTGTTCATGTGCCCCGCGTACACCGTGCGCGGGGGAAAGCCCAGTCCTGCGACGAGGGTCTTGCCCACCCGCATGGCCCCGGAGCCTGACCACGCATCGGCTTTGCCCGACCTCCCCCGTGCGAAATCCGCCGGGATCGCGCAAAAAAGAAAGAGCCCGGATCACTCCGGGCTCTTCAGATTTTACTGGCGCGAGAGACGGGACTTGAACCCGCGACCTCTGACGTGACAGGCCAGCGCTCTAACCAACTGAGCTACTCCCGCGCATTTTCGTGGTAGGCGGAACAGGGCTCGAACCTGTGACCCCCGGCTTGTAAGGCCGGTGCTCTTCCAACTGAGCTACCCGCCCCCGCCCTCACGAGGAAGAGACTTCTATATCCGCGCCTCAAAATGGTCAACCGTTTTTTCGCACCTTCTTACAGCCGGTTCGAGAAGCGCATCCGGTCGTGATTCATGATCTCCCACCAGGCCGCGCCCACTCCCCAGAAGGTATTGGCGATCAGCACGTACACGGGCGTCATGCCGCCGAGCGCCAGCCCGAACATGCCCTTGCCCAGCATCTCCGGAAAGACCACCAGCAGTTGCACCGCGCTTGGGGCCAGTCCGAAGACCAGGCCTCGGAAAAACACGGACCCGGTCCATACCGGCAGCATGAAGAGAAATCCCCACACGCCGCCCCAGACAAGACGCTGGTAGAGCCACGGCGGCGTCCAGGCCGGCGCAATGTTCACGCCCACGAGCGCGCTCAGGCCCGCCGCGCCGGCCCCCCATATGAAGACGCTGTTCACCAGCCCGCCGAAGACCCCGGCGGTGAAACACCGGCTCAACTCCCGAAACACAGCCGCCATCGTGGACTCCTTCATTATGAGTGAATGCGCACTGGTCCTCTTTTCGACAGCCCCCGTCAAGGCGAGGGCGAAAATGTAACATTCGTAACATTCGCCTTCGTATTGCCACACTCTCCACCCTGGTGTACAGGGGCGGCGTTCACGCCGGAGGGCCATCCGGCACGATTCGGAGTAAACGCGATGCTCATCACCCTGCTTCTCACATTGCTCGGCGCCGGATGCTTCGTCTCCGCGCTGACCTACACCTTTTTCTGGTACGAGGCCGCAAACAACCCGCACCCGTCGCACAGCGCCAACTGCCGGGGACCGCGCGGCCTCCTGCGGTGCGTGGTGGTGGGCTTTCTCTCCAGTGTCTCCAGCCAGCTCATGGTCTACCTGACCTATCCCCTCGGTTTCGCCAGGCGGCTCTGGAAACCCTCCCCGTCGGCGAACTGCTCCCGTCCGCCCGTGCTCCTGGTGCACGGGCTCTACCACAACGCCTCGGCCTGGTATCTCTACAAATGGCGGCTCAGGCGCTGCGGCTATGAGAAGGTTTTTTGCTTAAGCTACAACACCCTCAAGTACGACTTCTGGCAACTGGCCGACCAGCTCAAGGACGTCGTGCGCGAGACGGCCGGGCTCTGCGGCGGGGAACCCGTCATCCTGGTGGGACACAGCATGGGCGGCCTGCTGGCCCGGGCCGCCATAGCCGACCCAGCCACGGCCCAGCTCGTGCGGGCGGTGGCGGTGCTTGGCTCTCCCCACCACGGCAGCAAGCTCTCGGCCCTGGCCTTCGGGCGGCTCGGCCGCAGCATCACGTATCAGGGCGAGCTCGTGCGGCGGTTGAACGCCATGCCCTCCCCGCGCCAGATGCCCAAGCTGAACATCTTTTCGCCCCTGGACAACATGGTGCTGCCCACATCGTCGCTTACGATCGACGAGCCGGGATGGATACAGGCCGAGACCGCGCCCATCAGCCACGTGAGCATGCTCTACCACCTGCCGACGGTGCGCCTTGTCATGGAATTCCTTGACGAATTCGTTCCGGGATGCCAGCGCGGCCAGGGTCTGGCGCTGCCCCTGGCCCAGCGCGGGTCGGCGACCGCTTGATATGTGGCCTCGCCTTGGTCTACTGAGGCCCCACGGCGAGACTCACACCATGAAAAGCTTAACGGCGGCAGCCGTCCTCCTGTTCGTGTTCCTCTGCGGCCTGGGCCACGCCCAGGTCGAGGTGAACAAGAAGAAGATTCTCTACGTCAACTCCTATCACAACGGCTACGCCTGGTCCGACCAGATACTCGAGGGCATGCGCACCGCCCTGGACAAGTCCACCGTGCCTTACGACCTCCAGATCGAGTACATGGACTCCAAGCGGTTCACGGGCCCGAACATGGACTCCACCCTGGAGACCCTCTACCGGGAGAAGTACCGGGGCTCCAGCTTCGACGCCATCATCGTCTCCGACGACAACGCCTACCAGTTCATCCTGGCGTACGGCCAGTCGCTGTTCCCGGGAGTCCCGGTGATCTTCTGCGGCGTCAACGACTTCGACCCGGCCCAGATCAAGGGCCGCATGAACATCACCGGCGTGGTGGAATACCCCGATTTCGAGGCCAACATCCGGCTGGCCAACAAGCTCACGCCGGACGCCACCCGCATGGTGGTCATCGGGGACTACTCCCTCACCGGCCAGGCCATCCGCAAGCAGTTGCTCAAAAGCGCGGCCAAGTTCCGCAGCCAGATGACCTTCGAGTTCTGGGACGTGAGGACCCTGCCCGAACTCTACGAGAGGACCGCCGAGCTCACGGACAAGGACATGATCTTTCTCATCCCCATCTACCTGGGGACCGAGAACCAGGTCTATTCCGTGGAGGAAGTCTGCGACATCATCTCCAAGCGCCTCACCGTGCCCATCTACAGTGCATGGCAGTTCATGCTGGGCCACGGCATCGTGGGCGGCAAGCTCCATTCGGGACAGGGCGAGGGTGAACTGGCGGCCAAGATGGCCCTGCAGATCCTGGCCGGGGAGCCGCCGTCGCACATCGCCGTGGTGGACAAGTTCGACGATCCCTATCTGTTCGATTATCTCGTGCTCAAGAGGTTCTCCATCCCCGAGGACAAGCTGCCCATGGGCGCGACCCTCATCAACGAGCCCCTCTCCTTCTACACCATCAACAAGCAGATCGTCTGGATCAGCCTCTCGGGCTTCTTCCTGCTGGTGTTCGTGCTGGTGCTCCTGGCCACGTCCATCATCCAGAAGCGCTCGGTGGAGATGCAGATCAAGAACCAGCTGTCGTTCCTGTCCATCCTCATGGACACCATCCCCCTCCCCTTGTCCTACAAGAGCCTGGACGGGCTTTACCTGGGTTGCAACATGGCCTTCGAGAAGTGGTTCGGGGTCATGCGGGGCGACCTGCTGGGCAACGCCGCGCACCCGCTGGCCACACGCTTCGACGCCGCCGAGCGCCACTTGCTGGCCAAGCCCGGAGTGCTCAGCTTCGAGACCGACATGCTCGACGCCGTGGGCAACACCCACGGCGTCATCGTCAGCAAAGCCACCTACAGAGACGCCAAGGGCGAGATCGCGGGCGTGGTGGAGGCCATCCAGGACATCACCCTGCGCCGCGAGGCGGAAAAGGCCCTGCGCCGCTCCCAGTCCATGCTCCAGACCGTGCTCAACAACATCCCCCAGCTGGTCTACTGGAAGGGCAGGGACCTCAACTACCTGGGCGTGAACCGGTCCTTCCTGGACTTTTTCGGACTGGAGGGTCCCGAGGACATCGTGGGCAAGGACGTCTCCGCCCTGCTCCCCGACGAGGACACCGCCTCCATCGAGGAGGCGAACCGGCGCGTGCTCCTGTCCGGCCACCCGGTGCACCGGCGCGAGTGGACCCTGAACATGGACGGGCGCGAGCCGGTCAGCCTGGAGATGACCATCGTCCCCCTGCACGACGAGAAGGGCGAGATCATGGGCGTCCTGGGCACCGCCGAGGACGTCACCGCAAAGCTCAGCCTGGAGCGCCAGCTGCTGCAGTCCCAGAAGATGGAGGCCATCGGCGCGCTGGCCGGGGGCATCGCCCACGACTTCAACAACATCCTCACCTCCATCATCAATTCCACCGAACTGGCCCTCATGGACTTGCCGGCGGAATCCGACACCGCCCTGGACCTGGAGCGCACCCTCAAGGCCGCCCGGCGCGGCTCGCGGCTGGTGCAGCAGATACTCTCCTTCAGCCGCCCCTCCCAGGAGGGCTTCGCCCCCACGGACATGGCCGAGGTGGTGCACGAGGCCCTGGCCATCTTCGCGGCCACCCTGCCCCGCAACATCACCCTGAGCGAACGTATCGACGTCCACCCGGCCATCGCCTTCGCCGACCCCACCCAGGTGCACCAGATCGTCATGAACCTGTGCGCCAACGCCTTCCAGGCCATGCGGGAAAAGGGCGGTCACATGTCCATCGAGCTCACCGAGAGGGAACTGGACGAGGTCCAGGCCGAGATGATCAACATCCCCGCCGGACGCTACCTGCGCCTCTCCGTCACCGACTCGGGGCCGGGCATCCCGCCGGACATCATGGACCGCATCTTCGATCCGTTCTTCACCACCAAGTCCAAGGGCGAGGGCACGGGCCTGGGGCTGGCGGTGGTGCACGGCATCGTCAAGTCCCACCGGGGCGGGCTCAAGGTGGTGAGCCAGCCGGGGAGCCGCACCAGCTTCGAAATCTACCTGCCCAAGCAGGGCGACTTCGATTCCGGCAAGCTCCTCGCCCTGCCCGCCGCCGGCCCCGTGCGCCGGGGGGACGAGCACATTCTCTTCGTGGAGGACGACGAGGACCAGCTCAAGGTGATCCCCCGGGTGCTCAAGCTCCTGGGGTACGCGGTCACGGCCAAGAACGGCGCGGCCGACGCCCTGGATTTCCTGGCCAAGACCCCCGGCCAGGTGGAAGTTGTGGTCACGGATTTCGACATGCCGGGACTCTCCGGAGTGGAATTCGCCGAACGCCTGGCCACCCTTGCCCCGAAACTGCCTGTGATCCTGGTTTCCGGCAGGCGCAGCTCCTTGACCGCGGCGGAACGCGCGGGCAACATCCGTACGGTGCTTCTCAAACCCTACAACGGCGACGACCTGGCCCGGGCCATCGGGCAGGTTCTCGACGCCGGGCGCAAATAGCAAATACATGTCCACAATTCTCGTAATCGACGACGATCAGGAAATCCGCGACACCTTCCAGAGCCTCTCCAGGCGCATGCACTACCGCTTCCTCGGGGCGGGAAACCTGGCGGACGGCCTGGCCCTGGTCCGCTCGGAGGCCGTTGACGTGGTCCTCCTGGACATCCGCCTGCCGGACGGCAACGGCCTGGACGCCCTGCCCGACATCCGGCGCGGGGACAATCCGCCGGAGGTCATCATCCTGACCGGCCTCGGCGATCCGGACGGCGCGGAAATGGCCATCTCCGGCGGCGCGTGGGACTATCTGGTCAAGCCCGCGCCCATCAAGCAAACCATGCTCTCGCTCACCCGAGCGCTCAAGTACCACAAGGAAAAAGGCCAGGACGTCTCCACGGTGTCTCTGCGCCGGGAGGCCATCATCGGGTCGAGCCCCAGGATGGAGGCCTGCCTGGACCTGGTGGCCCAGGCCTCGCGCCTGACCGGCCCGGTGCTCATCACCGGCGAAACCGGCACCGGCAAGGAGCTCATGGCCCGCACCATCCACCAGAACTCGCCCCGGGCCACCGGGGACTTCGTGGCCGTGGACTGCGCCTCGCTCACGGAGACGTTGCTGGAGAGCACCCTGTTCGGGCACCGCAAGGGCTCCTTCACCGGAGCCGACCAGGACCGGCCGGGCCTGGTGAAGCTGGCCGACGGGGGGACGCTTTTCCTGGACGAGGTGGGCGAGATGCCCATGGGCATCCAGAAGGCCTTCCTGCGCGTGCTCCAGGAGAAGCGCTTCCGGCCGGTGGGGGCCAGCGCCGAGGTGCAGAGCGATTTCCGGCTCATCGCGGCCACCAACCGCGACCTGGAGGAGATGGCCGCGCGCGGCGAGTTCCGCCAGGACCTGCTCTTCCGCCTCAAGACCTTCGTCATCGCCCTGCCGTCCCTGCGCGAGCGGCGCGAGGATATCAAGCTGCTCACCCTGAGCCACCTGGACGCCCTGTGCCAGCGCTACGGCCTGCCCACCAAGGGGGTGGGAACGGACTTCTCGGACATGCTCATGGCCTATTCCTGGCCCGGCAACGTACGCGAGCTCTTCGGGGTGCTGGAGCGCGCCCTGGCGGCCGCCGGCATGGAGCCCACCCTCTACGCCAAGCACCTGCCCCCGGAGGTGCGCATCCAGGTGATGAAGGCCTCCATTGAGCGCGGCCGCAGGGAGGAGACGCCGGTGCAGCTCCCCGTGCCCCAGCACAAGGAGCCCTGCGCGGGCATCCTCCCCACGCTCAAGGCATTCAAGGAATCCAAGGAGCGCGAATACCTGGACGCCCTGCTCTTCCAGACCGAGCGCGACCTGACGGCCATGCTGGACACCTCGGGGCTGTCCCGGTCGCACCTGTACGCTCTCTTGAAAAAGCACAATATCGTGCTCTAGCTTCACGCTCCTCGCGCCCTATTCCGGCTTCAGGCCGTGTCCGGAAACCCGGACACGGCCTTTTCATCCGGAAATCCGGACAGACTTATTTGTCTTCGAAACGCTACCAAAATGTCGGCAACCATGCGCTTTCATGGGGCATGAGAGAATTTCCGGCATTTTGGACGTTCACGTCCCCCCAGACCAGTCAATTCTACAACATGCCGTAATAAAAGATTTTATTTTATTCGTCCGGTTTGGCACGATTGTTGTTTAGGGCTTGGCGACCGAACCCCTCCTTGACCGGGGAGGATTCCTTCAACTTACAAATTTACCGGGAGAATTTCAGATGGTCAGCCAGTCTCTCAAGCAGGCTTTCGCGGGCGTCGTCGGCAACGACAACGTCATGGACGCCGAGGCCGACAAACACTCCTACTCGTACGACGCGGCGGTGCTCGACCCCGTGCTTCCCTCCCTGGTGGTGCGCCCCACCACCATGGAAGCCATGGGCAAAGTGGTGAAGCTCTGCAACGACAACGGACTGCCCATCACCGTCCGCGGCGCGGGCACCAACCTGTCCGGCGGCACAATTCCCTCCAAGGGCGGCGTCGTCCTGCTGACCAACGCCCTGGATAAGATCCTCGAGATCAACGAAGAGGACATGTACGCCGTGGTCCAGACCGGCGCCATCACCGCCAAGTTCGCCGCCGCCGTGGCCGCCAAGGGGCTGTTCTATCCTCCCGACCCGGGCAGCCAGGCCGCCTCCACCCTGGGCGGCAACGTGGCTGAGAACGCCGGTGGCCTGCGCGGCCTGAAGTACGGCGTCACCAAAGACTACGTCATGGGCGTCAACTTCTTCGACGTCGAGGGCAACTACTGCAAGTCCGGCTCCCGCACCGTGAAGTGCGTCACCGGCCTGAACATCCCCCAGCTGATGGTGGGCTCCGAGGGCACCCTGGCGGTCATGAGCGAATTCATCCTGAAGCTCATCCCCCCGCCGCAGGCCTCCAAGGCCATGATGGCCATCTTCCCCGACGTGATGACCGCGTCGCGCACCGTGTCCGCCATCATCGCCAACAAGGTGGTGCCCTGCACCCTGGAGTTCATGGACAACTTCACCATCGGAGCCGTTGAAGGCTACGCCAAGGTCGGCCTGCCCACCGACGCCGGGTCGCTCCTGCTCATCGAAGTGGACGGCCATCCCGCCCAGGTGGCCGAGGAAGCCGAGAAGGTGGAGAACATCTGCAAGCAGAACGGCTGCACCCGCCTGCAGGTGGCCAAGGACGCCGCGGAGCGCAACAAGGTGTGGGAAGCCCGTCGCGCCGCCCTGTCCTCGCTCGCCCGCCTGCGTCCCACCACCGTGCTGGAAGACGCCACCGTGCCCCGCTCCAAGATTCCGGCCATGATGGAGTCCCTGAACAAGATCGCCAAGGACTACAAGCTGACCATCGGCACCTTCGGCCACGCCGGCGACGGCAACCTGCACCCCACCATCCTGTGCGACCGCCGCGACAAGGAAGAGTTCCACCGCGTCGAAAAGGGCGTGGACGCCATCTTCCAGGCCGCCCTGGACCTGGGCGGCACCCTCTCCGGCGAGCACGGCATCGGGCTGGCCAAGTCCAAGTACATGGAGCTTGAGACCAACAAGGCCAGCGTCCTGTACTCCAAGCGGATCAAGGCCGCCGCGGACCCCAAGAACATCTTGAATCCCGGCAAGATCCTGGGGGAGTAGGACCATGGCTGATCTTAACCAGATGATCAAAATGCTCGGCGAGCTGGACGACCAGCTCGTCAACTGCATGCGCTGCGGCATGTGCCAGAGCGTGTGCCCGCTGTTTGCCGAGACCGGCCGCGAGTCCGACGTGGCCCGCGGCAAGATCGCCCTGCTGGAATTCCTCGGCCACGAGATGATCCAGGACGCCAAGGCCGTAAAGGACCGCCTGGACAAGTGCCTGCTGTGCGGTTCCTGCGCGGCGGCCTGCCCCTCCGGCGTCAAGGCCGTGGACATCTTCCTCAAGGCCAGGGCCATCGTCACCGCTTACGTGGGCCTCTCCCCGGTCAAGAAAGCCATCTTCCGGGGCATGCTCAGCAAGCCCAAACTGTTCAACAACCTGCTGGCCCTCGGGACCAAGTTCCAGGGGTTCTTCACATCTCCGGTGAACGATATCATCGGATCTTCCTGTTCCAAGCTGCTTTCGCCGCTTCTGGGAGACAGGCACCTGCTCTCCCTCGCGGACAAGCCTCTTCGCAGCATCGGAAACCTGAACACCGCTCCGGGCAAGAGCGGCCTGAAGGTGGCATTCTTCTACGGCTGCGTGGTGGACAAGATGTTCACCAGCGTGGGCGAAGCCATCCTGAAGGTGTTCAAGCATCACGGCGTGGGCGTTTACATGCCCATCGACCAGGTCTGTTGCGGCGTTCCCTCCCTGGCCTCGGGCGACATGAAAAGCTTCGAGGACCTGGTGCGGATGAACCTCAAGCTCTTCGGCAAGGGTGATTTCGATTACATCATCACCCCCTGCGGCACCTGCACGTCGGCATTCCACCACGTGTGGCCGCTCATGGGCACGGGGCTCTCCCAGGCTGAACGCGACCAGATCGAGATGCTCGCCGGCAAGGCCATGGATATCAACGCCTTTATCGCGGACAAGCTGGGCGTTACCGAGGTCGAACCGTCGTCCGATGCCAAGAAGGTCACGATCCACGATCCCTGCCACCTCAAGAAGAGCTTGGGGGTGTCCGGGCAGGTGAGGACCGTGCTCAAGGCCAATCCGAACCTGAACGTGGTGGAGATGAGCGGCTCTGACGTCTGCTGCGGCTGCGGCGGATCGTTCAACCTGCAGCACTACTCCGTCTCCACCAAGATCGGGAAGAAGAAGCGCGACAGCATCGCGGCCACGGGGGCCGAGATCGTCGCCGCTGGTTGCCCGGCCTGCATGATGCAGATCGCGGACATGATGTCCCAGGCCGGAGACCGCGTCGCCATCAAACACCCCGTGGAGCTGTACGCCCAGACCCTTGGGTAAATTGTATCAACCCTTTGAAGGAGGAAGTGATGGAAGCCTGGACCCAAATCTATGACCCCATTAGCAAGAGCATTGGGATTTCGGCGCTCGTGGCCGGTATCCCGATCTACGCCCTGTTCTATCTGCTGGCAGTGAAACGCATGAAGGGCCATGTCGCGGGCGGCATCGCCTCCCTCCTCGCTCTGGTGCTTGGCATTCTGGTGTGGGGCATCCCGGCTTCCACCGCCATCGGCTCCTATACCTACGGCTTCGTGTACGGCCTGTTCCCCATCGTCTGGATCGTCATCACCGCCATCTGGGTGTACAACATGAGCGTCGAGTCCGGCGAGTTCGAGATCATCAAGAACTCCCTGGCTTGCATCACCGATGACCGCCGCCTTCAGGCCGTGTTCATCGGCTTCGCCTTCGGCTCCTTCATCGAAGGCACCGCCGGCTTCGGCACTCCCGTGGCCATCACCGCGGCCATGCTGGTGGGCCTCGGCTTCAACCCCCTGTACGCCGCCGGTCTCTGCCTGCTGGCCAACACCGCCCCCGTGGCCTTCGGCGCGGTCGGTATCCCCATCACCGCCCTGGCCGGCGCCACCAAGCTGAACGAGATGCACATCTCCGCCATCGTCGGCCGCCAGCTGCCCTTCCTGTCCATCATCGTGCCCATCTGGCTGTCCGTCACCATGTGTGGCTTCAAGCGCACCCTGGAAGTCCTTCCCGCCCTGCTGGTGGCCGGCGTGTCCTTCGCCGGTACCCAGTTCCTGATGTCCAACTTCCACGGCCCCACCCTGCCCGACATCCTGTCGGCCATCGTGACCATCGTCGCCCTGTGGGCCTTCCTGCGCGTGTGGAAGCCCAAGAACGTGTTCCACTTCCCCGACGAGCCCGCGCCCACCGGCCCGGCCGTTTGCAACTACAGCTCCGGCGAGATCCTGCGCGCCTGGATGCCCTACATCATCCTGGCCATCCTGGTGCTGCTCCAGGGCTGGCCCTCCATCAAGCCCGTCCTGGCCAAGGCCGTCGACATCGGCATTGACTGGCCTATGTACCACAACATGGTTGCCAAGCTGGTCGGCGACAAGGCGACCCCCCTGCCCGTCGTCTACCACTTCCAGCCCCTGGCCGCCGCCGGCACCGCCATCCTGCTCTCCGGCATCCTGGCCCTGTTCATCATGCCCAACTACAGCGTCGGCCGCGCCATCGGCTGCTTCGGCCGCACCATCCACCAGCTGCGCTGGCCCATCGTCTCCATCGGCAACATCGTCGGCCTGGCCTTCGTCATGAACGCCAACGGCATGTCCACCACCCTTGGTCTGGCCCTGGCCACCACGGGCGCCCTGTTCCCGTTCTTCTCCCCGATCCTGGGCTGGCTGGGCGTGTTCCTGACCGGTTCGGACACCTCCTCCAACCTGCTCTTCGGCAACCTGCAGAAGACCACCGCCACGGCCATCGGCGTCAACCCCGAGTTGTGCGCCGCCGCCAACACCTCCGGCGGTGTCACCGGCAAGATGATCTCGCCCCAGTCCATCGCCGTCGGCGTGGCCGCCACCGGCCTGCACGGCAAGGACGGCGACATCTTCCGCTTCACGCTGTGGCACTCCGTTGCCATGCTGCTCTTCATCTGTACCCTGACCATGCTTATGGCCTACCCGCTCAAGTGGATGCTGCCCGGCTAGCACCCGACCCGTCCTGACCCACCGGGGGGCTCCGTCCTGGAGCCCCCCAATCTTTTGTCCACGACTTGCAAACCCCCTTCAAATCATTAATAGATAGGTGCAACGCTCTAGCACCTGACCGTTTACGCCCAAGGAGGACCAACCC
Organism: Fundidesulfovibrio terrae; assembly: GCF_022808915.1. Lineage (NCBI taxonomy): Bacteria > Pseudomonadati > Thermodesulfobacteriota > Desulfovibrionia > Desulfovibrionales > Desulfovibrionaceae > Fundidesulfovibrio > Fundidesulfovibrio terrae. The sequence goes on from NZ_JAKZFS010000007.1 coordinate 62,435, forward strand.
ATGTCGTCCGTCTCCCCTGCCCGGGCCAATGCCTTTATGCTCTTCTTCCGCCGTTTCTCCATTTCCTGGCGCTTCGCTCTACTCCTGATCCTGTTCTCCATCTTCGTCGGCGGCGTCGTCACCGTCTTCTATCTTGGACTCAAGCAGGTTCTCGACCATAACGTCCAGGCCGCCCAGAACATCATGATCGAAGGGCAGAAGGAAAAACTGGCAGTGGCTTCGAATTCCATGGCCCTGTCCATCGCCGAAGCCATCAAGGAAGAGAAGGACCCGGCCGCCCGGATCGAACTTATCCGCAAGATGGTGGATCCCATCCGGTTCGAACAAGACAAGTCCGGTTACTATTTCGTCTACGAAAACACCGTCAACGTGGCGTTGCCCACCAAGAAAGACGCCCAAGGCAAGGACCTGGGCGACACAAAGGACAAGAACAACGTCTACTTCGTCCGCGACCTCATGACCAAGGCCAAGGATGGCGGCGGCTTCGTCGAATACGTCTTCCCCAAGCCCGGCCAGGGCGACCAGCCCAAGCTGGCCTACTCCACCATGATTCCCGGCACCACCATGTGGATCGGCACGGGCGTCTACATCGACAACATCGAGAAGGAAAAAGCCAACATCCGCCTCCAGAGCGAGGAGCGCATCCGCTCCATCCTGACTCAGATTTTCACGGGCATCGGCGTCTGCCTGGTGCTGATCATCCTTTTGAGCGGGCTCATCATCTCCACCATCTCCGGGCCCATCCGCGAGGCCACCTCCGCAGCCATGCGCTGCGCCGACGGCGACCTGGACATCAAGCTCGACGCCCTGGGCAGCGACGAGGCCGCCCGCATGCAGGCCGCCCTCAACAAGATGGTGGAGACCCTGCGCGCCAACATCCGGGACATCGAAGCCAAGACCCAGGAAGCCCAGGACAAGGCCCTCGCCGCCGACGCCGCCCGCCTCCAGGCCGAAGAGGCCATGGACAAGGCCGAAAAGGCCCGCTGCGACGGCATGGCCCAGGCAGCCTCCAGGCTGGAAGCCGTGGTGCAGCACATCGGCTCGGCCACCCAGTCCATCTCCCACCAGGCCGACGACATCAACACCCGCGCCGGTGAACAGAGCGAACGCATCGGCGTCACCGCCACCAACATGGACCAGATGTCCGACGCGGTCATGGACGTGGCCCGCAACGCCTCCTCCGCCTCCGTCCAGGCCGAACAGGCCCGCCAGAAGGCCATCGAGGGCCGCAAGGTGGTGGACGACTCCATCCAGGCCATGCGCCAGGTGGGCGGCGAGGCCCGCTCGCTCAAGAGCAACATGGACGACCTGGGCAAGCGCTCCCAGGACATCAACCGCATCCTCACCGTCATCTCGGACATCGCCGACCAGACCAACCTGCTGGCCCTGAACGCCGCCATCGAGGCCGCACGCGCCGGCGACGCCGGGCGCGGCTTCGCCGTGGTGGCCGACGAGGTGCGCAAGCTGGCCGAAAAGACCATGACCGCCACCCAGGAAGTCACGTCCAGCATCACCGCCATCCAGAAGTCGGCCCAGGACAGCATCTCCAACACCGACCGCGCCATCGACACCATCGAGCTGGCCGGGCAGTTGGCGGACAAGTCCGGCGCACTGCTGAACGAACTGGTCGCGGGCGCGCAGACCTCGGCCGAACAGATCCAGACCATCGCCGCCGCCGCCGAGGAACAGTCCGCCGCATCCGAGGAGATCAACCGCTCCCTGGAATCCGTGAGCGAACTGACCAGCCAGACCCTCGGCAGCGTCGAGAACGCCGCCGACGCCATCAAGGGGCTGCTGGGACAGGCCAACGAACTGCGGCGCATCATCGACGAACTGAAAGTCGAGGCCGGATGCCACATGCCGGCCCTGGGAGCGTAAGAGTTAAGAGGCCTCCGGCGGCCAGGGGGATCATCCCCCTGGACCCTCAATAAGCTTCGCGCCCTTGAGCGTTCTTACGCTCAAGGGCGCGAATCTATTTAGGATTCCAAAGGGACTTCGTTCCTTTGGCCGCCGGAGGCATTCTTCAGTTCTTTACTCGTTGCGCAAATACGGCCACGCCTTGCCGGACAGCATCCGCCACATGCCCGAGAGCGCCATCACCAGCGTGAGCGCCATGGCCGTCCCCAGCACGCCGAGCACCGGCCCGGCGAAGAAGCTCCACTCCACGCTCATGTAGCGGGTCACGAAGAACCACGACAGCCCGGCCCCCAGCATGAGCGCCGCCAGGCCGGCCGCCAGGCCGGCCATGCCGTGCTCGCAGAGCATGATGGTCATGATGTCGCGCCGCGTGGCCCCGCAGACCTTGTAGATCACCGTCTCGTACTGCCGCCGGGCCATGGCCGCCCGCAGGCTCTGGGCCAGCACCAGAAGCCCCGCCAGGAGCGTCACCACAGCCGAGGCCCGCACCGCCATGGCGATCTGCCCCGCCAGGTTGGAGACGTCCGCCAGGGCCTCGTCCACGCGCTGGATGCTTATGTTGCCGAAGCGCGCCCCGATGCGGTCGTATACCTCGCTTGCGGCCTGGGGCTTGGAGGGGTCCACGTAGGCCGTGGCCAGGTAGCTCATGGGGTCGTTGTCCAGAACGCCCGGCGAAAGAATGAAGGCGTAGTTGAGCGAGAGCGACAGCCAGTTGATGCGCCGCAGGCTCGCCACAGTGAGCTCCACCTCGCGCCCGAGAACGCTCACCGAGAGTCTGTCGCCCACGCGAAGCCCCAGGCCCTTGGCCACCTCGGCGTCCATGGAGACCAGCGGGGGGCCGGAGTAGTCCTCGGGCCACCACTTTCCGGCAGTGATGAGAGCGCCCTGAGACATGCCCCGGGCGGTGCTCAGGCTGCGGTCGCCACGCACGGCCCAGGCCACGTTCTCGGGTACCTGCAGGTTCTCCACGGGCACGCCCTTGACCGAAACGATGCGCCCGCGCAGCGACGGCGCGGCCTCCACGCGCGTGACGCCCTCGATGGAAGAGAGAACCTGGCGGAATTCGTCGATCTGGTAGGGCTGGACGTCCAGGAAGAAGAACGACGGGGCCTGAGCGGGCAGTTCCTCGCGCATGGTGTGTTGAAAATTGGCGTCGGAGAGGGCCACGGCCGAGAGCACCGTGAGCCCGAGTCCCAGGCAGGCCACCACCGGCCCCGTGGGGTTGCCGGGGCGGTGCAGGCCCGTGACGGCCAAGGCCAGGCGAGGGTCGCGCGGGCGCGGCAGGGCGCGCGCAACCAGAATGAGCAGCTTTGCCGCCAGCCAGAAGGCCACAGTGCAGCCCAGGGCGGAATAGATGAAGCCCCAGCCCAGTCGGGCGTCCGGGGAGCTTTCCAGCACCAGCCAGCCAAGCGCCAGCCCCATGAGCGCGGACGCGGCCAGGGCGGCGCGGCCGGGCCGGGGGCGCTCCGGGGCGGCGTAGCCCCGGAAGAGCGTCAGGGGCGACACGTGGACGCGCGACGACAGCGGCGGCAGGGCGAAGGCCACGGCCGTGAGCGCCCCGAAGAGCCCGGCCAGGGCCAAGGCCTTGGGGTAGAGCCCGGCCTTGGGGGCCACCGGCAGCACCTGGGCCAGGGCGGGCGCGCCCAGATAGCCCACGGCCGCGCCCACGGCCAGTCCCACGGCGATGCCGCAGGCGGCCAGGAACATGATCTGCAGGAAGAACACCCGGAAGACCAGCCCGCCGGGAGCGCCCACAGCCTTGAACGTGGCTATGGTTTTGGTCTTGGATTCCAGGTAGGCCGACACGGCCTCGGACACACCGAGTCCGCCGAGCAGCAGCGCCGACAGCCCCACCAGAGCCATGAGCCCGCCCAGGCGGGTGAATCCGTCGCGGATGGTGGGGGCGGCCTCGTCGGCGGTACGCACCCGGATGCTCGGGTCGTCCAGCTCCTGCTTGAGCGTCCGGGCGGCCTCGGCCGTTTGGGCCGGGGCGCCCAGGGCCAGGCGGTACTCGTAGCGCACCATGCTGCCCGGCCGGGCCAGGCCCGTGCTCTCCATTCCTTCAAGCGACACCAAAAGCCTCGGACCGAAGGCCAGCAGGCGAAACGCCCGGTCCGGCTCCTGGGTGAGTATGCCGCGTATCTGGAAGCTGGCGTCGCCCACGCCGATGACGTCGCCCACCCTGGCCTGGATTCGGGCAAGCAGGTCCGGGTGGACCAGGGCTCCGTAGACGCCCCCGCGCTCTGCCAGGGCGTCGGCAAGGGATCCGGCTCCCTCAAGGGCCGGCAGTGCGGTGACCGCCCCCAGCAGGGGATAGGCCCGGTCCACGGCCTTGAGCGACACCAGGGCGCGCTTGGCGCCGGGAGCGGCGTCGTTCTCGGCCATGGCCCGCATCTCGAGGACTTCCGAGACGCGCCCCAGCCGCGTAAGCGCCTGGAGTTCGGCGGGCTTGAGGGGGATGCTGCTCAGGCTGACCTCGAGGTCACCGCCCATGATGCTGGCGGCCTCGGCGGCCACGGACGCCCGGAACGCCTCGGAAAGCGTGCCCACCGTGGCGATGGCCGCCACGCCCAGGGCCAGGCAGCCGAGGAAGGTCCACAGCCCGCGCACCCCGCCGCGCAGTTCGCGGCGGGCCAGGCGCAGGGCGAGAGGGGCTTTCATGCGTGCTCCGTCTTCCAGGTACGCGACGCTAGAATCCCGACTGGCACTCGTAGAGTTCGTTGTTGCAGTTGGCCACGCAGGCGGCGCGCTGGTAGGGGTCGCGCAGGGTGTTGCAGAAGTTGGCGCAGTTGCCCCACTGGACGTTGCACTGGGCGCGCACCCGGGCGGCGTATGCCTCCGGGCTCTCATAAGGACGCGGCTGGATGACCGTCCCGCCGAAATAGCGCTGGTTGTGGCGGCGCCATTCCTCGGCCTCCCACTGGCGGCGGGCGTCCTCTTTCTCCTGCCAGCGCTGGCGCTCGCGCTCCTCGCGCCTCATCTCGCGCTCCTCGTGGCGGCGTTCGCGGTCATAGTCGTCACGGGACGGCGGCGGGCCGTAGGGATAATACTGGCCTTGGGCCAGGGCGGGCAGGCATGGCAGAGTCAGGGCCGAAAGAACCAGAAACACGATGATGCGGATGAACATGCATTTTCTCCTGAGGCGAAACTAATACCTATATTTCAGCACCCCAAGCCGACTCCGGCAAGATAAATTTCGTTCACCTTGTCAATCCGTCCGCCCGGCTTGACCTCGAGCCCGCCAGGGTTCAAAATGGAGTCGCCTAACTATATTCATCCAGGTTAACAGTTTTCAAGGAGCCTTCCATGGCCGCCAAACCAAGCGCCGTCTATTTCGCCAACCTTCGGGCCAGGGGTCCCAAGGACAACAAGCTCTCCCGCGTGGGCAAGCTCTTCGAGCAGGCCGGATTCAAGAAGCTCGCGGGCAAGGACGCCCTCGCTGCAGTGAAGGTCCACTTCGGCGAGCTCGGCAACGACACCTTCGTCAGCCCTGTGCTCATCCGGGCGCTGATCGACAAGCTCAAGAAATACGGGGCCAGCCCCTTCCTCACCGACACGGCCACGCTCTACTCCGGTTCGCGCCACAACGCCGTGGACCACCTGCGAACGGCGTTCCTGCATGGCTTCGGCCCCGAGACCGCGGGCGCGCCCGTGGTCGTGGCCGACGGCCTGCGCGGCAACGACTGGCGTGAGGTGCGGGTCGGGCTCAAGCATTTCAAGAAGGTCAAGATCGCCACCGGAATCCTGGAGGCCGACTCCCTGCTGGCCGTCAGCCACTTCAAGGGCCACGAGATGGCCGGATTCGGCGGGGCCATCAAGAACCTGGCCATGGGCTGCGCTCCCCCGGCGGGCAAGCGCGACCAGCACTCCCCCCGCTTCCAGGTGGACCAGGGGCCGTGCATCGGCTGCGCCGAGTGCCTGAAGGTCTGCCCGGAGAAGGCCGTGAACGTCAGCGCCAAAAAGGCCACCATCGACAAGAACCTCTGCATCGGCTGCGGCGAGTGCATCACGGTCTGCCGCCCCAAGGCCATCTCCATGGACTGGGCCACCGAACTCGGCCCCTTCACCGAGAAAATGGTGGAATACGCCTTCGGCGCGGTGAAGGGCCGCAAGGCCAAGACCGGCTACGTCAACTTCCTGGTGAACATCACTCCGGACTGCGACTGCGTGCCCTGGTCCGACGCCCCAATCGTGCCCGACATCGGAATCCTGGCCTCCAGCGACCCCGTGGCCATTGACAAAGCCTGCCTTGATCTGGTCAATCAGCAGGCGGCGCTGCCGGGTTCGCACCTGCACGCCAACCACGCCCCGGGGCAGCACAAGTTCCAGGGCCTGTGGCGGCACACCCTGGGCGATCTCCAGCTCTCCTACGCCGAGGAGATCGGCCTGGGCACCCAGCGCTACGACCTGGTCGAAATCTAGTCCGTTCGCGCATCACGCCGCCTCATTCAGCTTCCCCGTACTTGCACGGCATGCCCCGTCCCTTAACGGGACGGGGCTTTTTCCGAGGCCATTCTTCACCTCCCGAAGGATCGCCCCCACACTACAACCATACCCCAGGAGTCTGAAAGCAATGGATCAGAAGACGGCCAACCCGGCCCCCGTAGGCCTGCTCGGGTTCGGAATGACCACCATCCTGCTCAACATCCACAACGCCGGATTTTTCCCCATCAGCGCCATGATCCTGGCCATGGGGATCTTCTACGGCGGCATCGCCCAGGTGATCGCGGGCGTGCTGGAATACAAGAAGGGCAACACCTTCGCATACACGGCCTTTACGAGCTACGGCATGTTCTGGCTCACCCTGGTGTTTCTCATCGTGGCCCCCAAATGGGGCATCACCGGCGCGACCGAGCACGCCTTCATGGCCTGGTACCTGTTCGTGTGGGGCCTGTTCACCCTGTTCATGTTCATCGGCACGCTGAACAAGGGCCCGGTGCTCAAGTTCATCTTCGGGTCGCTGACCATCCTGTTCTTCCTGCTGGCCGTGCGCGACTGGACCGGCTCGGAGCTGATCGGCACCATCGCCGGCTGGGAAGGCATCGTGTGCGGCGCGTCGGCCTTCTACCTGGGCATGGCCGAGGTGCTGGAGGAAGCTCGCGGCCGCAAGATCCTGCCGTTCTAGGGCAGCTGCTGGCGTCCCAGGCGAGCCTGCAACCTCGCCGGGGCGCCGTTGTTTCCGCTTGATCCGCCGGGGGGCTTGCCGGAAACCGGCGAGGCCCCCGGCCCCTCGACTCCTCAGGCCCGCCGTGCTAGGCTTTGAAAAAAAGGGGAGTGCTTCAAGGTATTTCTCTTTTCCGCCCGGTTTGTCCTTTGGTGGTCAAAGGCCATTTCCCCCCGGGCGGTTTTTGCACAATCACACTACGGAGCACGCCGTGGACAAGATACAAGACAAGGCCCTGCAGGTGGCCAAGGAGATCGTGGTCAAGTTCGTGGAGACCGGGCGCATCTCGCCGTCCAACTTCACCAGCCACTTCTCCCGCATCTATCTCGAAGTGCTGCGCACCATCACCGAGCACACGCCCCATCCGGGCCAGTCCGGGGACGAGGACTAGCGCGTGGCGAACGATCACGGCCAGCGCGTGGCCTCCATGTTCGGGCGCATCGCGGGCTGGTACGACTTCCTCAACCATTTCCTGAGCCTGGGCCTGGACATCCTCTGGCGCAGGCGCCTGGTGGACCATCTGGAGCTGCCCCGAAGCCGCGCCAGCCGCCTGCTGGACCTGGCCGCCGGGACCCTGGACGTGTCCCTGGAGGCGGCCGGACGCCACCCGCAATGCCGGGTGGCCGCGGCGGATTTCTGCCTGCCCATGCTGGTGCAGGGAAGCGGGAAGCTTCGCGCCAGGGGCGTCTCGACCATCGCCCCGGTGCAGGCCGACGGACGCGCCCTGCCCTTCGCGGACGAAACCTTCGAGGCCGCCAGCATCGCCTTCGGCATCCGCAACATAAAGCCCCGCCAGGAGGCCTACGCGGAACTCCTGCGCGTGCTCAAACCCGGCGGACGCCTGTGCATCCTGGAGTTCGGCTCGGGCAAACAGCGCATCCTCGGCGGCATATACAATTTCTATCTGAACCGGCTGCTGCCGGCCATCGGGCGGGTGTTCTCCAAGGACGACGGCGCCTACCGCTACCTGGCCGACACCATCCTGGAGTTCCCGGACGCCCACACCCTGGCGGGCGAACTCCGCTCGGCCGGGTTCGAGCGCGTCTATTGGGAAAAGCTGGCTTTCGGGATCGTGGTCATTCACGTGGGAGTGAAGAAGGCGTAGGCGGCTACACCAGCAGGCGCATGTACCAGGCCAGGCACAGCCCCAGGGCCATGGAGCACGCGCCGATCAGGCGAAGCGACCGGGGCGGCAGCGCGGACAGCATCCGCAGGACTTGAGGCATCTTTTCGGCGAAGAGAAAATACGGCATTCCCTCGATGACCAGGGCAATGCCCAGGGCCATGGCGACGAGCTTCCAATCGATGTTCATGCTCCAAACCTAGTCCCGCTCCCCGGGTCTGTCCAGCCCGCTTGATGCCGGGGGGAAAGTCCGGTAGTGACTTCGCCCCGATACATATGACGGAGAATGACATGGTCTCGTTCGAAGAACTGAAAGCAGGCCAAGCGAAGCTGGCCGTTGTCGGCCTGGGCTACGTGGGCCTGCCCCTGGCGGTGGCGCTCGCCCGGCATTTCAACGTGGTGGGCTTCGATATTTCCGCCCGGCGCATCGAGCGCCTGCGCGAAGGCATCGACGACACCGGCGAAGTGGACGCGGCCGCCCTGGCCCAGGTCACGGTAGACTACACCGCCGACCCCGCGAAGCTTTCCGAATGCCGCCTGCTCATCGTGGCCGTGCCCACCCCCATCGACTCCCACCGCAGCCCGGACCTGCATCCCGTGCGCTCGGCCTCCATCACCGTGGGTAAAGAGCTCAAGCCCGGCAGCGTGGTGGTCTACGAGTCCACCGTGTATCCCGGCCTCACCGAGGAGGTCTGCCAGCCCCTCCTGGAGGAGCACTCGGGCCTGACCTGCGGCAAGGACTTTTTCCTGGGCTATTCCCCCGAGCGCATCAATCCCGGCGACAAGGTGAACACCCTGGAGACCATCGTGAAGGTGGTGTCCGGCCAGACCGAGGCCGTGCGCGAGATGCTCTGCGCCGTGTACGGCTCCGTGGTGAGCGCGGGCGTGCACCGGGCCAGCTCCATCAAGGTGGCCGAGGCGGCCAAGATCATCGAGAACACCCAGCGCGACCTGAACATCGCCCTCATGAACGAGCTGGCGCTCATCTGCGAGAAGGTGGGCATCGACACGCAGGAGGTGCTGGAAGCAGCGGGATCCAAGTGGAACTTCCTGCCCTTCCGGCCGGGCCTCGTCGGCGGCCACTGCATCGGCGTGGACCCCTACTACCTGACATTCCTGGCCGAGGGGCTGGGCCTGCACCCCCAGGTGATCCTGGCCGGACGGCGCATCAACGACTCCATGGGCAAGCACGTGGCCGAGGTGTGCATCAAGCGCCTCATAGCGGCCAAGCGGCCCATCAGCGGGGCCACCGTGGGCGTGTGGGGCCTGACCTTCAAGGAGAACGTGCCGGACCTGCGCAACACCAAAGTAGTGGACGTGATCCGCGAACTGGAGGAATACGGAGTGCGCGTCAAGGTGCACGATCCCATGGCCGACCACGAGGAAGCCATGCACGAGTACGGGCTTACGCTCTCGCCGATCGAAGATTTCACGAACCTTGAGGCTCTCATCGTGGCCGTGGGCCACCAGGCGTACAAGGACATGCCCGTTCCTGCCCTGAAGGGCCGTTTCGCCGCCAAGGACGCGGGCCTGCTCATGGACATCAGGGGCACTTTCGACAAGGCCGCCGTGGCCGCCGCCGGACTCTCCTACTGGAGGTTGTAGCGTGACCCGGATACCTCGCCTCAATTGCGCGGGCGATTGCTGAAAAGGCTTTCTGGAAGCGAGTTCGCTTCTCAAGGCCCTGGAAAGCGGCGGGGTGATCGAAGTGGAGATATGCCCCGACCAGCGCCGCAAACTGGAACTGGTGGCAGCGCACCGGCAGGCGGACATCGCCGAGTTGCGTGAATTCGGCGAGGGGAAATACCTGGCCCTGGTCAGGAAGCGTTAGATTTTCGCGACAGGCACGGCTGCCGCAAGCGCCTGCCGCAGTTTTTACGAGCCGCACCCGGGGGCGCATATGGACGACACCGCACGGCGCGGCCCGCAAGCGCCCCTGGCCCTGGTCACGGCCACGCAGGGCGAGATGCGCGCGGCCTTGGCCGGACTGTCGTCCCCGGAGCCGGAGATTCCCGCTCGCGGCGCGGCCATGGCCCGGCTGGCCGGACGCGAGACGCTGCTGATCGTGACCGGCGTGGGTCCGGTGAACGCGGCCCTGGAGCTGGGAGCGGCGCTTGGGCGGCATGAAATTTCCGGGGTGCTCAATCTCGGAGTGGCCGGCAGCTTCGACCTGGACGCGGCTCCGCTGGAAGCCGCGGTTGCGGCCGACGCGGAAGTGTACGCGGATTACGGGGTCGTCGGCCCCGACGGCCTGGCCGACGCATCCGGTTTCGCCTTTCCGCAGTTGCGGGCTGGCGGCCAAAGCGTTGTTCAGCGCATAGGGCTCGATCCGCTCGCCGCCGCGCAGGCCATGGGGCTTACGCTGCCTGCCGGACTCGTCTCCGGGACGGCCATCACCGTGGCCGGGATCACCGGATGTCCGGAGCGCGCCACGGCCCTGGCCGGACGCCACGGGGCGCTCTCGGAGAGCATGGAGGGATTTTCCCTGGCCCTTGGCTGCGCAAGCCGAGGCGTGCCTTTTTTGGAGGTGCGGACCATCTCCAACCGTGTTGGGGAGCGCGACCGCGCCAAATGGAAGCTCGAACAGGCCCTGGCTGGCCTTGGGGCCCTGCTGGCTGGGCTGATTGCCGGCCCAGGCCCGCGATAAACCGGGTCCGACCCGTGAAGACACCATCATCATGAACGAATTCGCCGATTATCTTGCCCGGGAGCTTCCCAAGATCGAAGAGTGCCTGCGCGAACACGTGGCAGAGCTCAACCCCTACGTGCGCCCCGCCGCCGACCACGTGCTGGCCGCCGGGGGCAAGCGCCTGCGCCCGCTGCTCACCATCCTGACGGCGCGGGCCCTGGGCTTGGGAGAGGACGAAGACGTCTATCCCCTGGCCTGCTCGCTGGAGCTTCTGCACTCGGCCACCCTGCTGCACGACGACATCCTGGACGACGCGGCCCTTCGCCGGGGCAAGCCCGCCGCCCACACGGTCTTCGGCACAACCCACACCATTCTGGCCGGGGACGCCCTGCTGGCCCTGGCCAACTCCATGGTGGCCCGCTACGGCAAGCCCGTGCTCACGGAGTGCCTCTCCAACGCCATCATGAAGACGGTGAGCGGCGAAATCCAGGAGATCGCCCACATACGGGACGTGGCGCTCTCCATGGACAGCTATCTGGAGATCATCACCGGCAAGACCGCCTGTCTCATCCAGTCCGCCTGCCAGGCCGGGGCGCTCATGGCCGGGGCTCCGCAAGCCCTGGCCGACGCGGCCGGAGACTTCGGCATGAACCTGGGCATTGCCTTCCAGCTGGTGGACGACGCCCTGGACTACACCTCCCCCAAGGAGGTCTCCGGCAAGCCCAAGGGCTCGGACATCCGCGAGGGCAAGCTGACCCTGCCGCTCATTTCCTACATCGCCAGCCTTGACGGCGAGCACCGGAAAAGGTTTACACAGGCATTCAAGGACGACACCTTGTCCGAAGACCAGTTGGTGTCGGCCCTGGCGGCCGTGGCCTCGGGAGGCTACGCCGAACAGACCCGGGACATGGCAGCCTCCTACCTGGACAAAGCCGGCCAGTGCCTTGAGGCGTTCCCCGACTCGGCCGAAGCCAGACTCCTGCGAGCAGCATTGGAGGGCATGGCCAGACGGGACAAATAACCGGCGGATAGGCGCGATATGACCAATCCCATCGCTTCGCTGCGCCAGTGCATGCAGATCACCTTCCCCCCGGTGATGCTGCAGCTCCTGGAGGAGGCGGTCAAGCCCTCGCCCGACTTCGAAGTCATCGCCAGGGTGCTGGCCATGGACCCGGTGCTCACCGCCACCGTGCTCAACCTGGCCAACTCGCCCTACTACGGCTCCACCCAGAAGGTCACGGACCTTAAACGCGCCGCCACCATTCTGGGCACCAAGGAAATCCTCAAGATCGCCCTGTCGGTCACCTACCAGAAGCACCTGAACGAGGCCTTCGAGCGCCGGGGCATCGATTTCTTCTCCAACTGGCGCCTCACCATATGGTCGGCCATCGCCGCCGAACTGCTGGCCGAACACCTCTGCCGGGAACTGGCGGACCAGGCCTACCTCACCGCCCTGCTCAAGGATATCTCGCTTCTCCTGCTGGTCTGCGCCGATCCCTCCAAATTCGCGGGCACGGCCCACGGGCCGGTCATCACCGCCTTTGTGCCCGGCCAGATCGAGGAGGAGCGCGACATCTGGCACACCGACCATTGCCAGCTCACCACCCAGCTCCTCGACGATTGGCACATCCCCCTGCAGAGCGCCACCTGCGTGGACAACCACCACGACTATGAGGGGCTCGACAGCTACGATCCCCTGACCCAATGCATCATCCTGGCCACCCGATGGTCCGAGCTGGAACTGGGCTCAGCCGAGAACCCCACGGCCATCATCCATTTCCGGGCCATGCTCCAACGCCGCCTGTCCCTGAGCCAGGAGGAAATCGAGGAGCTGCTCAACCGTTGCGCCCAGCGCTTCCAGTCCGTGCTCTCCACCCTGGGCATCGCCGAGTCCGCCCCCAACGAGCGCTATTACCAGCACACCCTTAAGCTCATGCAGGAATACCACTTCCTGGCATCCGAGGTGGCCCAGGCCAGCGGCGGCAAGGCCGATGTGGCCACCATCATCGGACGCCACCTGCGCTGGGAATGGGGCATCGAGAGCTGGGAGCTGGCCCTGGGCATCCCCGCCTACGACAGCTGGGACCTTTTCATATCCAACACGGCGCACGGTATCGAGCGCCGCAAGGCGGAAAACGGCTTCGAGTCGCTGGCGTGGAGCCTCGCGCAAGGCGCTTCCGTCACCTATCCGCTCAGAACGAACGGGCTGGTCCTGGGCGAACTGCGCCTGACCCGCAAGGGCCTGGCTCCTGACACCGCCCGACAGGTCGAGCTCTACCTGCGCTTCGTGAGCCAGAGCTACGAGAACTTCGCCCTGCGCCAGACCGTGCTGGAAACAAAGGCCCACACCCTGGACCAGCTGCCCGTGGGCGTGGCCCGGCTCTCCCCCAAGGGCAGGATACTGGAAATCAACGACCGCCTCCGCCAGTTCCTCGGCGTCGCAGGCGACGGCAAGGGCATGGACCTTTGGGCCGCCCTGGGCGAGGGCAAGGGCTTCTCGCGCGACACCGAGTGGGACAGCTTCCTGGCCGACCCGGAATCCGCCTCGCTGCACAAGATATTCTGCCTCTGGAAGGGTGAGAGCCACGTTACCGACGCCTGCGTCTACCTGGCCGCCGAGAAACGCCAGTGGCAGGGCCGCAGCGAGATACTCCTGTTCCTGGAAGACGTCACCCTGGTCTCAGGCTGGGAATTCAAGGCCCTCAAGCAAGGAGAATTCCTGGAGAAGCTGGTCAAGTCCATGCGCGACGCGGTGTTCACCATCGACCCTGTGGGGCGCATCACCTTCGCCTCGCCGCGCGTCTCGCAGCTGCTGGAAAAGAACATTTTCCAGATCGCCAAGCCGGTCACCAGCTACCAGGGGCCGTGGGACCCGGAACTGCTTACGGGCGCGCCCGCCCCCGTGGAAGCGGTGCTCTCCGCCGGCGAGGAATTCGGCCACACCCTGGAGCTGGTCTTCTCGCCCCTGCCCAAGACTCCCGGCGGCCAGAAGCAGTGGCTGGTGGTGGGCCGCGACATCACCGTGGTGCGCCGCCTGGAGGAGAAGCTCAAGCGCCTGGCCCTGTTCGACGGGCTCACCGGGCTTCTCAACCACTACCAGTTCCACGTCATCCTGGACCGCGAAGCCCAGCGTTCCAGGCGCACAGGCCGCAAGATGGGGCTCATGTTCTTCGACATGGACAACTTCAAGACAATCAACGACACCAAGGGCCACCAGGCCGGGGACGAGGTGCTCAGGGCCATCTCGCGCATCCTGAAGAGCAGGCTGCGCACCGGCATGGACTACCCCTGCCGCTACGGCGGGGACGAGTTCGCAGTGGTGGTCACGGAGATCGAGCCCCCCCAGCTCGAACACCTGGCCTCGCGCGTCAGCAAGGCCGTGGACGACCAGTTCAAGGGGCTCCTGGGCCTCTCCGTGGGCCTGGCCATGCTTGGCGAGACCGAGTCGCCGTCCTCGCTCCTGCGGCGGGCGGACAAGGCGTCCTACACGGCCAAGAACCAGGGCGGGCACCGCATCCTCTGGGCCGGCGACGACTAACGAAACAGGGCCTCCAGCCGCGAGGCGCGGCCCGGAACAATCATATCAAAACCACAAGGAAATCCGTCATGCTCTTTCGGGTGGAAGTAGCTCCGAAATCCAATATCCCGGACGTTCCCGGCCGCCGCGCGGCCATGCGCATAACCCATGAACTGGGCGTGGCCGTGGACGACGCCTCCGTGGTTAAGACCTACACCGTGGCCGGGCTTTCCCGCGAGGAAGCCCAGCAGGCCGTGGATGCGGCCGCGCTGCACGATCCCGTCTCCCACACGGCCTCGCTTTCGCCCCTGGCCTCGGGCTTCGACTGGATCGTGGAGGTGGGCTTCCGCCCCGGCGTCACCGACAATGAAGGCCGCACCGCCAAGGAGACCCTGGCCCTGGTGCTGGGCCTGCCCAAGGAGCGCGCCAAGACGCTGGCCGTGTACACCTCGGCCCAGTTCGCCCTGAAGGGGACGCTTGATCTCAAGCAGGTGGAGCACATCGCCCGCGACCACCTGTGCAACGAACTCATCCAACGCTTCGAGGTGAAGTCCGCCGAGGAATGGGCCAAGGCCCCCGGCTTCGAACCCAAGGCCGCCCAGGTAACGGGCAAGTCTTGCGACGACGTGGCCGTGGTGGACCTGGCCGCCATGAGCGACGCCGAGCTCATGGCCTTCTCGCGCGACAACGTCCTGGCCCTGTCTCTCGAGGAGATGCAGGCCATCCGCGCCCACTACGCCGACCCAGCCGTGGCCGCCTCCCGCAAGGCCGCCGGGCTTTCGGCGCACCCCACCGACGCCGAGCTCGAAGTGCTGGCCCAGACCTGGTCCGAGCACTGCAAACACAAGATCTTCGCCGCCGACATCGACTACCTGAACACCGAGACCGGACGCCGCCAGGCCATTTCCAGCCTGTACAAGACCTACGTGCAGGGCTCCACGGCCAAAATCCGCGAGAGCATGGGCGCCGGCGACATCTGCCTGTCCGTGTTCAAGGACAACGCGGGCGTCATCCGCTTCACCGAAGGCCACCACCTCTGCGTCAAGGTGGAGACCCACAACTCCCCCTCGGCCCTGGACCCCTACGGCGGGGCCCTCACCGGCATCGTGGGCGTCAACCGCGACCCCATGGGCACGGGCATGGGCGCCAACCTCTTGTGCAACACCGACGTGTTCTGCTTCGCTTCTCCCTTTTACGACGAGGCGCTGCCGCCGAGACTCCTGCACCCACGACGGGTGATGGAAGGCGTGCGCGAGGGCGTGGAGCATGGCGGCAACAAGTCCGGCATCCCCACCGTGAACGGCTCGGTGGTGTTCCACGAACGCTTCCTGGGCAAGCCCCTGGTGTTCTGCGGCACGGTGGGCGTCATGCCCGCCACGCTTGACGGCAAGCCCAGCTACCAGAAGAAGGCCCTTCCCGGCGACTTCATCGTGATGACCGGCGGACGCATCGGCAAGGACGGCATCCACGGGGCCACCTTCTCCTCCGAGGAGCTGCACGAGGGCTCCCCGGCCACGGCCGTGCAGATCGGCGACCCCATCACCCAGCGCAAGATGTACGACTTCCTCATGCGCGCCCGGGACACCGGCCTGTACCACGCCATCACCGACAACGGCGCGGGCGGCCTGTCCTCGTCGGTGGGCGAGATGGCGGGCGACAGCGGCGGCGCGGAGGTGGACCTTTCCAAGGCTCCCCTCAAGTACGACGGCCTGCGCCCGTGGGAGATCCTGCTCTCCGAGGCCCAGGAGCGCATGACCTGCGCCGTGGGCCCGGACCAGATCGAGCGCTTCATGGCCCTGGCCGCCGAGATGGACGTGGAAGCCACCGTGCTCGGGCGCTTCAACGATTCGGGCCGGTTCACCGTGACCTACGGCGAAAAGCCCGTGGCCTCCCTGGACATGGATTTCCTGCACGAGGGCACCCCGCGCATGGCGCTTTCCGCCGTGTGGGAGCGTCCCGCAGGCAAGGACTCGCCCCTGCCCGCAGCCACGGACCATGGCGCGCTGCTTACGCGCATGCTCGGCAGGCTGAACATCTGCTCCAAGGAGTACATGATCCGCCAGTACGACCACGAGGTGAAGGGGTCCAGCGTGGTCAAGCCCCTGGTGGGGGTCCTGCGCGACGGCCCGGCCGACGCCGCGGTGATCCGCCCGGTGGTCTCGCGCCAGGAGGCGCTGGTGCTCTCCCACGGCATCTGCCCCAAGTATTCCGACCTGGACGCCTACTGGATGATGGCCGGCGCCATCGACGAGGCCGTGCGCAACGCCGTGGCCACGGGCGGCGACATCAGCCACATGGCGGGCGTGGACAACTTCTGCTGGTGCGACCCGGTCGAGTCCGACAAGACCCCGGACGGGCGCTACAAGCTGGCCCAGCTGGTGCGCGCCAACCAGGCCCTGGCCCACTTCTGCCAAGCCTACGGCGTGCCCTGCGTCTCCGGCAAGGACTCCATGAAGAACGACTACACCGGTGGCGGGTCCAAGATATCCATCCCGCCCACGGTGCTCTTCACCGTCCTTTCGGTGATCCCGGATGCTTCCGAAGCCATGACCTCGGACTTCAAGCAGTCCGGGGACGTGATCTACGTGCTGGGTCTCACCCGCCCGGAACTGGGCGGATCGGAGCTGGCCGACGAGCTGAAGCTGTCCATGGCCGAAGTCCCCCAGGTGGATGCCCTCTCGGCCCGCAAACGCTACGAGAGCATGCGCAAGGCGGCCAAGGGCCGTCAGGTGAATGCCTGCCACGACTGCTCCGACGGCGGCCTGGCCGTGGCCCTGGCCGAGATGTGCATCGGCGGCCGCCTGGGCGCGGACGTTGACCTCTCGCGGGTGCCCGTGAGCCCCGACTGCCTGTCTCCCCTGGAGATTCTCTACTCCGAGAGCCACTCGCGCTTCGTGGTGGGAGTGCCCTCCGGCAACGTGCCCAGCTTCGAGAAGCTCTTCGCCGGGCAGTGGATGGCCCCCATCGGCCGCGTCACCACGGACGGCAAGCTGACCGTGAAGTGCGGCGGCGAGACGCTTCTCAGCGAGGATGTGGAAACCCTGGCCGAGGCGTTCAAGGCCACCCTGGACTGGTAGCCAGGCCAAAGCGGACGGCCGGCACCCCTGCGTGTCGCCGCGCCCCCCGTGGCGGCAGGCCATGGAAACTCGTACGATCGACCGGCGCAAGCCTTGCTTGCGCCGGTTTTTATTGCGCCGCCGCAAGCGTTCCAAACGACCGATCCCATTGTCCGCTTCTCGTTAACCTGTTGCGAGAGACCATTCACCACGCGATCGATCGCATTAGAGTAGGCGCAGCCCGACCAGACTGCTTTGCCGCACGCGCTCCCTTACAAATACGTAACGATGCCTGTCGCATCAATTTTTACATTGCAAATATCGCTTTTTATCAATAAGTAACACCTCTAGATTTCTCAACGTACCTCAAGCCGTAACGGGGGTTGCACATGCGGGTGGCAGCCGTTCTCGTGGCAGTGGTGTTGTTCTTGGGCTTTTCGCTGCCAGGGGCGTCAGCGGGTCCGAAATCTTACATAGGCTCCAAAGCCTGCGGCGAATGCCACCAGAAGGAATTCGACTCCTTCTCGAAATTCGCCAAAAAGGCACACTCGTTCAAATCCATCCAGATCATGGCCTCCAAGCTCGAACCAAGCGAGCTCAAGGAGTGCTACGCCTGCCACACCACGGGCTACGGACAGCCCGGCGGCTTCGTCAGCCTCGAAAAGACTCCCGAACTGGCCAACGCGGGCTGCGAAGTCTGTCACGGCCCCGGCTCGGCGCACGCCGAATCAGGCGAGAAGAGCCTGATCAAGAACAAGCTCAGCGTCGAGGAATGCCAGACCTGCCACAACGGCGAGAGGGTCAAATCCTTCGGATTCAAGCCGATGCTCTTCGGCGGCGCGCACTAGGGGGCGGCGATGCACATCTTCTACCAGTCGTTAGGGGTCCGGGTGCTGCTGCTCATCACCGGAGTATCCGTCCTGGTGTTCAGCGGACTTTTCGCGGCCAACGCCACATGGCAGAACCGCTCCACCATGCAACTGGTCTCGGCCAGCTCCGACCGCACGGCCGATCTCATCCTCATGGCCATCGAGGAGCCCATGCGCCTGGGCAAGAACGAGGAGACCTCCCACGTCTTCCGGAAAATGGCCCGGCGCGAACAGTCCTCGCAGATCTTCCTGACCGATTTCAAGGGCAACGTGACCTATTCCACCAACGAAGGCGCCCTCCGCAAGGATCTGGCGCCCTTCCTTGGAGAATCCGGGGTCGCGGCCATGATGGGCAAGACCCTTGGCGGAAACGAAGCCTCGGGACGCGTCACCCTGGATGGCAAGCACATGCTGGCCATGACCAAGCCCATCCGCAACGAACCCGAGTGCCACCATTGCCACGGCGCGGCCAAACCCGTGCTCGGGGCCATCGTGGTCCTGCAGGACATCTCCGCCACCATGGCCCAGGCGGACAACGACAAGCTCATGAGCGGGCTCATCTCCCTGGCGGGGCTTGTGCTCCTGCTCTCGCTGGTGACCTGGTTCATGAAGCGCGCCGTGCTCAGGCGCATCAACTCCCTGGCCGCAAACACCGCCCTGGTGCGCCAGGGGCGCCATGACGTGGACTTCCAGATCAAGGGCCAGGACGAGCTCTCAGGGCTCTCGCGCGACCTGGCGGCCATGGTGCGCACCATCCAGGACCAGCTCGAATACAACAACAGCGTCCTTTCGGGCATCAACATTCCCCTCTTCGTCACCGACAAGACCGGCGAGTTCTGCTTCGTCAACCAACCCCTGAGCGTCATCCTGGGGCAGAAGCAGGCGGAGCTGGTCTGCCGCCACGCCGACGTGACCTTGAGCGAAGGTGGAGCGCCCGTGACCATCGCCACCGAGGTCATGAACACCGGGGTCGCGGCCAGCGGCAAGATTCTCTACGAGCGCGCCGACGGAACGATCTTCCCCCTGCACTACGAGGTGTCCCCGCTACGCGGGGCTCAGGGCCAGACCATGGGCGTCATCGGCGTGTTCATGGACCTGACCGACGAGGAGCAGGCCAAGGTGCACATCGAGGAGCAGCGCACCAAGCTGCTGGACGTGGCCCGCGAAATAAGCATGGTGGCCTCCAAGTTGTCCGTGGCCGGAGGCGAGCTCTCCACCCAGATGGAGGCGCTCACCCGCAGCGTGGAGCAGACCGCCGCCGAGACATCCAACCTGACCCTGGCCATGGACCAGATGAACGACACGGTCATCGACGTGGCCAAGAACGCGGGCGAAACCGCCAGGGTCTCGGACAGCGCCCACAAGGTGGCCCTCAAGGGAGGCGAGGACGTCAGCCGCACCGCCGACGAAACCAGGACCGTGGCCTCGCGGGCCCAGAACCTGGCCGACTCCCTCTCCGAACTCAAAGACCGGGCCATGAACATCGGCAAGGTCATGGACGTGGTGGGCGACATCGCCGACCAGACCAACCTCCTGGCCCTGAACGCGGCCATCGAGGCCGCCCGCGCGGGCGAGGCCGGGCGAGGCTTCGCCGTGGTGGCCGACGAGGTGCGCAAACTGGCCGAGAAGACCATGCACGCCACCGCCGAGGTGGCCCAGGCGGTCAATGAGATCCAGGAAGGCACCAGCACAGTGGCTGGAGGCATGGCCGGAACCAGGGAATCCGTGGAGCACGCGGCCAGTATGGCCGAGCACTCCGGCAGGATCTTCGCGGACATCGTCTCCCAGTCGGACCGCATCGCCGACATGATCCGGTCCATCGCCTCGTCGGCGGAGCAGCAATCCGCCACCAGCGAGACCATCAACGGCAACGTGGCCCACATCAACTCCCTCTCGCAGGACATCTTCTCGCGCATCCAGCAGGCGCACCAGGGCATCGCCTCGGTGAACGAGCTTTCGGGACACCTGAAGGTCCTGGCGGGGAAATTCACCTAGACGCGCCGGCCGGCCACTTCCCCCTTGACAAGCTGACGGGGTTGGACGGATATGGTGCTACAAGTGAACCGGATTTTCCCTGGGTTCGAGGCGGCTCTCATCCGGAAATCCGTTCACGGCGGCAAGTAAACCGGGTATACCCCGCTTCGGCCCGGAGCTCCGCGCTTCCCGGCCGGTATGACCGGATGTGCATTGTCCTCTTTGCCGCTCAGGCAAGGCCCCGCTCACGGCGGGACCGGCGCTGAGGGCTAAAAGATGGCGCGTCGCGTCCGACACTTCTTCAGGAGGATTCATGGACAAATACGTCTGTAATGTCTGCGGCTACGTGTACGACCCCGCCGAGGGCGATCCCGAGAACGGCGTTTCCCCCGGCACCTCTTTCGAAAGCGTTCCCGACGACTGGGTCTGCCCGGTCTGCGGGGCGCCCAAGAGCGAATTCACCAAGGAATAGCACCCCTTTTTTCCATAGGCCCGCCGGGGACCCGGCGGGCCTTCCTGCATTTCCACACCCCATCGAGGATTCTCCATGAGCGCTTACGAAATCAAGAAGGACGTCCACTGGGTCGGCGCAGTGGACTGGGACCGCCGTAATTTCCACGGCTATTCCCTCTCCCCCAAGGGCACCACCTACAACGCCTTCCTCATCAAGGACCAGAAAAACACCATCATCGACACCGTGGAAGACCGCTTCGCGGGCACGCTCTTGTGCAACGTCTCCCAGGTGATGGAACCCTCCAAGGTGGACTACATCGTGGTCAACCATGTGGAGCCCGACCACTCCGGAGCGCTGCCTCGCCTGATCGAGGCGTGCAAGCCCGAGAAGGTCTTCTGCTCGGTCATGGGCGAAAAGGCCATCAAGGAATACTACGGCGCGGACGGCTGGCCGCTCCAGGTGGTCAAGACCGGCGACAGCCTGTGCATCGGCAGCCGCACCCTGCACTTCCTGGAAACCCGCATGCTGCACTGGCCGGATTCCATGATGACCTACGTGGCCGAGGACAAGCTGCTGATCTCCTCGGACGCCTTCGGCCAGAACTACGCCAGTTCCGAGCGCTTCGCCGACGAGGTGGACCAGGCGGAACTGATGCGCCAGGTTTCGCGCTACTACGCCAACATCGTGCTGCCCTACTCCTCGGTGACGCTCAAGATCCTCGAGGAAGTGGGCAAGCTCAAGTGGGACGTGGACATGATCGCTCCGGACCACGGCCTCGTCTGGCGCGGCGCGGGCGTGGGCACGGTGCTCGAGGCCTACCGCCGCTTCGCCGAGCAGAAGCCCACCAACCAGGCCGTGGTCTTCTACGACACCATGTGGCGCTCCACCGAGCGGATGGCCCACGCCGTGGCCGACGGCCTCGCGGCGTCCGGGACATCCGTGAGGATCATGTCGCTCAAGAGCGACCACCACTCCGACGTCATGTCCGAGGTGTTCGAATCCGGAGCGGTCCTGGCGGGCTCGGCCACCCACAACAACGGTGTCCTGCCCCTGGTGGCCGCCATGCTGACCTACATGAAGGGCCTGCGCCCCATGAACAAAGTCGCCGCCGCCTTCGGCTCCTACGGCTGGAGCGGCGAGGCCCTCAAGCACGTGACCGAAATGCTCCAGGGCATGCACTTCGACGTGATCGAGGGCGTGCGCGCCAAGAACCGCCCCACCCACGAGCAGCTCAAGGCGTGTGTGGAGCTGGGGGCCACAGTGGCCAAGGCCCTCCAGGCCAAGATCGCCTCATCCTGAGGCTCTACCGGCACCCTTCCTGAAAAGGGAGCGGCCTCGCCGCTCCCTTTTCTTATGTGGCCACGACGTTGACCGGGACCGGTTATTCTGTTAGGTGTTCACTGCTGAGCCGATTACCCTTTCATTTCAAGGTACTATCGCAAGACACATCTGTTATTTAGATCGTCCGGAACAATGACCTATACTCTTATCCAGGCCCTCCGGGGCATTTTGTGCGTGGGCGTCGTGTTCATGCACATCAAGATATATCTCACCCGTACGGGTGATCCCTCCTTCTTTGCACACGTCCCCGACATCTTGGGCGGCATCCCCTGCGGGTTCTTCGTCATCTCCGGCTATTTCATGGCCCTGCTGGTGGACCGCAAAGCCCCCAATTTCCTGGCCCAGCGGCTGGTGCGTGTCTACCCCATGTATTTTGTCGTGGTGGCCATGGCCTTCGTCATGCGCGCCCTCACCACCTCGCCGCTCAACTCCGACGACCTGTTCAAGGTGATGTCGCTCCTGCCCTTCGGCATGGGCAAGAGCTACAAGCTGGGCATAGAATGGACCCTGGTCTACGAGATCTGGTATTATTTCATCTGCGCCCTGTTCTGCCGCCCCAAGTGGAACAGGTATTTTCCCGCATTCCTGCTGGCCTGGCTTTTCGCGGTGATCGTCTCGGACATCGTGGCCTTCAAGCCGCCCCTGCCCTTGCCCACCATCTTCTCCATCTGGCTTTCCATATGGAACTACTCGTTCATCATGGGCGCCCTGACCTACTATTACATCCAGCGGCGCAACGAGCCGGCCACCATGGCCTGGGCCGGCCAGGTGGTGCTGGCCAGCCTCTGCGTGGCCTCGGCCATCAACGCCCAGGCGTACAGCGTGCTCTACATGCTCGGGTTCGGGGCCTGCGTGCTGGTGGACCTGCTCATCCGCCTGGAAAGCCGCATCCGCTCGCCCAAGATACTGGCGCAGCTGGGCGATTACTCCTACGCCCTCTATCTGGTGCATTCCAACATCATCATCCTGGTCCTGGACTGGTGGGCCGCCGCCACCGGACGAATCCCCGGAGGCGTGGCCGGACTTGTGGCCCTGGTGCTGTGCATGGGGGCGTTCTGGTTCCTGGGGCAGTTCGACGTGGCCCTGCACAAGCGCTGCAAGTCCCTGGTAACCCGCCACATGCCCGACGGTTTCGCGGCCCTGGCCCTGCGCCTGCTCCCCAGGCCCGCCGCCGCGCGAGGCGGGCCGGACAAGTGACCTTCGCGGACCAGACGCCCGCCCCCTCCTGACGCAAGTTTCCCATCGGGCCGCCCCTGGCGCGCGTGCAACTCCGTTTCGCTCCTTGCTCGCTCTCCGCCCCCCGTTCAGTCTCCCCCCTTCTGTTTCTTCAATATTTTTTTCTCATCTTGTTGACACGCTCCGCCTGCTCGCATATAGGACAAATCAGCTCTTATTTGTCTTGATTCGAGGAGTCCGATGAAGCTCACGCGCGCCGCCGAATACGCCATCCGATGCGTGCTCTACCTGGCCAAGCACCCCTTCGGCCAGGTGGTCAGCCGCAGGGAGGTGGCCCAGGCCATGGACATCCCCATGGCGTTCCTGGGCAAGATCGCCCAGGGACTGGCCAAGGAGGGGGTGCTGGTGGTGCGCCAGGGAGCGCACGGCGGTTATGAATTGGCCCTTCCCCCCAGGGAGATTTCCCTGCTAATGGTAGTGGAAGCCATGGACGGGGAAATCCTGGTGAACGAGTGCCTTTCCAGGCCCCAGGAGTGTGGACGCAGTTCCTACTGCGCCGTGCACAAGGTCTGGGAGAGGGCGCGCGGGCAATTCCGGGAGACCCTGTCGGCCACGAGCTTCGAGGAACTCGCCAACCAGGACGAATGTCCGGAACACGCCGCGCACAAGCGCAGGATTCCGGCCATCCGCCTGACGTGAGACGACGCGGAACGGGCAAGGGCCGGCCCTCCTCCGCGCAAGCGACACAACTGTCCGAATCCGGAAGCGGCCGAACCGCCGGTTCCGGCACTGGAACGAACCTCTAACCGGCCAGGCACAGGAGAGAAGGCGCATGGACACCTTGATGCTTTCCCGTTTGCAGTTTGCCGCCGCCACCTTCTTCCACTTCATCTTCGTCCCGCTGACCCTGGGCCTCTCCATCATCGTCGCCCTGATGGAGACCCGCTACGTCCGCACCGGTGACGAGGTGTACAAGAAGATGGCCAAGTACTGGGGCAAGCTTTTCCTCATCAACTTCGCACTGGGTATTGTCACCGGCATCACCCTGGAATTCCAGTTCGGAACCAACTGGTCGAGGTATTCGGCCTACGTGGGCGACATTTTCGGGCCGCTTCTGGCCATCGAGGCCTCGGTGGCCTTCTTCCTGGAATCCACCATGATCGGCGTGTGGGTGTTCGGCTGGGAGAAGCTCTCCAAGCGCATGCACGCCACGGCCATCTGCCTGGTGGCCTTCGCGGCCAACCTCTCGGCCCTGTGGATCATCATCGCCAACGGCTTCATGCAGAACCCCCTGGGCTTCGTGATGCGAAACGGCCGTGCGGAGCTTGATAACTTCGTGGCCCTCATCACCAACCCCTTTGCCTGGAACCAGTACGTGCACGTGCTCTCGTCCGCGTTCATGCTCTCGGGCTTCTTCGTGATGGGCGTGTCCGCATGGCACCTGCTGCGCAAGAACGAGGTTGACTTCTTCACCCGCTCCTTCAAGACCGGCGCGGGCTTCGCTTTCGTCTTCAGCGTCGTGCTGGCCGTTGGCGGCCACTTCCACGGCAACGAGGTGGCCAGGATCCAGCCCGCCAAGCTCGCGGCCATGGAATCGCACTGGCACACCCAGAAGAACGCCCCCATGTACCTGCTGGCCCTGCCCGACGAGGCCAACCAAAAGAACTCCGTTGAGGCCATCGGCATCCCGAGCCTGCTCTCCTTCCTGGCCTTCAACAACCCCAACGCCGAGGTGAAGGGCCTGCTCGACTTCAAGCCCGAGGACCGCCCCCCCGTGGCCATCACCTTCTGGGCCTTCCGCATCATGGTGGGCATCGGCACGCTCCTGCCGCTGCTGGCCTTCTTCGGCTGGTGGAAAGCGAACAGGCTGGCCCAGTATCCTGGCTACCTGCGGCTGATGCTCTACGCCATCCCCCTGCCGTACCTGGGCATACAGGCGGGCTGGGCCGTGGCCGAGGTGGGACGCCAGCCCTGGATCGTCCACGGGCTCATGCGCACCAAGGACGCCGTGTCCCCTGTGGACCCGTCCCAGGTGGCCCTGTCCCTGGCGGCCTTCGTGGTGGTCTACGCCTTCCTGGGCGTCATCGACATCTACCTTCTGGCCAAGTACGCCAAGAAGGGCCCGGTCCACTAACACGGAGGAAACGGACATGGATCTCGGAACCATCTGGTTTCTGTTGTGGGGCGTGTTGTGGGCCGTCTACTTCGTCCTGGACGGCTTTGACCTGGGCGTGGGCATGCTCTCGCCCGTGATCGCCAAGAACGACACCGAAAAACGCATCCTCATGAACGCGGTCGGCCCCTTCTGGGACGGCAACGAGGTGTGGCTCATCACCGCTGGCGGCGTGACTTTCGCGGCCTTCCCCGGCACCTACGCGGTGCTGTTCTCGTCCCTGTATTCGGCGCTCATGCTGCTGCTGTTCTCGCTCATCTTCCGGGGCATCTCCTTCGAGTTCCGCTCCAAGATGGAGACCGCGGGCGGGCGCAAGCTGTGGGACACCATCCACTTCCTGGGCAGCTTCCTTCCGGCGCTGCTTTTGGGTGTGGCCTTCGCCAACATCTTCAAGGGCATCCCCATCGCCGAGGGCGGCATCTACAAGGGCACCCTGTTCACCTTGCTCAATCCTTACGGGCTGGCGGGCGGCGTGCTGTTCGTGCTGGCCTTCCTGATGCACGGTGCGTTGTACCTCTCCTGCAAGACCGAAGGGGCGTTGCGCGACCGGGCCGTGAAGGTGGCCGAAAAGCTCTGGCCTGCGCTGCTCATCGTGGCGGTGCTCTTCCTGGTGTTCACCGCCGTGGCCACCAAGCTGTTCCAGAACTACCTGGACAACCCCATCCTGTTCGTGATCGTGCTCCTGCCCGTGGGCGGACTGGTCATGCAGCGGGTGTTCATAGGAAGCCGCCGCATGGCCGCCGCATGGACCGCCAGCGCCGTGACCATCGCGGGCGTGGCCCTGTTCGGGGTGATCGGGATATTCCCGGCGCTTCTGCCCTCGAGCATCGACCCGGCCTTCTCCATGACCATCGCCAACAGCTCCTCCTCCCCCCTGACCCTCAAGATCATGCTGGCCGTGGCCCTGACCTTCGTGCCCATCGTGATCCTGTACCAGGCCTGGGTGTACAAGACCTTCTCCCACAAAGTGACGGAGAAGGACGTGGCCTACGACGAAGCCTATTAGGCCGTCCGGCCCCCGCCTCGCACAACGAAACCCCGGAGCGCCGCTCCGGGGTTTTTTCTTTCCGGGCTTTACCTGACGCCCGCGCAGGGATACATTTCAGGCGGTATTTCCAGGAGGTCCTCATGCGCCTTCGCACCGTGGCCATTCTCCTGCTGGCGCTTCTCGTCCGGGCGTCCGACATTGCCGCCGATACCGTCGTCCATATCTTCCTGGACGCCGCCAATCCGCCCTTCATGTACGCCACCAGTGACCAGAAAGCGGCCGGCATCTATCCGGCCATCATCGCGGAAGCCTTCTCCCGCATGGGAACCCCAGTGAGGATATCAGCCGAACCCTGGAAACGGGCCCTGGCCGAGATGGAATCGGGCATGGGCGGCATCGGCGGCATCTACAAAACGACGCCGCGCCTGGAAAAATACGACTACAGCGACGAGCTCTACGTGGAGAGGCTTCAGGTGGTGGTTCTGGCGTCGCAAAGTTTTCCATACTCGGGCCTGGAGTCCCTGAGGGGCAAGCATGTGGGCGTCCTGCGCGGCTGGTCCTATGGGGACGCGTTCGACCAGGCCCGCGCCGCCGGGGACTTCACCGTGGAGGAAGTGGAAAGCGACTCGCAGAACCTGGCCAAGCTCCAGGCTGGGCGCATCCACGCAATGGTGGCCACCCGCGAGGGGGCCGATGCGAGCATCGCCGTGTCCAACTCGCCGCGCGATTTCATCATCCTGGAGCCGCCTTTACTCGAAATGCCCACCTATCTGGCCTTCGCCAAGCACGCGCGAAAAACGGAACTCCTCGCATCCTTCAACGCCGCCCTGGCGTCCATGCGGCGCGACGGGACCTGGAACAAGATCATCATGTCCATCCTGGCCAGGCCGTAGCCAAGGGCGCCCCCCTTGCCCCCTTCGGCGCCGCCTATTTCCCGGCCACCCCTTCCCGCACCGCCTGGGCCGCTCCGGCAATGCCGCCGATCCCGCCCAGCTGCATGCTCTCCACGGCCGTGCTGGGCACGATGACGATGGTGGCGTTGGATTTCAGGCCCTCGTAAAGCATGTTCATGGCCCGAAGATGGAAGGCTGTCTGGTCGCCCGCGTAGGTCCTGGCGGCTTCGGCAAACTTTTCGGCCACCTGGCGTTCCGAATCGCCCAGGATCACCCTGGCTTGGCGTTCCCTCTCGGCCTGGGCCTGCATGGACATGGCGTCCTCCAGTGAGGCGGGAATCAGGACGTCCTTGATCTCCACGGAGATGACGTTAATCCCCCAGGGCTCGGTGCGCTCGTCGATGATCTTCTGCAACTCGTTGCCGATCTTTTCCCGGCCCTCCAGCATGTCCGAGAGCATGGTCTTGCCGATGACGTCGCGCAGGGCCGTCTGGGAGGCCCAGCTGATGGCGCTCTTGTAGTCGGCCACGTCCAGGGACGCCTTTCGAGGATCCAGGACCCGCCAGAACAGCACCGCGTCCACATCCACCGGAACGGTGTCCCTGGTGAGCGTCTTCTCGGCCTTGAAGGAGGACGCGATCACCCGCATGTCGATCCAGTAGGGGATGGTGTCGATGACCGGAATCAGCAAGAACAAACCCGGCCCCTTCACATCCTGGAACTTTCCCAGGCGCAGGAGCACCGCGCGCTCCCATTGGTCGGCCACCTGGATGGCGGAATACGCCAGCATGGATACGGCGATGGTCGTCGCGGCGAGCGCAAGTGCCTGGGCGGGCTCAGCCCCGGCGAACAAGCGGTAGGTCCATACACCGCCGAGAATGAAAATCGGGAGAACGGCCAACAGGGCGAAGGAGCTGTTGTTTCTCATGGCGTTGCCTCCTCGGGCGTGCTCCCCCGCTCCCGGGCCGGCACGCGATCCCCGGGAGCGTGAGGAACCGGCATTGTCCAACCGTATGCGCTCTTTCGTCCCGGAGGTCCACGCCCAATCCAGCCTGGGGCCGCGCGTACGCCGGGCCCTGGGTAACGCGGCAAAAAAAGCGCGGCCGAAGCCGCGCCCTGAGAACGTCCGCCCGCCCGCGCTAGTGTCGCGTCCTCAAAAAAAATGAACGTTTTTTGAGGATAAAAATAATTATTTCAAATTTTTATCTACAAAATAAATCGAAATTTATTTCGTAGACGCTACGCTAGGTCAGGCTCTTGGCGAAACCCTTGGCCGCAGTGCCTCCCACGACGGTCGAGCCGCTGGATTTGCTCTGCAGCTGGGACAGCTGGTCGTTCAACTGCATCAGCTGGTTGTTCAGGTCCATGAGCAGTTGCTGCTTCTGCTTCTCGGGCAGGCCGCTCTGCTGCAGCTTCTGGATCTTCTCTTCCACTTCCTTGATCTGCTGCTTGACGGTGTCGATGGACTGCTGCGTCGTGTCGGAGGAGGTCGAGTCCGCCTTGGTGGCGGACGAGCCCGAGGACTTGCCGGAAGACAAGGCCGACTGGGCCGCCTTCTTCCTGGCTTCCTCGGATATGGTGACGGTGTCGCCCGTGTTTTTGGAGGACTTATCCTGCGACGAGCCGGTTCCGGCAACGCTTCCGGTCTTCAGCACGCCGATGGCCGTGGTCGTGGATACGCCGATGGTCAATGCGGAGTTTGTGTTCATGATGTCCGCCTCGCTCTCTGGTGGTGACCAGATACAGCTTCTATCGGCTGTTTCCGCAAAAACTTGAGGAGATGGAGGCCACCCGCGCAGGCACATGGCTTCCGGATGAAAAAGTCCCCGCCCATTCCCCTTCTCATGAGCCTCGGCGCCATGCTATCCTCACGCCAAACTCCCTCCTGGAGGCCGCAATGGACAGACGCTCCGCGCTCATCCTCTGGTTCGACGACATCACCATCGACGACGTGCCTCTGGTGGGCGGAAAGAACGCCTCCCTGGGCGAAATGGTCCGGGAGCTCGGCCCCAAGGGCGTGCGCGTCCCGGGCGGGTTCGCCGTGACCGCCAGGGCCTACCGCCGCCTGCTCGAACACAAC
Organism: Fundidesulfovibrio terrae; assembly: GCF_022808915.1. NCBI lineage: Bacteria > Pseudomonadati > Thermodesulfobacteriota > Desulfovibrionia > Desulfovibrionales > Desulfovibrionaceae > Fundidesulfovibrio > Fundidesulfovibrio terrae. The sequence continues at coordinate 91,789 of NZ_JAKZFS010000007.1, forward strand.
CAGGCCGAGGAGAAGATCAAGGACATCCTCAAGGACCTGGACACCAGCGACATGGACAACCTTGCCCGGCGCGGCCGCAAGGTGCGCGCGCTCATCCGCTCGCTGGCCTTCCCGGACGATCTGCGCGCGGCGGTGGAGGAGTCGTATGCAAAGCTGGAAAAGCGCTACGGCGCAGGCTGCGACGTGGCCGTGCGGTCCTCGGCCACGGCCGAGGACCTGCCCGACGCGTCCTTTGCCGGGCAGCAGGAGACCTACCTCAACATCCACGGCGTGGAGGAGCTCATTGAAGCCTGCCAGCGCTGCTTCGCCTCTCTTTTCACCAACCGGGCCATATCCTACCGGGTGGACAAGGGCTTCGACCACTTCGCCATTGCCCTGTCCATCGGCGTGCAGAAGATGGTGCGCTCCGACCTGGCCTGCGCGGGCGTGATGTTTTCCATCGACACCGAGTCCGGCTTCAGGGACGCGGTGTACATCACCGGGGCCTGGGGCCTGGGCGAGAACGTGGTGCAGGGCGCTGTGAGTCCGGACGAATACTATGTGTTCAAACCCACGCTCAAGGCTGGATTCAAGCCCGTGCTCATGCGCAAGGCGGGCGAGAAGGCCATCAAGATGATCTACACCGACGACGCCAAATCCCCCACCAAGAACGTGGACGTGATCCTCCCGGACCGCCTCAGGCTGGTGGCCTCGGACGCGGAAGTCCTGGAACTGGCCCGCATGGCCGTGGTCATCGAGGACCACTACTCTGCCAAGGCCGGGCGCCACAGGCCCATGGACATCGAGTGGGCCAAGGACGGCCTCACCGGCGAGCTCTTCATCGTCCAGGCCCGGCCGGAAACCGTCCACTCCATGAAGGACGCGCGCGTGCTGCGCAAGTTCGTGCTCACGGGAACCGGCGAGGCGATCGCCAAGGGCAAGGCCGTGGGCGAGATGATCGGGCGCGGCCCGGCCCACGTCATCAAGGAGGCGGCCAACATCAAGGAGTTCCGCAAGGGCTGCGTGCTGGTCACGGACATGACCGACCCGGACTGGGAGCCCATCATGAAGATCGCCTCGGCCATCGTCACCAACCGGGGCGGGCGCACCTGCCACGCGGCCATCGTCTCGCGGGAGCTCGGCATCCCCTGCGTGGTGGGCACAGGCAGCGGCACGGAGAAGGTCGTCCCCGGCGAGAACATCACCGTGGACTGTTCCCGGGGCTCGGAAGGGCTGGTCTACCGGGGACTGGTGGACTTTCGCGTGGAGGAGCTGAACCTGGACGAAGTGCCCAGGCCAAAGACCAAGATCACCATGAACCTGGCCGCGCCGGAGCAGGCCTTCGAGAAGAGCTTCATCCCCAGCGACGGCGTGGGCCTGGCCCGGGAGGAATTCATCATCAGCGCCTACATCCGCATCCACCCGCTGGCGCTCCTCAGGTTCGAGCAGCTGGCCGACACGGCGGTGAAGAAGGTCATCCAGGAGATGACCTCGGGCTACGAGGACAAGGCCCAGTACTTCGTGGACAAGCTGGCCGAGGGGCTGGGCATGATCGCTGCCGCCTTCCATCCCAAGCCGGTGATCGCGCGCCTGTCCGACTTCAAGTCCAACGAGTACGCCAACCTCATCGGCGGAGCGCAGTTCGAGCCCAGGGAAGAGAACCCCATGATCGGCTGGCGCGGGGCCAGCCGTTACTACTCCGAGGCGTACCGGGAGGCGTTCGCCCTGGAGTGCCGGGCCATCCGCAAGGTCCGGGACGAGATGGGGCTTGCCAACCTGGAGGTCATGATCCCCTTCCCGCGCACCGTGGAGGAAGCCCGCAAGGTCATCGAGACCATGGCCGATTACGGGCTCCGGCAGGGTGAGAACGGTCTTCGGGTCATCGGCATGTGCGAGATACCTTCCAACGTGATCATGGCCGAGGAGTTCCTGGAGGTGTTCGACGGCTTCTCCATAGGCACCAACGACCTGACCCAGCTGATCCTGGGCGTGGACCGGGACTCGGAGCTGGTGGCCCACGTCTACGACGAGCGCAACCCGGCAGTGAAGAAGATGGTCAGGCAGGTCATCGAGGTGGCCAATGCCAAGGGCAAGTACATAGGCATCTGCGGCCAGGCCCCGTCAGACTACCCGGAATTCGCCGAGTTCATCGTGGAGTGCGGCATCCAGAGCATGTCGCTCAATCCGGACACGGTCATCAAGACCACCCTGGCCGTGGCGGAACTGGAGAAGCGGCTGGGGAGGTAGATCCGGCCGGAAACGCCGGGCCGGAAATCTCCGGCCCGGCTGTTCCATGTGTTAATCCTTCATGGGCACCACGTAGGGGCCTTCGGGGATGACCACCACGTCCTTGTCGCCGCAGGCCGCGAGCCACTGGGCCAGCGAGGCGTCCAGGTCGGTCGTGGTCTCCACGCCGGTCAGGGCCTTCTGCTCGTTGGTCAGCCCGTCGGTGTAGAGGCAGATGACGCCCCGGCGCATGGGCTTGAGCTGCATCTCGGTCTGCCATTCGTCGATGGCCGCGCGCTGTTTGGGCATGATGTCGTTCAAAAACCCGTCCGTGCCCAGGGCCACAAGCCGTTTCTGGGCGTCCACGTATTCCGGCGAGCCCATGCCCTGGGTGCAGGCGCTCACGATGAAGAGCTTGCCGCCCTCCTCCAGTGCGTCCATGGCCCCCACCATGCCCTTCACGGTCTGGTAGTAGGTGGAGTCGAGCGGATATCCGGCCGAGGAGGTGATGACCGTCTTGTAGCGCCGCGAAAGCTTGATCTCGGAATAGGGCCGGGTGAAAGCCACTGCCTCCAGGTGGCTCTTCTCCAACGGGCCGAAGTTTATGAAGGACACCCGGCGGTGCTCGTCCAGCACGGTGTTCACGGCCCACACCTCGCCGATCATGCCCACGCCGTCCATCTGGTCCTTGTGCAGGGGGTTGCCCTCCATCACGCAATTGACCGCCTTGCAGTGCTCCAGGTAGGTGGCGGTGTGGAAGCGGGTGATTGTGTCGTGGTGGGCGATGCCCGGCAGGATGACCTTGCGCCCGCCCGAATATCCGGCCATGAAGTGCGGTTCCACCAGCCCGGTGACGATCTTGAGGTCGGCCTGGACGAAGCGCTTGTCCACCTTGATTGCCGTGCCCTGGCTGGAGGTGCCGAGCAGAACGTGGTCCTCGTCGCGGCGGGCGAAGTGGTTCTCCACTCGCACGGTGTCCAGCACCCAGTCCGATCCCACCAGCTCACGCAGTTCCTCACCCTCGTTGGGCCGGTGCAGGCCGGTGGCCACCAGCACGGTGATGTCCTCGGCCGCGAGCCCGGCCTCCAGGAGTTCCCGTATGACCACGGGCAGGATCATGCCGTTGGGCACGGGCCGGGTGATGTCGCAGATCAGGATGCAGGCGCTCTTGCGGCCCTTGGCGGTTTCGCGCAAGGGAGGGCAGGAGGCGGGACTTTTCAGGGCATTCCCCAGGACCGTCGCCGGGTCGTCCAGAACGGGCATGGTCTGTTTGCGGATGACCGTGACGTTGAGGTCGTCCGGCAACGAGAGCGTGTATCCTTGCTTGCCGTAGTTGAGGGTCACGTCCATGGGCGTGTTTCCTTCCTGGTTGGGGTTGGATATTCGGGGATGCGACTTGCTATTCCCTTCTATTTTGGGTGTATTTTAGCCCGATTAGCGGGAGCGTGTCACCAGCTTTCCCCCCCCGAAGGGGGTGGTTAACAACGCCGGAAGGGCCTGCTATCGTGCGCGGCGTCATGGACAATTCGAAATGACCATAGCGGTTGCCGTCTCGGGCGGCATGGACAGCCTGCTGGCCCTGGCCCTCCTGCGCGAGGCCGGGCATGCGGTGCTGGCCCTGCACGCCCATTTTCTCGCGCCGGACGGCCGGCAACGGCTTCTTGCGCAGGCGCTGGACGGCCTCTGCCGGGATATCGGCGTGCCCTTCCACGCCGTGGACCTTTCCGCCCGGTTCAGGCAGCAGGTGATCGCCCCCTTCGTGCACGCCTATGTCTCGGGCCTGACCCCCAACCCCTGCGCCGGGTGCAACCGGGACATGAAGTTCGGACTGCTCTTCGAGGAGGCCGCCAGGCTCGGGGCCGACCGCATCGCCACCGGCCACTACGCCCGGCTGAAGGAAGCGGGGGAGCTCATACGCGGCGCCGACCCGGCCAAGGACCAGAGCTATTTCCTCACCCTGACTCCACCCCAGGCCCTGGCCCGTGCCGTGTTCCCGCTGGGGGAGTGGCGCAAGGCGGACGTTCCGGCGGCCCTGGCCGCGCGCGGGTTGGCCCCCCCGCTGCCCTCGGAGAGCCAGGAGATCTGCTTCATCCCCGGCGACGACTACCGGGCGTTTCTTGAGGCCCAGGGGGTGGCCCTGCCCGGCGAAGGCCCGGTGGTGTTGCCGGACGGCCGCGAGATCGGGCGTCACCAGGGACTCTGGCGCTACACCATCGGCCAGCGCAAGGGCATCGGCATCGCCTGGAGCGAGCCGCTTTACGTGCTGGACAAACGCGCGGACGAAAACGCCCTGGTGGTGGGGCCAAAATCCGGGTTGGACGCCTTGGACTGCCGTGTCCGCCGGATGAACTTCCTGGTTCCGCCGGGCGACTGGCCTTCCACAGTCCTGGCCCAGACCTGCTACCGCCAGCGGCCCAGGCCCGCTCGGGCGCAGATCTCAGGCGCGGAGATGACGCTCGTCTTCGAAAGCCCGGTACCCAAGCCCACGCCTGGGCAGGTGGCGGCCGTCTTCGACGGGGACGGCCGGGCCCTGGCCGGGGGGATCATCACATGACTGCGGCCCGTTCCGCCCCTGACACGCCGTCCGTCCTTGATCGCTTGAATTTGCGCGGGACCTCCGGTATCCCACGGGCGCACATCTTACCAAGGCCGCTTACGTGACATCCCCATCCACCGCCCGTTCCGACCGCCTCGTCGTTGCGCTCATCACCCTGACCGCCGCCTGGCTGCGCTTCCAGAACCTGGGGCAGCCTTCCCTGTGGTGGGACGAATTCATAACCGTGGGGGCCTCGCTTGGCCCGTTGTCCCAGATGCTGCCGGTACTCAAGCACCTTGGCCCCTCGGACATCGGCGTGGAGCTCTTCCCGCCCCTGACCCACGTGCTCACCCACTGGCTCACCCTGATCGGACACAACGACGCGCTCATGCGCCTGCCGGGGGCCCTGGCGGGCGTGGCCTCCGTGCCCGCGCTCTACCTGCTCTGCCGCAGGCCCCTGGGCCGGATGACGGCGCTCACGGCCGCCCTTCTCATGGCCCTGTCGGTGTACCACATGCACTACAGCCGGGAGGTGCGGCCCTACTCGCTCTTCATGCTGGAGAACCTGCTGGCCCTGCACCTGCTGCACGAGGGGCTGACCCAAGGGCGAAAGCGCCTGCTCTGGGGGTTCGGGGCCGTGGCCTGCGCCATGCTCTACACCTCGTACATGGCGGCCACGCTCATCGCCGCGCAGACGCTTTTCGCGGGCGCGTTCCTGCTGCGCCGGTTCTTAACGGACGAACGTGGACAGTCCCTGTCCCTGGCGCTGCACCTAGGAGCGGCAATGGGGGCGGCTGCGGCGCTCTACCTGCCCTGGGCCGCCGGCCAGCTGAACGTCTACACCCTTCTGCACGACCCCAGTTTCAAGGCCAATTTCAGCCTGGATTTCATCGAGTCCAGCCTCAAGGAATTCGCTGCCTTCGCCTACCGGGGCGAATTCCCCGCGGGCTGGGCCATGGCCGCGATGGCCGCGGTGGGGTGCGTGGCGGCCGTCTGTCGCGGTTCGTCGCGCGGATTCCTTGGCCTCATGGCGCTGTGGGCCTTCATGCCCGTCGCCGGGATATTCCTTGCCAAGGCCCGCATGGAACTGACGTCGCGCTACATCTTTTCGGTTTTCGTCTTCCTGCTCGTCTTCGCCGCGCATTTCCTGTCGGTGTTGGTTTCCAGGCTGGCGGACGCTCTCTTCGGCAAGGCCGACCCCATCTTCTTCGCCCGCATGACCACGGCCGCCGTGCTGTGCCTGCTGGTGTCGCGCCCCAACCTGGAAAGCGTGAGCGAATACTACTCGCGCGAGACCTCACGCTACAAAGACCTCGTGGGTCTCCTGGCCGCCGACAAGGACAACAGGGACGCGATCCTCTATTTCAACCCTCGCAACCACAAGCTCATTTTCGACTGGTACGGGCGGGACATGCTGCGCTCCGCCAGGGAGCTCTTCCCCGTAGGCTACCACCGGGCCATCCTGATGGCCACCGAGTCCATGCGGGCTGCCGAGAAATTCCCCCTGGCCGCAGCCCTGGGGCGTTTCGACGACGTGGACCTCCTGGCCGTTGGCGTGGCCAGGACGCCGGTCACGCCGATGGTTCCCGGCGAGGGTGGCCGCTACGTCTACTCCGACGATTTCTCGGGCTTCAAGATGGTCGAGGACGCGTACGCCGCCTCCAACATGGTCCCCAGCCCCCTTGCCAAGACTCTGACCCGGCACGACGCAGGCCTGGCCGCCTGGGCGGTCTACCGCTTCCAGGCATTGCCGGGGACGAGCGTCAAGAGCGCCAAGCTGACCATGGCCTTTTCCGTGCGCCTGCCGGCAGGCGTTCCCACAGACGACAGCACCGTGCTCACGGTCATCCCCGAGGGCAAGGCCCCTGTTGAGGCCGCCACTGTCACCTTGGAGCGCTTCAAGGACGGCAGCGGCGCGCTGTCGGCCCCCAACCATGAAGGGAAACTGTTCTACACCGCAACTATTGACCTGAGCCCCATGGTGTCGGGCGCCCGGTCCTTCGACCTGCGCCTGGACTGCCCGGCTTTCACCCGTTCCGGCCCCCTCGAGACGGAAAACTTCCGCCTGGAAGCCGTCCTGGACGGCCCCGCAACTCCGCCCACGGCACTGCCCGAGGCACTGCTGGCCCAGCTTCCCGTGGCGCCCTGGACGCCCGGCCGGGATATGGCCCTATCCAGCTCGCTGTATGCCTTCAGCCTGGACGGTGCAGTGTCGCGACCGGACGTGGGCTCCCCGGGCGAACTCAATGCCTACCTCCGGGATCACCCAGGGGACAGACCGGTCCGCGTGCTCCCCTACCCCGACGGCGCGCCCGCCGTGGCCCTCTACGACCCGGCGCTGGCCCATCCCGGCATGCGCCTCGCTCCCGGGGAGCCCCGCCAGCTCGACGCCTTCCCGTCCGGGAAACGCGAGATCCGCGCAATCAAGCTGGCCGGAGCCCTGGACAGGCCCGTCCTGGAGACGGGACCGGTCCGGACGCCCCTCGGCGTCACCAGCCCGGCCCCGTCGGAACTCACCGTCAACCCGGGCGCCCAGGCCGAGCTGACGTTCTCGCCGCTCTTCACCCAGGACGGCCTCGGCCTTGCCGCCACGGCCGAGCACGAGAACATCCGGCGAAACGACGGCGAGGACTGCCTGAGCTGCCGGGAGGACCGGCCCTGCTCCACCACATACGCCTTGCGCTCGGAACTGCCGGTCACGATGCTTCGCATCACGGCCTTCCCACGGGTGAACAGCGCGCCCTCCGGGCAGAACAGCGTCAGCACCCAGCTGAGCCTGGACGGGGAGGCCTGGCGCGAGGTGAACCGCTACGAGGGTTCCGGCTCCGGGCGTTGGGAGGGCTGGAAAATTCCGCAGTATTCGCTCGTGAAGCTGGACAAGCCCGCCCGGGACGTCCGCGTCCGTTTCGTGCTCTCCGGCTCCAAGGCCCAGCTCTGGTCTGCCCCGGACGCCCGCATGCGCTTCGAACTGCGCCTGGACGCCGCGTCCGTGCCGGTCCCGGTTATTTCATCCTGGCCCGCGACGCTTTCGCTCGCCCACGACGCGCCTCTGGACGTGCAATTGCTGGATGCCCCCCAGCCCTTCCCGGACCGGCTCAGGAGAACACGCTGATGCCCATCGTGAACGCCCTCGTCGACCGCGACGGCACCATCATCGTGGAGAAGCACTACCTGCATGATCCCGCCCAGGTGGAGCTGGTTCCCGGGGCCGGCGAGGCGCTTGGGCGGCTTAAGCGCGCCGGGGTGCGGCTCTTCGTGGTCACCAACCAGTCGGGCATCGGGCGCGGCTACTATTCGGAGCAGGACTTCCGGGCCGTGCAGGCACGCCTGGAGGAACTCCTGGCCCCGTACGGCGTGGCCTTCGACGGCGTGGCCTTCTGCCCTCACGCCCCGGACGAGCGCTGCGCCTGCCGCAAGCCGGAGCCCGGCATGTGGGAGGAGCTGCGCTCGCGGCACGGGCTCGCCCCTGACGAGACGGTCATGATCGGCGACAACGCCTCCGACGTGGCCTTCGGTCTGGCCAGCGGCATGGCCCAGTCCGTGCTGGTGCTGACCGGGCATGGAAGGCGCTTCGCCGAGAAGCTGGGGCTAACGCCCATCGGGCACGGCTGGAGGCGCGTGACGGCCCCCGCCCCCGGCCAGCCCACGCTCCTGGCCCACGACTTGGCCGCGGCCGCGGATTTCATCCTTCAGGAGAACCTCCAACCCGACGGGGCCGACCGGTGAGCGCCGCCCGCCGCTTCGCGCAGGCACTGGCCGGGCAATGGGCGGCCACCCTCTATTCGGCGGTGCTCTCCACGCTTTTGTCTTTCGCCCTGGGACGCTTTCTGGGGCCGGAGTCTTTCGGGACCTATTCCTATATCCTCACGGCGGCCTCCATCTTCGCCATTTTCCAGGACGGCGGGTTCTCCACCCTCATCTTCCGGGAAGCCGCCCACCCAAGCCCCGGCCTGGCTCCGAAAGCGCCGCTGGAGCGCCTGGCCCTCGGGCACACGGCGCTGGTCACGACGGCGGGACTGGCCGCGATCTGGCTCCTGCCCCTTACGGACAAGGCCGCCTTCAGCCTGGCCCTGGTCTATTACGCCCTCTTTTCGGCCGGGGTCTTCCTGTCCGCCGACCTCAAGGGACATGGCCAGTTCGAACGCGAGGCCAGGCTGCGGATGGCCCTGCGCACCTGCACCGTCCTGGCCGTGGGCATCGCCCTGGCCATGCCCGGTGCTGGCGCGGCACTTCTGTTCGGCGGCTGGGTACTGGGACAGGCGGCCGGGCTGACCCTGCCCATGGCCTCGGGGATACGCAAGGCCCCGAGCTTCAGGCTCGATCTCGGCATCTACAAGAGCTGCGGAGCCTTCCTTCTCATCAGCGCCGCCACCACCATCTACTTCAAGTCCGACATCATCCTGCTCACGCGGCTCACCGGCGACAACGCCGCCGTGGGACAGTACGCCGCCGCCTATCGGCTCATCGAAGCCGCCGTGCTCTTCGCCGCCCCGCTGGCCCAGATATTCTTCCGCAAGCTCCGGGTGAGCATGCACGCCCCCGAGGTGTTCAAACGGGCCTTCCGCACCCAGATGCTGGTGATGTGCGCCCTGGCCGTCGCCGGGACCGCCTTCTCCATGTGGATAGGCCCCTTGGTCATCCGCCTGGCCTTCGGCGGCAAGTACGGCCCGGCCGAGGAGCTGTGCCTGTGGCTCCTGCCGTCGCTTCTGTTCATCCTGCCCAACGGCATCCTCACCCAGGCGCTCATCGCTCTTGGCCGCGAGGGATTCTACGCCCGCGTCACCATCGCCACGGCCGTGTGCAACGTCGCCCTCAACTGCGCGCTCATCCCCTTCATGGGGGCCAAGGGCTCGGCCCTGGCCACCGTGGCCACGGAAGCCCTGCTTGCCGCAGGGCTCGGGGTGGGATACGTCAGACGGCCATGAACAGCCGCCCATTCGCTTCCGAAGACCATTTCCTGGCCGCCATCTCCGAACGCTTCCCCAACACCCATCCCCACATGCTGCTTGGGCGCGGCGACGACTGCGCCGTGCTCGCCTGCCCCGAAGCCGTGGCCCTGACCACGGACCTCTTCATCGAGGACGTGCACTTCCGCCGGGCCTACTTCTCCCCGGAGGACGCCGGATACAAGGCCCTGGCCGTGAACGTGAGCGACATGGCCGGCATGGGCGGCGAGCCCTTGGGCTTCAGCCTGGGCCTGGCCGGGCCGCCGGACACCCCGGCCGGATACTGGGAGCGGATGCTTGACGGCATGGCCGGGCTGGCCGCATCCCTCAACATGCCCCTGGTGGGCGGGGATCTGAACGCCTGCGCCAAGATCGTGCTGTCCATCACCCTCTGGGGCAAGGCCGGTCCGTGCGGAAAATTCATCCCGCGCGGGGGAGCCCAGCCCGGCGACGCCCTGTTCGTGGTGGGCGACGTGGGCCTGGCCGCCTGCGGCCTGGAGGCCCTGGAACGCTTCGGACCGGACGCGGCCAAGGACTGGCCCGAGGCCGTGGCCGCGCACCTGCGCCCTGGAGTGAAGATCGCCGAAGGGACCAGGCTGGCCGGGATCGGACGGGTGCGCGGGCTCATGGACGTCTCCGACGGACTGGCCAGGGATCTGCCGCGCTTTCTCGGCCCGGACCTCGGGGCGGAGCTGGCCATCGATCCAGACACACTGCACCCCGAGGTGCTGCGCATGGCCGAAGCCGCCGGGCGCGACCCCGTGGAGGCGGCGGTGGTCGGAGGCGAGGACTACTGCCTGCTGGGCGCATGCCCCCGGGACGGCTTCCTGGAAGTGTACAGCCGCGTGCCCGGCGTCTGGGCCGTGGGCGAGGTGACCCAGGGCGGCGGACTAAGCCTCGGCGGCAAGACGCTTACGGCCAGGGGCTTCGACCACTTCGGCTAGTGTCGCGTCGTGGCCCGGCCGCACTCGCAGGCGCAAAATTCCGCTGCGCGGACGTGCGAAAAGCCCCCTGAACGGTAAACCGTTCAGGGGGCATTTCGCCTGCTGGACAGGGAAAAATCAGTCGGTGGGCTCGACCCGATTGGCCGCCAGGTAGTTTTCGATCTCGGCCGCCGGGCAGGGCCGCGAGAACAGGAATCCCTGGGCGAGCTGGCAGCCCAGGGTGCGGATGACCGCCAGCTGGGCCTCGGTCTCCACGCCCTCGGCGATGAGCCCCAGGCCCAGGTTGCGCCCGAGCCCCACGATGGCCCTCACGATCTCGGCGTGTCCGCCGGTGGCGTCGATCTCCCGAATGAAGGAGCGGTCGATCTTGAGCATGTCGATGGGGAAGCGGTGCAGATACGAAAGCGAGGAATAGCCAGTGCCGAAGTCGTCCACGAAGAGCTTGAGCCCAAGCGACTTGAGCTCCTCCAGCATGCCGATGGCCGCCTCGCCCCGGTCCATGATGACGCTTTCGGTTATCTCCAGTTCCAGCGTGCCGGGGGCCACCCTGGAATGCGACAGCAGCGTCTCCAACTTCTGCCCCAGGTCGGCCTGGGCGAACTGCTTGGCGGAGATGTTCACGCTCATGCCCAGCGGGGCGGATCTGGGGAAAAGCGCCTGCAGGTGGGCCAGCTGGCGGCAGGCCTCCTCGAGCACCCACCAGCCCAGGGGAACGATGAGCCCGTTCTCCTCGGCCATGGGGATGAAATCGAGGGGCGGTATGTAGCCTCGCTCGGGATGCTTCCAGCGCAACAGCGCTTCGAGGGTGACCACCGCGCCGGTGTTCACGTCCACGATGGGCTGGTAGTGCAGCTCGAACTCGTTCTTAGCCAGGGCGCGCCTGAATTCCGTCTCCATGGTGAGCAGCTGGATGGTCTGCTCCTGCAGGGCGTTGTCGAAGACCTCGTAGCGGGCCTTGCCGTTGCTCTTGGCCCGGTACATGGTCAGGTCGGCGTCGCGCAGCACCTCTTCGGCCGTGCCGCAGAAGCCGGTGCAGCAGATGATGCCGATGGAGACCGTGCTGTAGATTTCGTGCCCGTCGATGTTGAAGGGCCTGCGCATCTCTTCCAGGATGCGCTCGGCCACCATGGTGGCTCCCGACAGGCTGCGGACCTGCTCCGAGATGACCGCGAACTCGTCGCCGCCAAGACGGGCCAGGGTGTCGGCCTCCCGGGTGCAGGAGCGCAGGCGCTCGGCCAGCTTCATGAGGAACTGGTCGCCCTGGGCGTGGCCCAGGCTGTCGTTGATGACCTTGAAGCGGTCCACGTCCAGGTAAAGCAGGGCGAAAAAGCTGTTCTGGCGCGAGCAGCGGTAGATGGCCTGGGAGAGGCGGTCGGTGAAGAGCGCCCGGTTGGGCAGCCCGGTCAGCGCGTCGTGCAGCGACTGGTGGAGCAGCTGCTCCTCGAAGCGCTTGTGGTCGCTGATGTCCTCCAGGGTGCCTTCGAAACGGACGGTTTCGCCGGTCTTGCCCGTGACGGTGTGCGCGTTGACCGAGGCCCAGAGGGCCTGGCCGTCCAACCGCGAGGTCTGAACCTCGAATGCCTGCACCGAGCCGTGGTCCTCCAGCACGCGGAAGAACTTCTCCCGCTTGCCGGCGTCCTCGCACAGCCGGGAGCAGAAGTTGCCCACGTTGTCCATGAGCTCCTGCGGCGACTGGTAGCCGAGGATGCGGGCCATGGCCGGGTTGGCGCTCACCAGGACTCCCTGGTGGTTCACCTGGAAGATGCCCTCGATGGCGTTCTCGAAAATGGAGCGGTATTTTGCTTCGGCGGCGATGCGCTCGCCGACTTCGTTCTGCAGGCGCTGGTTGGTTTCCTCCAGCTGCCGGGTGCGGTCGTGGAGTTCCGTGGTGCGCCGCCGCACGAGGTTTTCCAGGTTTTCGCGGTAGGCCTTGTTTTCCTTGATGAGCCTGGCCCGTTCCAGGGCCCGGCGCACGGAGTGCTCCAGGATGCCCAGGTCCTCCACGGGCTTGAGCACGTAGTCCCACGCGCCCAGGCGCAGGGCTTCGATGGCGTCCTGGATCATTCCCGTGCCTGAAACCACGATGATGGGCACGTCGGGCGCTTCCCGCACAACCGTGGCCAGCACTTCGAGGCCGTCCATCTCGGGCATGCGCAGGTCCACCAGGACGATGTCCGGGTGGTGTTCGCGGAAGACGTCGAGCCCGACCCGCCCATTGTGCGCCTGGAGCACTTCGAACCCGCTGTCCTCCAGGTACGCCTGGAAGGAGCGCCGGATGACCTCCTCGTCATCGATGGTCAGGACGGTCGCCACGGGAGCTTGGGGCATTGCGGATTATCCTTCAAGCAGATGGAGGATTTTGGACGCCATGTCCCCCATATCAAGCACGGGTTTGAAGAAGACCAGGCTGTCGTCGAGTCCGGCGGCCTTGAGCTCTTCGGAGAGGCTGAATTTGGTCGATCCGGTGTGGATGAGGAACTTCATACCGGGATGGCGCTTGGCCAGCTCCAGGATGAGCGCGGCTCCGTCCATTCCGGGCAGGCGCAGGTCCACGACAGCCAGGTGCGCGGGCTGGCTTCCGGCGGACTCCAGAGCCTGTTCCGCCGATTCGGCTGTGCGCACGATGAATCCCTCGTCTTCCAGGTAGGCCGCGAGGCTCAACCGGACCGGGGTCTCGTCGTCCACAACCAAGATTTCGGTCTGATCTTTCTGCATAAATTGGCTGGCTTCGGTCGAGCGATACGTTTCAAACGGTCGCGACACGGCGAATTTTCAACCTTCTTACCCAATTTTTCACACCAGGCCAAGGGATTTCCCATCCCGGACGGAGAAGGTCGGAAATTATCTCGAGGATCGGGCAGGAGGCACGCCCGGGGATCGTGACGGAAAAATGACGGCCAGGGAGAGCCGCCCGCTATCGGGAGCGACAAAGCCGCCGGGTGGTCCCGGCGGCCGTCGAATTCGTGTCGCGACGAGCAAGCGGCGCGGCCCGGAGGCTAATGCGTGAGAGAACGCCTGCCAGCCTTGGTTCCGGGCTTCTCCAGGATCACGGCGGTGCCGTAGCAGGAGAAGAACTTGGAACCGTCCGGATGGAAGGCCACGGACTCCTGGTAGCCGATGATGGCGTCGCCGCCGATTTCCATGGCCGAGGCGGCCAGGGTCAAAAGGGCGCATTCGGCGTCGTAGCCGCGACCGTGCACCAGGCCGAGCACCTTCTTGATGGGCCTGCCCTTCATGACAGGAGTGGTCACCACGGGCAGCTTTCCGGAATAGAACATGTCCTTGGCGTGCTGGAGGCGCTGGCCACGCTTGACCTCTTCGTTGGGGTCCTTGGGCTGGCGCGCTGCGCCGGTGAACAATGAAAGCATGGCTCCTCCTTATGGTATCCGGTGGTGTCCGGCTGGGCCGGTGGGCGGGATACTGTTGCCGCGTTGACCTTAGCAAGCACCCTGCCATGTGCGACATATCAAACGATATCTTGGTATTAGATACTTTTCCGCCACCTCCGGTTACAGGCTTTCGGCGTCAAAAAAGCCCGGCGGCGCATGCGCGCCGCCGGGCTTTTGGCGTTCTGGCGTACGGCCGGGCCGAAGCCTAGCAGATCCGGGGCAGCTGCTCCCCTTCGAGCATGCCGAGCAAACGGTGTCCGCCCAGGCCCGTGCGCAGCACCACCTTGCCCGGGTTCTCCTGCGTGACCCGCCCGATCACCCGGGCGTCGCGGCCCAGGGGGTCGCGGCGCATGATGGTCAGGGCCTTGGCCGCGTGTTTTTCCGGCAGCACGCAGATGATCTTGCCCTCGTTGGCCAGGTAGAGCGGATCGAGCCCCAGTATCTCGCAGCCCGAGGCCACCACCGGCTTCACCGGAATGGCTTCTTCCTCCAGGGCGATCCCAACGCCCGACTGCTGGGCGATCTCGTTGATGGTGGTAGCCAGGCCGCCGCGCGTGGGGTCACGCAGGACGTGCACGGAGGGGAGGCCCTTGATGAGTTTCAGCGTCAAATGGTTGAGCGAGGCGCAGTCGCTCTGCACAGGCGCCTCGAAGGAGAGCCCCTGGCGGTGGGAGAGCACCGTCAGGCCGTGGTCGCCCAGGCTCCCGGACACGATGACTGCGTCGCCGGGTTTGGCCCGGTGTCCGCTGGGGGCCGTTTTGGCCACCACCTCGCCGATACCGGTGGTGTTGATGAAGATCTTGTCCGCGGCCCCGCGCGGCACAACCTTGGTGTCGCCCGCCACCACCTTCACCCCGGCCTTCCTGGCTGCCAGCCCCATGGAGGCCACGATGCGCTCCAGGTCGTCCATGTCGAAGCCTTCCTCCAGGATGAACCCGCAGGTGAGGTAGAGCGGCCGGGCCCCGAGCATGGCTACGTCGTTGACCGTGCCGTGCACGGCCAAAGCGCCGATGTCGCCGCCGGGGAAGAAGATGGGGTCCACGGTGAAGCTGTCGGTGCTCACGGCCAGGGGGCCCTTGGGCCGGATGAGCGCCGCGTCGTCCATGCGTTCGAGGATGGAATTGCCCAGGTGGCGGAAGAACACGTCGGCCACCAGGCGGTGCGAGGCCAGGCCGCCGCTGCCCTGGTCCAGAAGGAGCTTGTTGCCCATGTCGGTTCCTGACGCCCCTATGCGAGGTCGAGTTGGTATTTGTGGTACGCGGCGCAGCTGCCCTCGGTGGAGACCATGCACGGCCCCACCGGAGTGGCCGGGGTGCATGCCTTGGCGAAGAGCGGGCATTTGTTGGGGGGCATGATGCCCTTAAGCACCTCGCCGCAGCGGCAGCCGGGCAGAGGCTTGGATTCCTTGAGGGTCACGCCCAGCGCCTCGAAGGCGTCGAAGGCCTTGTAGGCGTCGCTCATGACCAGCCCGCTGCCGGGGATCATGCCGATGCCGCGCCACAGCGCGTCGCCGGGGGTGTAGACCTCATAGAGGATGGCCCGGGCCTTGGGGTTGCCGCCGTCGGCCACCACGCGCTTGTAGTTGTTGACCACCATGGGCTTTCCCTGGCGCTTCATCTCGGCCATGAGCAGGATGGCCTGGAGCAGGTCCAGGGGTTCGAAACCGGCCACCACTGAGGGGATGCCGTACTTCTCGGCCAGGGGGCGGTAGGGTTCCAGGCCGATCATGGCGGAGACGTGGCCCGGGAGCATGAAGCCCTCCACGGCCATGTCCGGATCCGAGAGCAGCGCGTCCAGGGCGGGGGGCACCAGCTTGTGGAAGGGCATCACGAAGAAATTCCCGAGGCCCCGCTCCTTGGCCTGGCGCACCGTGGCGGCCACGGTGGGGGCGGTGGTCTCGAAGCCGATGCCCAGGAACACGACCTTGTCGCCGGGGTTCGCCTCGGCCACAGCCAGGGCGTCGAAGGGGGAGTACACCACCTCAACGCGCGCGCCTTCGGCCTGGGCCTTCTTGAGGCTCGCGCCGCCGGGGCCGGGGACGCGCATGAGGTCGCCGAAGGTGGCGATGATCACGTCGGAGCGCCCGGCCAGCTCCAGGTATGCGGCCACCTCGGATTCATGGGTGACGCAGACCGGGCAGCCCGGACCGGTCAGGTGGACCACCGACTTCGGCAAAAGCGAGTGCACGCCGCTGCGGAACAGGGCCACGGTGTGGGTGCCGCAGACTTCCATGAAGCGCAGGCTCTGGCCCTGCATGGCCTCCTCGATCTTGGCGAGCACGTCCTTGCACAGCTTGGGATCGCGAAGGGCTTCAAATGAGTTCAAGGTTCCACCCTTCCTGGAAAATCTTGATGGTCTCCATGGCCTCCTCGCGGTTGAGGATGCGGATGGCGAACCCGGCATGGATGATGACGAACTCGCCCACCTGGGGCTTGTCCGCGATGAGGTCCAGGCGGATTTGTTTGCGCACGCCGCCGATTTCGACATCGGCCACGTCCCCCTCGACGTGTTTGACTTCCATGGGAACGGCTAGGCACATGACGGTGTCCTCCAGTAAGGAACCGCGCCGGTCGGAATTCCAGCCCGGTAAGAATTTTGGGAATATGGGGGGTAACACCGGTCAAGTCAAGGCTCGCCCGGCCCCGGGTGGACGGCGCTGGACCGGCGTGGGGCGCGGCGGCTTGCAAAACGCCCTGAAGCGTGCAATGGGCCTAACTCAGACAATAAAATAAATGGCCCTTTGGGGTCCGGACATACTTCGAATGCAAGACAATTCCCCGGAAAGCCTGGTCGCCCAGGCGCGCAAAAACCTTCTCAACATCGTCTCCGTGCTCAAGGACGGCAACGTCGACAGCGCCATCAAGGTGGTCGTTTTCGGCCTCGGGGCCTACATCAAATACGGCAACATCCTCATCAAGCAGGAAAAAAAGGAATTCCAAGAGCTTCTGACAAAAGCCGTCCACCTGCTCAGCCTGGACCCCCTGGTCAAGGAGGCCAGCAAGACCCCGCTGGACTACGTGCCAAGGAAGGAAACGGAACTCTTGGCCAGACTGCGGGCCCTGCCCGACCTCATCCAGGCCAATCAGGCCAGGAGGGAAGGCCAGGAAGCCGAAGCCCGCATGCAGGCCAAGGGCGAACGCATGGAAAAAGGCCGCCAGCTCCTGATGCAAAAGTACTTCGACGGGGCGCTCCAGCTCTTCAAGCGCCTGTGCGACGACTTTCCCGACGATGCGGAGCTTCGCGCGGAGATCGGCAAGGTGCTCTTCGACATCAACCACATCGAATGCATCACCTTCCTGGAACAAGCCGTGGCCCTCGACCCCAAGGATCACAAGAGCCTGGCCATGATGGGCGTGGCCTTCCGCAAGATCAAGAAGTTCGACCAGGCCGAAAGGGCGTATTTGAACGCCTTGGCCGTGGACAAGGACAACGTCAACTACCTCTTCAACCTGTCCCGGGTCTACATCGACTCGGGAAACTGGCTCAAGGCCCAGGAGACGCTGCGCCGGGTGCTTACGATCGACCCCTCCCTGGAACCGGCCAAGAAAGGCCTGGACTTCGCCACCAGGCATTGCAGGGATCTCATCTGATGCCCGCGCGCCCCACTGCGTCCCCGCTCTGGAACGCGCTCATCAAGCTCCCGCCGCCGAGGCTCCCGAGCCCCAGGACCCTGCCCCCGGCCCCTTCGGACCGGGAGTGCCTCCAGTGCTGGGACGACTACGACATGTTGCCGCACATCCGCCAGCACAGCCTGTCCGTGGCCCGCGTGGCCACCTGCCTGGCTCTGGCCGCCCAGGCGGCGGGCCTGGACGTGGACGTGCAGCTCGTGCGCGCCTCGGCCCTGCTCCACGACATCGCCAAGACCTACACCATCCGCCACGGCGGCAACCACAGCCAGCTCGGCGGAGCCTGGATGCAGGAACGCTTCGGCAACCCCCTGCTGGCAATGGGCATCGTGCACCATGTCCACTGGCCCTGGGCCGTGGACGTTCGCGCCTACTTCCTCCCCATGGCCATCATCTACGGCGACAAGCGGGTTATGCACGACGGCGTCGTCCCTCTTGACGAACGCTTCGTCGATCTCTACTCCCGCTACGGCACGACCCAATACATCCGCGACAGACTCGCGGAATCCAGACACCAGGCCGAGACCATCGAGACGGCCCTCAGCCAAACCCTTGGGATGAACGTCCATGAAGATCCTTTTGATTGCGGGCGGCTGGTCGAGCGAGCGTGAAGTCTCCCTTTCGGGCGCGCTCCAGATCAGAGGCGCGCTTGAGAGCCTCGGGCACTCCGTCACTCCCCTTGACCCCCTCAGCCAGTTCGACTCCATCATGGACGCGGCCCGCGCCCATGATTTCGCCTTCCTGAACCTGCACGGCTCCCCCGGCGAGGACGGGCTCATCCAGGCCCTGCTGCACGCCGCGGGCTGCCCCTATCAGGGCAGCGGCCCCGAGGCGTCCTTCCTGGCCCTCAACAAGGCCGCGTCCAAGCAGATATTCCGCAGCGCGGGGCTGGTCACGGCCGACTGGGAACTCCTGGTGGCCAAGCCCGGCCCCGAGTGGCGCCCGTCCTTCGGGGTCCCGGCCTTCTTCAAGCCCAACACCGGCGGGTCGAGCGTGGGCATGAGCCTCGTCCGCGACGAAGCGGAGCTCCCCCGCGCCCTGGAAGCCGCTTTCGCCGAGGGCCGCGAGGTGCTGGCCGAACCGGCCCTGGACGGGCTCGAAGTCACCTGCGCGGTGCTTGGCCATGAAGCCCTGCCCCCCATCCTCATCAAGCCCAAGGCCGGAGTCTTCTTCGACTACCAGAGCAAGTACGTGCAGGACGCCGCCGAGGAGATCTGCCCCGCCCCCCTGCCCGAGGACGTTCTGGGCAAGGTCCGCCGGGCAGCCCTGAAGGCCCACCAGGTGCTGGGCCTGTCCGGCTACAGCCGCAGCGACTTCATCCTCACGGGCGACACGCCGGTGCTTCTGGAAGTGAACACCCTGCCCGGCATGACCGCCACGAGCCTGCTTCCCAAGGCGGCCGCCGCCGTGGGGCTGGACTTCCCGGCGCTCATCGCCCGGCTCATCGAGCTGGGACTGACCGCCTGACGATGCGGCGCGGGGACGGACCGCCCGCCCGGGCCTTCCCCGGATGCGCTGTGAGCCGCGCGCACCGGCGTACCGCGGCCCATTTCCCGAAGACCGCAAACCGCATTCCGTGCTGGACGAACAGGGGTCCGGCATTATATAGAGCCAACCCGGCTTAAGGCCCGCCATTTCATGCCGCGTACGCGGCGTCTGGAGCATCAATGAAAGCGTTTCTCGCCCTTGAAGACGGCACCTGGTTCGAAGGTGAGTCGTTCACCGGTCCCGGCCGCGCCGGAGGAGAGGTGATCTTCAATACCGGCATGACCGGCTACCAGGAGGTCCTCACCGACCCCTCCTACGTCGGCCAGATGGTCTGCATGACATATCCCCATATCGGCAACTACGGCGTCAACTTAGACGACGTGGAATCCGACCGCATCCGCGTCGAAGCCTTCATCGTCAAGGAATGCTGCAAGGAGCCCTCCAACTGGCGGGCCAAGGAAACCCTGCCCGAATACCTGCGCCGCCATAACGTGGTGGGCATCGAGGGCATCGACACCCGCGCGCTCACCCGGCACCTGCGCCTGCACGGCGCCCAGCGCGGCATCATCGCAACCGATTGCAAGGACCCCGCCGACCTGGTCAAACAGGCCCGCGACCTGCCCCCCATGGAGGGCCTGGGACTGGCCGACGCCGTGACCCCGAAGGAGCCCTACATCTGGGACGGCAAGGGTCCCAGAACCGTCACCCTGAACGCGGACGGCACCTATGACTGGCCCGGCACGGGTCCGCGCGTGGTGGCCTTCGACTGCGGCATCAAGTGGAACATCCTGCGCCTGCTCGTGGGCGTGGGCCTGGACCTTCTGGTGGTGCCCGCCTTCTTCACCGCCGATCAGGTGAAGAAGATCAATCCCGAGTCGGTGTTCCTCTCCAGCGGCCCCGGCGACCCGGCCGCCCTCACCGACATGGTGCACGCCACGAGCCTGCTCCTGGACAGCTACCCCACCGCGGGCATTTGCCTGGGGCATCAGCTGCTGGGCTTGGCTCTCGGCGGCAAGACCTACAAGCTCAAGTTCGGCCACCACGGCCTGAACCATCCGGTGAAGGAACTGGCCACCGGGCACATCGAAATATCCTCCCAGAACCACGGGTTCTGCGTAGACATCAATACGCTCAAGGACGTGGAACTCACCCACGTCAACTTGAACGACAACACCCTTGAGGGCTTCGCCCACACCAAGAAGCCCATCATCGCCATCCAGTACCACCCCGAGGCGGGCCCCGGACCGCACGACAGCCGCTCGTTCTTCGGGCGCTACCGGGACATGCTGCGCAGGGAGCTTGGCCGCTAAACTTCAGACTGGAGGTGGTGGATGTCCGCAGAACTCACCAAGGCCAGGAACCAGATCACCCAGGTGAACACGTTCCTCAAGCAGGCCAAGCCGCTCCCGGCGGTGACGGCCCTGCACGAGGCGGTTCTGGCCATGCTCAAGGCCCAGCTCATGAAGGCCGAGCGGGACGAGTTCTGCAAGCTCATCGAGCAGGCAGTCTACCAGCTCAACAACAGCAAGGAGCTCCGGCAGCTCTACCCGCTGGTCCTCCCCTACACGGCCGGGGAGGAAAAGGAGCTGCTGGAGCGTCTGCGCGAACTCTTGCGCGAACTCCAGACCAACACCGTGGACCTAGCCCAGGCCCAGATCGAGGTGCGCCAGAAGCGCCGGGCCGAGGGGCTGAGAATCGGCAAGCAGCAGTTGGACAACAAGGAATTCGATCCAGCCCGCAAGACGCTGGGCGGGCTGGTGAAGGAATTCCCCAACGACGCCCCTCTTCGGGCCGAGGTGGCCGAATTGTTCATCCAGGCGGAACTCTTCGAGGACGCCTTCAAGTACCTGGACGAAGCTCTCGGACTCTCCCCGGACCAGCTGCACCTGTACAACCGCATCGGCATCGTGCTCAGAAAGCTCGGCCAGTTCGACGTGGGCGAGAAGTACTTCATGCGGGCCGTCAACTACGCCAAGAACGACCCCAACCTCTATTTCAACCTGGGCCGGCTCTACATCGACTGGGAAAAGTTCGATAAGGTGGAACGGGCCGCCAAGCTGGCCCTCAAGCTCAATCCTGAATTTCAGGAAGCCCAGAAGATGCTCTGCTTCGCCATCAAGAAGCAGGGCAAGAAGGTGGATTGACCGCCGCCGTCACGTCCTCCATCGAGGCCGACGTTCTGATCCTCGGCGCAGGCCTGGCCGGACTGCGGGCCGCCCTCTCCTGCCTGGAGGCATCTCCATCCTTGCGCCTGGCCGTGGCCAGCCCGTCGTCCGGGCCGTCCGGCTCCTCCTTCGCCAACGTCAACGACGCCCTGGGCATGCACGCCTGCCTCACGGACCAGGACCGCGAGGACTACGTGCGCGAAGTTTTGGCCCTCAATCGGGGAGCATGGCTCTCCCCGGAGCTTCTGGCTGTCCAGGCCGAGGAGTCCGAGGCGCGCCTGCGCGACCTCATGGCCCTGGGCGTGCCCTTCACCCGCGACGCATCGGGGAAGCCCCTGGCGCACTCCTCCTGTTTCTCTCCCGGCTCCCGCCGGGCCTTCGTGTTCACCGGCCTGTCCAAGGCTTACGAATGTTTCACCACGCGACTGAGGGCGCTCGGCTGCCGCTTCCTGCACGGATTCCAGGCCGCGTCCGTCCTGAGCGATCCTGCGCGCGGCGCGCTCCTGATGCCCTGCGGCGCAGTCGAGTCGGGCCACGCATCCGCCCGGGCAGAGTGCGGCGGCCCACCACGCCCGGGCCAGCACGGGCCAATCCTCGTGCGCGCCAGGGCCGTGGTCGCCGCCATGGGCGGACCGGCCCGGCTTTTCGCCCACTCCATGGCCGGCCCGAACCCCGGCTTCGGCCAGGGCGTACTCGCGCGCACGGGCGCGCGCATGGCCAACCTGGGGTTCCTCCAATACATGTGGGGGACGCTTCCCGGAAAAACCTTCTGGCAGCCGGGAGTACTCGGCGCGGGCGGCTACCATCTGGCGAGTCCCGGCAGCCCGGAGAATCCACCCGTGCCCCCCGTTCCGGTTGAGGAACTGATCCCAGGGATTGGAGAACTGAGCGCCCGGCGCGCGGGACACTGCCCCTACGGCTACTCCCTGGAGGATTCGGCCATCGATCTGGCCCTGGCCGAGGGACTGGACAGCGCAGGCGTCGCCACCCTGCTCGCACCCGACGGTACGCCCCTGCGCGTGGCACCCATGGCCCACGCCAGCAACGGCGGGGCCGTCATCGACGAGCACGGCCAGACGAGCGTTCCGGGAATTCTGGCCTGCGGCGAATGCGCCACAGGCATGCACGGCGCCAACCGTGTGGGAGGGGGGATGGTGCTGGCCACGCAGGTGTTCGGGCACAGAGCCGGGGTCCGCGCCGCCCTGATCGCGGAAAATTCCTGCACAGAGGATTCGGGGACGGCCCGATGCGCGGAACTGCCCGCCGACGAGGACGAACGGCGCGAAGGGCTGGACTGGCTGGCGAGAGGGCTTTCGCGCTACGCCGCGCTCGGCGGCAGACCCGGCCATGCGGCTTTCACCGCCCAGGTCCGGCGGCAACTGGAGCAGGCTCGCGACTGGCGGGTGTCCCTCTCCCTGGAGACCGGCCTGGGCATTCTTTCGAATCTCCCCGTCGCGTGACGATGCCCCCCTTGTCCGGACAGCTCTACCAGATTGACTTCTGAACGGCCTCCAACGTACACGACGGCGAGTAAAACTCCCTCACCGAAACGGTAATCCAATGCGCCTTGCGACCGCCATTCTTTTCATAGCATCCATTTTTCTCACGGCAAAATACGCCTCTTGTGCTGAAACATATGCTTTCTCCGTACAATCTGACCAGCACCTTGAATTCGCCCGGGAGATATGTATCGAGGCATTGAAAACGTCTGGAGTGAATGCGGTCTGGAATCTTTTTCCGGTTGCTCCGGAAACACGCCTGAATGTCGAATTGCAGCAGGGGAACCTCAATCTTGCGTTCATCCCACCCAACAGTGAACGGCTCGAGATGGAAAAACAGGGAGCCGTCAAGGCCATACGGATTCCGCTTGAACGAGGCCTACTCGGATACAGGATATGCTTGGTGAAAGAGTCACGACGCGACATCCTAAAGGATGTCGCGTCACCTGAAGACCTTCGGAAATTCGTGGTGGGACAGGGAACCGGCTGGAGCGACGCCGACATCTACACGAAGCTGGGAATCCGGGTCGTGGCCGCACCGTTCGGAAACACCTCTCATCCGCTGTTGGCGCTCTCCTCGGGGCATTTCGACATCCTGCCGCTGGGCGTCAGCGAGTACGAAAGGTTTCTCAGACAATTCACCGCCCATGGCGGCGCGGGCATCGTGGCCGACCGGCACCTGCTCATCCGGTATCCGTGGTACCGCTACATCTGGGTGTCGATGACCGCGCCCAACGGTGCTCTTCTCTGGGAAGCCCTGGACAAGGGACTCGCGCGAATCGTGGCCGACGGGACCTTCGAAAAGATCTACGAAAAATACCGGGGCAAGACCGGAATACCCTCCCTGGCCGGAAGAAGGATCATCGACCTGCCCAGCCCCTACGAGAGCATGGAGGACGTGGACCCCAGGTTCAGGCGTCTGATCATCCGGCCGCAATGAGCCGTCTGCCCAGTTCCAGGGCGGCCAGGAAGCTCCCCATGTCCGCCGTGTCCCGGCCCACGAGGTCGTAGCCCGTGCCGTGGTCCACGGAGGTGCGCACGAAGGGCAGGCCCAGGGTGACGTTGACGGCCTCCCCGAAGTGCACGAGCTTGAGCGGCGCGAGCCCCTGGTCGTGGTACATGGCCAGCACGGCCGGGAATTCGCCCTCGTAAGCACGCCGGAAAATGGTATCCGCCGGGAACGGCCCGGCGACTTCCAGCCCCAGCGACCGGGCCTGTTCCATGGCCGGTACGATGACCCGCCCCTCTTCGTCGCCGATTTTGCCCGATTCCCCAGCGTGGGGATTCAGGCCGCACACGGCCACCGGCCCGGGAAGGCCCAGGCGGCGCACGTGATTCACCGTCAGTTGCAGGCAGCGCAGCACCTTTTCGCGCGTGACCAGCTCCGGAACCAGCCTGAGCGGCGGATGCGTGGTGACCAGGCTCACCCTGAGTTTCGGCCCGCACAGGTGCATGCAAACCCCATCGCGCCCAACGCTTGCTCTTTCGGCCAGAAATTCCGTATGGCCGGGAAAATTGAACCCGGCCTCCTGGAGCCCGGCCTTGTTCAGCGGACAGGTGACGATCCCGCTCGCCTGGCCGTTCATGAGCAGGTCGCAAGCCAGGGACAGCGACAGCCCGGCGGCCAGCCCGCCCGAGGCCGAGAACTGTCCCGGCGCGGGAATGAACGATTCCAGCCCGGCCGGCTCCAGCAGGTGCATGCCCGGCTCCAGGCAGTCCAGCCCTGTGCCGGGACGTCCCTGGTCCGGGGCCGCGTCCGCTTCGTTGCGCCTGCCCGCGCCTTCTCCGGTGGCAAGCCCGTCGTCCAGCCGCTTCCAGGGCGTGCCTATGCCCAGGCGGCGGGCATGCACTTCCAGGGCGGCCTCCGGGCCGATCATGACCAAACTGTCGCTTATCACGGGATTCGCCGCCAACCAGCGGCAGACCAGTTCGGGGCCGAGCCCGTTGGGGTCGCCCAGGGTCAAAAGAATCGTCTGGCTCATGGGAACACGCAGCTCACGGATATCATTGCAAATTATATGGGATCTCAAAGGGAGGAACTCCCTTTGGCCGCCGGAGGCATCTTCCTCTTCCTGCCTTTCTTCCCCTGCTATTCGGCCTTCAAAAAGACCGCTCCAAGCGGCGGCAGGGTCAGCTCCACGAAATACGGCCACAGGCCTATCTCGGCCTTGCGGGCGTGGACGCCCCCGGCGTTGCCCGCGCCGGAACCGCCGTACTCCATGGCGTCGGAATTGAAAACCTCCCGCCAGAAGCCTTCATGGCGCGAGCCCAGGCTGTAATGCCCGCGAACGACCGGGGTGAAGTTATACACGCACATGAGCTGCGAGCCGTCACGGGCCTTGCGCAGGAAGCTTATGACCGAGGACTGGTAGTCCGACAGGTCGATCCATTCGAAACCGCTCCACTCGTTGTCCAGTTCATGCAGGGCGGCCTCGGAACGGTACAAGGCGTTCAGGTCCGCAAGCGTCCGGGCGAGGCCCTGGTGGGCGGGGAACTCCGTGAGCGCCCAGTCCAGTGGTTCGCGGCTGGACCACTCGCGCCACTGGCCGAACTCCCCCCCCATGAACAGGAGCTTCTTGCCGGGGTGGGCCCACATGTAGCTCAAAAAGCAGCGCATGTTGGCGAACTTCTGCCAGTCGTCGCCGGGCATTTTGGAAAGGAGCGCCCCCTTTCCGTGCGTCACCTCGTCGTGGGACATGGGCAGGATGAAGTTCTCGTGGAAGGCGTAGAGCATGGAGAAGGTCAGGTTGTTCTGGTGGTAGGCCCGAAACACCGGGTCCTTGGAGAAATACCCCAGGGTGTCGTTCATCCAGCCCATGTTCCACTTGAAGGAGAAGCCGAGGCCTCCCGCGTAGACCGGACGCGACACCCCGGGCCAGGCCGTGGACTCCTCTGCGGCCATGACAGCGCCGGGGTAGCGCTTGTGCACGATGGTGTTGAGCTCGCGCAGGAAGGCGATGGCCTCCAGGTTCTCCTTGCCGCCGTGGACGTTGGGCGTCCACTGGCCTTCCTCGCGGGAGTAGTCCAGGTAGAGCATGCTGGCCACGGCGTCGATGCGCAGGCCGTCCAGGTGGAACTCCTCCAGCCAGTACAGGGCGTTGGTCAGCAGGAAATTGCGTACCTCGTGGCGGGAGTAGTTGAAGACGAAGGTGCCCCAGTCGGGGTGTTCGCCCTGGCGGGGGTCGGCGTGCTCGTAGAGGGCGGTGCCGTCGAAGCGCCCCAATCCCCAGGCGTCCTTGGGGAAGTGTCCGGGAACCCAGTCCAGCAACACGGCGATGCCGGCCTGGTGGCAGCGGTCCACGAAGTATTTGAAGTCCTCGGGGGAGCCGAAGCGCGAAGTGGGGGCGAAGTAGTGGCCGGTCTGGTAGCCCCAGGATTCGTCCAGGGGATGTTCGGCCACGGGCATGAGCTGGATGTGGGTGAAGCCGAGGTTCGCCACGTAGGGGATGAGCTGGTCGGCCAGATCGTGGTAGGAGAGGAAGTCGCCGTAATAGGGGCCTTTCCAGCGCCAGGAGCCCAGGTGGACCTCGTAGACGCTCACGGGCTTGTCCAGGGGCAGGCCCTGCTCGGCCCGGTGGCGCATCCACCCGGCGTCGCCCCATTGGTATCCGCCCAAGCCCCAGGCCACTGCGGCGGTGCCGGGGCGCATCTCGGCGTAGAGGGCGTAGGGGTCGGTCTTGATGTGGACATGGCCGTCCCGGCCGCGCACGGCGAACTTGTAGAGCTGCCCGCGCTTAACGTCCGGAACGAATCCGGCCCAGATGCCGGAGACCCCCACCGGGTGCAGGTGGTCGGCGCCGAAATGCCAGCCGTTGCAGTCGCCGATCACGCAGACCGCGTCGGCGTTGGGAGCCCACACGGCGAAGCGGAAGCCCCCCTGGCCATCCATCTCGTGGGGATGGGCGCCGAGGATGCGGTAGATGTCCCAGTGCTCGCCCCGTCCGAAGAGGTAGAGGTCGAATGGGGGGATGTCGACGGGCGCGCTCAGGGGATGCTCCGGCGCGGGCTCAATTGGACTTCATGGCGATCTTGAGGCAGTCCTCGCGGAACATGCAGTCGCCCTGGTCGCAGTGCCCGGCGTCGGCCTTGGCGAAGCAGTCGAAATTGCCCTCGGTCATCTGGATCATCCTCACGGCGTCGACCTTGGTCATGTTGCCGATCTTGGCGCCCTTTTCCCTGGCCATCTGACGAATCTGCTGCATGTTCACGGTGTCCTCCCGGTGGTTTACACGTCGATGCCAAGCTCCCTGTATACTTCGAGATACCGGGCTGCGGAACGCTCCCAGGAGAAGTCCGCGAGCATGGCCCGGTGCATGATCCTCTTCCATTCGTCGGGGCGGTCGAAGACGTCCACCGCCTGCCGGATGCTGTCCAGGAACGACTCGCCCGTGGCTTCGGGGAAGGTGAAGCCGGTGGCCTCGGGGTGGGGATAGGGCACGATGGTGTCCGTGAGGCCGCCCAGGTTGGTGGCCACGGGCGGGGTGCCGAAGCGCAGGGCGTAGATCTGGGTGAGGCCGCAGGGCTCGTACCGCGAAGGCATGAGGAAGATGTCCGAGGCGGCCTGGATGCGGTGCGCCAGGTCCTCGGTGTAGCCGATGCGCACGGCGAGCCTGCCCGGATAGTTCTCCATGAGTTCCATGAGCTGGGCCTCGAACTCCAGGTTGCCCTCGCCCAGCACCACCACTCCCAGGTCCATCTTCATGAGCCTGGGCAGGATGTCGATGAGCAGGTCGATGCCCTTCTGCCTGCGCAGGCGGCCGATGAAGCCGAGCACGGGCCGGTCGCCGAGCCTGGGGTCCAGGTCCAGCTCGTCGAGCAGGCTTTCCTTGCAGTTGGCCTTCTTCTCGAAATCGTCGGGCGTGTAGGTGCAGGGCAGGTAGCGGTCGTTGCTGGGGTCCCAGACGTTGTAATCGGCCCCGTTCAGGATACCGCGCAGGTGGGCGCGCCGCTTGGAGAGGATGCCCTCCAGGCCGCAGCCGAACTCGGGGGTGAGTATCTCGCGGGCGTAGGTGGGGCTCACGGTGGTCACCAGATCGGAATAGGCGATGCCTGCCTTGAGCAGGTTGAAGTCGCCCCAGAACTCCACGCCGTCCATGCCCCAGGCCTCGGCGGGCAGGCCGCAATCATCGAAAAGCCTGGAGGCGAAGCGCCCCTGGAAGGCCAGGTTGTGGATGGTGAGCATGGTCTTGGTGTCGCGCCAAAAGGGATCGATGCGCCGCCAGAAGTGCATGTAGGCGGGCACGAGGCCGGCCTGCCAATCATGGACGTGGATCAACCTGGGGGCCACGTCCATGCGGCGGCTCCATTCCAGGCAGGCGCGGCAGAAGAAAATGAACCGCTCGCAGTTGTCGAAATAGTCGCCTTCGTGGGTGTTGTAGTAGAAGCGCCGGTCGAAGTATTCGCCGCGCTGGATGAAGTACACCGGCAGGCCGTGGTAGTCGGCCATGTAGATTTCGGCGGTGATGGGCGCCCAGGGGTAGCCCACCGGGCAGCGCGAGGACAGAAGGCGCAGCTTGAATTCGCCCGTGCTCAGGCGTCCGTAGAAGGGAGTTATCACGGCCACGTCCACGCCCATTCGGCGAAGCGTCAACGGCATCGCCCCCAGGACGTCGCCCAGGCCGCCCGTCTTGGAAAACGGGTATATTTCCGAGGCGATGAAGACAACCTTATGATGAAATGGCATCCGTCTCCCCATCCGGCCGATCATGGGCGCCTAGCACGAAACTGCGACGGCAGGCGTTACGATCAGGTGAAATGCCTTACTTATTCGTACTCCCGTAAACTCCGTTGAGGCGCGTGAAGCGGCGCGCGTAGTCGGCCAGGATCACCGCATGATCGAACACCAGCGGCTGCGGCAACCGGTCCAGCGGGAAGACGGCGGCGTTCACGGCGTCGTCCCCGGCCCCGAGGCGGGACATGTCCAGGGGCTGGGCGGTGAACACCACGCTCATGGTGTGCTTGCGCTCGTCGCGCTTGGGATCGGAATAGACTCCGTGCAGCCCGGTCAGTTCCACCGTAAGCCCAGTTTCCTCCAAGGCTTCGCGCACGGCCGCGTTCTCCACCGTCTCGCCGTAGTCCACGAACCCTCCGGGCAGCGCCCAGCCAAACGGCGTGTTGCGCCGCTCGATGAGCACCACCCGCCGCCCGGGGCAGGCGATGATGATGTCCACCGTGGGGGTGGGGTTGCGGAATGTCTGCAGCGGCTTGCCGCAGCATTCGCAGACGGGGGCGTCCTGTGTGTTTTCCATGTTCGGATATGGCGCATATCCCCCGTAAGCGAGAAAAGGAGCGCCATGACAAGGTGTTGGGGGGTTTACACCCTGGCTGGCCCAGTGCAAAGAGGCGACAGAATGAAATCTATACCTACATGCCCCCTCCCTGACAAGGTTATTCTCATTCATCACGGAGCATTGGGGGACTTCCTTTGTGCGTGGCCCCAGGCCCTGGCCGTGAGCCGAGCCTGGACCGGGGCCGAACTCGTTTTCTCGGGCGGGGGGGAAAAGATGCGCTGGCTTGCGCCGCTCGGATACGCCCCATGCCCGCCGGCGCTTGAACGGGCGCTCGAACGCTCCCTGGGGGCCCGGCGGTGGCCGGAGGAATTGGCGGGCTGGCGGATGCTGCGCTTCGCCATCAACCGCGCCCCGGCCCTGCCGCCCGGACCGCAGTGCAGCGTGCTCAAGGCCCTGCCTGGTCCGGACTCGCATCTGCATGTGCGCCGCGCCTACGAGCGCGCCCTGGCCGGGTTGGGCGTGCCCACGCCCGGGGGCTGGCTGGAGGAATTCCGGTGCCTGTTCGCCGGGGAGCGCGCCCCCGGGGACACCGTGCTGCTCTTCCCCGGCGCGGGCCATCCTCTCAAGCAGTGGCCCCTGGTTCAATTTTTTCAACTGGCCAAAGCCTTGGAGGAACGCGCGATCGAACCGGTGTTCGTGCTCGGCCCGGCAGAACTGGAGCGCGGCCTCATCCCGGAAGGCCACGCCTGGACGGCCCCCCAAAGCCTGGAGGAACTGGAGCGCTTGCTGCTTCAAGCCTTGGCCGTGGTGGGAGGCGACACCGGCCCCATGCACCTGGCAGGGATGCTCGGCGTGCCCGGGGTTTCGCTTTTCGGCCCCACCAGCTTCGCCCAATGGGGGCCGGTGGGCATGCGCGAGGCGAGCCTTGGCCTGCCCTGCTCGCCGTGCACGGCCACCTGCGCGGACCTGCGTTGCGACAGGCCGCGCTGCCTGGAGGACATCACGCCGGAGAGGGTGCTTGAGGAACTGGGGAGGGCTGTGGCTTCAACGCAAAATCGGCTTTCAAGGCCCTGGTTTCCTTGAAAGCCGACTTTGACAAAAGGAGGAAGGATAAATTCTATTTAGCAAGGACCGGACCAACGCGCCAAACCCCACCAGTATTATCGCAACATATTAAATATGTTTACATTATTTTTCAGTTCTCGCCTCATGCCCATCCCGAACCAGTAAAGATTCTTGAACGCGGGCTTCACCGCCCTGCCCCGGCTCCCGTTTCCGGTTAAAGAACTTTTACCATTGCCGCCCCTTTGGAGCTGTGCGTTTCTCGCTCATCACGCGAAAGACCGTTGACCTCGCCGACGAGGCCCCTCAGCCCTGCATTGCGACGGAGCGCCTCCTCTGGTGAGGATCAGCCCGAAGCAAAGGCGTTGGGAACAAGAAATGGGGGTGGCTAGAATGCAAAATCGGCTTTCAAGGCCCTGGTTTCCTTGAAAGCCGACTTTGACAAAAGGAGGAAGGATGAATTCTATTTAGCAAGGACCGGGCCAACGCGCGCGACAGCTCAATATTTTCTGCAATACACTGAAATAACAAATTTTATTCCTGATATGCACCGGCCGCAGCGCCCTACAAACCGTAAAAAAACTTGAACGCCCCGGCCTGCCCCCCGCCCCGGCCCCCATTGGCGGTAAAAAAACTTTTACGCCTCCTCCACCAGCCGGACCCCGGCCTGCACGAGCGTCTCCACCGGCACCGCCCCGGCCCGGTACATCACCGCTTCCCGGCCCTTCAAGGGGCGCAGCACCGTGGACGCCTGACCGCCTGCCGGAGACGGGTCGCCGGCCAGGACGTAATCCGCTCCCAGGCACACCGCCGGGCTCAAGTCGCCCAGGTCGTTCACGGCCGGGTCGCCGCTGACGTTGGCGCTGGTGGCCGCCAGGGGAGTCCCCACGGCCAGGCACAGCTGCCGCGCCTGCGGATGCGGCGTCAGGCGCACCGAAACGCAGCCCCGGGCGTCCAGAAGTTGCGGGGGAAGGTCCTTGCGCGCCGGAACGATGATGGAAAGAGAACCCGGCCAGAAGCGATCCATGAGCTCCCGGGCCAGGTCCAGCCCGGGCCAGCGTTCGGCATCCTCGTCCAGCACCTGCGCAAGCTGATCCATGTCGCCTATTATCACCGGCAGGGGCTTTGACCTGGGCCTGCCCTTGATGGCATTGACCCGTTCCAGGGCCTTGGCGCTTCCCACCGAGGCCCCCAGGGCGTAGAAGGTCTCCGTGGGGTAGACGATGCACCCGCCCCCCATGAGCGTCCTGGCCGCGCGGCCGAGCGCCGTTTCCGGGGCATCACCAACATTCTGGACCGTCATGACCGAACCCTCCCACGACTACCCGGGATTCTTCCCCGCTTTCGAACCGGACGCGCTGGCCCGGCTGGCCGGACCGCTGCCCACCTGGGCGCTCTCCACGGAAAGCTCCTGGCAACAATGGGGACTGGCCGAAGGGATAGTGCGCGGAGCCCCCGGGGATCAAGTCCTTATGTCGGCCGCAGCCGGACTTCTTTCCTGGGCCTGGCAGCAAAGGCCCCTCTCCGCGCCCACCCTGGCCCTCTTGCTCACCCTGGACGGCGCGGCCCCGTTCCTCTCGCCGGACCTGCGCCAGTACCTGCAAGGCCTCAAAAAACGCCTGCGCCCCCCGGCCTCAAGCGACGCCTGGGAAGCCCTCAAGGCCGTCGGATCACCCGAGGACGTCGCCGCCTTCCTGGAGTTGTCCGCCGCCGGGCCCCACGCGGCGGCCTTGCTTGGCGAAGCGTGGGAACATCTGGTGCGCCTGTCCGACCGCGACCGGGCGGCCTCCATCATCTCGTCCGGTGCTGGTGACCCGGTCCTGAAAGAGCGCCTGCTGGCCGAACTGGATCTCCACCATCGCCTGCCCGGCCGCGCCCTCTCCCACCCGGCCTTCGCCCCCTGGAGCGGGTACAGGGCAGGGCTCGAGGCCTTCCGCGCGGGCAACGGCCCGGACGCCTTCCGCATCTGGTCGCCCCTGCTCGCGGCCATGCCCTGGAACGTCAACCTGACCCTGCTGGCCCACGACGCGCGATTTCTCCCCGTCCCGGGGCCCCTGCCCTCCCCCAGGACCGCCATCCTGACCTACTGCTGGAACAAGGCCGAACTCATCGCCCAGACCCTGGAAAGCGTGTTCGCCTCCGACATCGGGGACAACCCGGTATTCGTTCTGGACAACGGCTCCACCGACGCCACGCCCGACACCCTGCGCGCCGCCCGCGGACGCTTCGGCCCCGAGCGCCTGACCGTCGTCACCCTGCCGGTGAACGTGGGCGCCCCGGCCGCGCGCAACTGGCTGCTCTCACTGCCCGAGGTCCGCGCCTGCCGCTTCGCCGCCTTCCTGGACGACGACGTGATCCTGCCCCGCGACTGGCTCTCAAAGCTCCTCCACGCGGCCGGACGCCACCCTGAATGCGGCGTGGTTGGCTGCGCCATCCGCGACCACGAACATCCGCACCGCCTCCAGTCGGCCGACTACCACCTGCTGCACCGCCTGCCCGGAGAAGCGGGCCAGGAACCCGGCGAGCGGCTGCGCGTGTTCATGAACTGCACCGGCACGCTCGATTCGGGGCTCTTCGCCTACGAGAGGCCCTGCCTGTCGGTGTCGGGCTGCTGCCACATGCTGGACCTGTCGCTGCTGGACGGGGTGGGCGGCTTCGACGTGCGCTACACGCCCACCCAGTTCGACGACCTGGACCGGGACATCCGCTGCTTCCTGGCCGGGCGGCCCTGCCTCTACACGGGCGGGCTGGCCATCGACCACGTGCAGCGCTCGAGCCTGCGGCAGGCGTCCTCGCCCGCGCAGGTGGCGCACATCCTGGGCAACAAGATCAAGCTGGAAGCCAAGTACGATGACAAGGCCGTGGACGCCATGGTGGCGAAGAACTTCGAAATGGCCTGGCGCGATCTGCTGGAGAAACAGGCAAAGTTGAGAGGATAGGCGGGGCTCTGCCCCGCGCCCCGCAAGGGCTCCGCCCTTGACCCGCCAAAGGGACCAGTCCCTTTGGAATCCCCTATAGCTTCGCGGGCCTGATTCCACCGGCATGCCGGTGGAATCAGG